>JAQCKI010000024.1 GCA_027592645.1 Chloroflexota bacterium | reverse complement strand
TCCCAAGACCCCTGCCTGTCCACCGCGATTCTCACTCTCGCGGTGGATCTGTTTCAGGGGGTCAGGTCAGTCCATGGCGCTCGCCTGGCCAATCTTCAAGCCGCTCCCGATGAGGCCGCCGGCAGCTCCCGTGAGGCCGGTGGCACCGGTGTCACGAAGGCCCTGAGATGTCAGTTTGGTGCCAGCGGTTGCGCCGGAGACGTTGCCGGCGATCGCCGAACCCAGCCCGCCCACGCCCGCACCGACCGCTCCGCCGATGCCGCTCGACGCGACGCCGAGGTCGCTGGCCATGCTGGCGTCGCTCCTTCCGGCTGTGCGACCGAGCCCGCCCTGTGCACCCGGAGAGGCGGCGGCGCCACCGCCCTTCCGCGCGGCCTGCTCGGCGAGTACGCGCGACTCCTCGGACGGGCCGAAGTCGTGTTCGCGGCGGGCGCGCTGAGCGTCCAGAACCAGCGAGGCGGTCTTATCCTGCATGCGCATCGGAGCCAGTGCGGCGCCGGGGGACGTGGCGAAGGCCGCCTGGCGGGTCTCCCAGTCAGCGCCGCCGGCCTTCTGGGCCTTCTCGGCGGTCAGGGAGGCCTGCAACTTCTTGCCCTGGGCGGAGACGTACGCGGCGCGCTCGGCGTGCGGGGTCACCTGGCCCTCGCGGAGGCTGTTGCTCGCGTCGATGGTGGCGGAACGTCCGCGGCTCGGGAGGTTGTCCCAATCGGGCTCGCCGTCGTCCCATTCGCGCTGAACCATGCGCTGCACGGCGCGATTCCCGGCCGTGTGCTGCAGGTTCATGACAGTGGATGTGGAGGCGGGATCGGCCTGCCGCTGCGCGGGCGCCGGGGTGGGCCGTGCGCGCTCGGGTTCCGGTGCAGCGTCGCGTTGCCGTCGATTGCCCATGGTGACTCCTCCGGCGCTGCCGTCCTGCCTTGCCGCGTGCGGGATCGGTTGTCGCGATCCTATGCCCGGACGGTCAGGATGTCGCGGATCGAACGTGCCATTTCAGGGTCCGGAGTGACCGTTTCAAAAGCCGTCTCGAAGCTGTGCCGTCATCCGCCGTTCACCCGACGGACACGGGCCGGCAACTGCACGCGCGGTAGGATGCGGCCATATCCCGAAGGGAGCGCGCCATGCCGGGAACCGGACTCGCCTACCACCCACATCTGCTCCTGCACGACGCTGGCCCGGCGCTCGTCGGTGATCCGCCCGAGCCCTACCCCTACTCCGAGGCCGAGCCGATCGCTGAGGTGCCCCGGCGGGTCGGTCGCATCAAGGAACTCCTGGATCACTTCGGTGTGACGCCCCGCCTCGTGCCGCTCGACATGGGCCCCGCGAGCATTGATGACGTCGCCCGCATTCACACGGGCGAATACATCCAACGCGTGCTGGAGATCTCCGTGAAGGACGGCGTCGGTGACGCTGGGCAGGGCGCGCGCCTCACCCGTGGCTCGTTCGAACTCGGCCTGCTTGCGGCCGGTGGCGCCATCGCAGCGGTCGAGGCGGTGGCGACGGGGCGTGTCTCGAACGCGTACGCCCTCGTGCGGCCTCCGGGTCATCACGCGATCTCGTGGCGCGGCATGGGCTTCTGCCTGTTCAACAACATCGCGATCGCCGCGCAGAAGGCACTGGACGAGGGCTGGGCGAAGAAGATCCTGATCCTGGACTGGGATGTGCACCATGGGAACGGCACCCAGGACGCGTTCTTCCAGGAATCCCAAGTGCTGGTGATCAACCTCCACCAGGATCGCCTCTACCCGGCGGACTCGGGCTACATCGACGAGGTCGGCGAAGGCGCGGGCACGGGCTTCAACGTGAACGTCCCGCTGCCCGCTGGCACCGGCGATGCCGGCTACCTGGCCGCGATCGAGCGCATCGTGCTACCGATGGCGCACCAGTTCGCGCCGGATCTCATCCTCGTCTCGAGCGGGCTCGATGCGTCGCGGTCGGACCCGCTCGGCCGCATGGTCGTCTCCGCCGAGGGCTATCGGAAGATGACGCGGGTGATGATGACGCTGGCCGACGAACTCTGCGGCGGCCGTCTGGCGTTGATCCACGAGGGCGGCTACAGCCAGTCCTACGCGCCGATCTGCGGCCTCGCGATCATCGAGGAGTTGCTGGGCATCCGCACGCCGAACGGGATGCTCGGCACGCAGGTGCAGGCCGACCGCCTGCCGCCGACGCACACCGTGGGCCTCGATGCCGAGGCGGTATTGGCGAAGGTGCTGGAGTTGCAGCGGCAGTACTGGGCACTTCCCGCGGCGGTCTCGGCCTCCTAGCCACCTTCGGACGAATTGCGTCGAACAGCGGAAGCGGAATCACCATGGCCCACCACGAACTCGGCTCCGGGATCCGGCACTACGCCTGGGACAACGCGCTGAAGCCGCTGCTCACCATCGACCCCGGCGACACCGTCAGGGTTCACTCGATGGATGCCGGCGACGGCTTCATCCAGCCCGATACACGCCTGGAGGACCTGGGGAAGCGCGTCTTCAAGGGACACGCGCTCACCGGGCCGATCGCCGTCCGAGGCGCGGAGCCGGGCGACACGCTGCAGATCGACGTGGTGGCGCTCCAGCCCGGCCCGTTCGGTTACACCTCGTTCGGCCCGGGGCGCGGGCTGCTGCCGGACGACTTCGATGGGCCGTTCCTCCAGAAGTGGGACCTGACCCAGGATCCGACACCGTTCCGACCCGGCATCGCGATCCCACAGGAGCCGTTTCTGGGCGTGATGGGCGTGGCGCTGGCGGAGCCGGGCCAGCACAACACCTCGCCGCCGAGGCGTAACGGAGGCAATGCAGACGTGAAGCAACTGACCGCGGGCTCCACGGTCTACCTGCCGGTGCTGGTGCCGGGTGCGCTGTTCTCCTGCGGCGATGGCCACGCGGCCCAGGGCGATGGCGAGGTGTGCATCACCGCCATCGAGACATCGATGACCTCGACGTTGCGGTTCGATGTGATCAAGGGGTGGGAGGTGCCGGAGATGCAGTTCCGTACCGCCGGGCCGTTGACGCCGCGGACGAACACCGGCCGCTGGTTCGGCACCACCGGCCACAGCCCCGACCTGATGGAGGCGAGCCGGCAGGCCGTGCGGCACATGATCGACCACCTCGGCCGCCACTACGGCCTCAGCCGCGAGGAGGCGTACATCCTCTGCTCGGTCGCGGTCGACCTGAAGGTGAGCGAGGTCGTGGACGCGCCCAACTGGATCGTCTCGGCGCTGCTGCCCGAGTCGATCTTCAGCGGGGCGTAGCCCTCGCGCGGATCGCTAGACGCTGACCTGGCGGAAGTTCGGACTGACCTCCAGCGGCGCACCGCTGAGCGCCTGGATCTCCTCCGCCGTGTAGCCCGGCGCGTGCTGCTCCAGGATGAACTTGCCGTTGCGAACGGCGACCACGGCAATGTTCGTCACCACCAGCGTGACGCCGGCCGGGGCCGTCACCGGCAGCGCGCACTTCTGGACGAGGCGTGGCTCGCCATCGCGCGTCGTGTGCTCCAGTGCCAGGAAGATCTGCTTGGAGCAGGCCGCCAGGTCCATGGCACCGCCGATGCCGCCGAGGTTGTTCCACTCCTCGTTCGTGGTCTTCCAGTTCGCGAACGAACCGTCGGGCGCCACCTCGTACGCGCCGAGGCAGGTGACGTCCACCATGCCGCGGCGGATCAGGGCGAACGAGTCTGCGTGATGCACGATCGCCGCGCCCGGGTTCAGCGTCACCGACTGCGTCGCAGAGGCGTTGACGACGTCCGGATCCTCTTCGCCCGCGCCAGCGAGCCGGCCGTAACCGATCACGCCGTTCTCGGAGGTCAGGACGATCTCCTGTTCCGGCCGCAGGAAGTTCGAGACCCCGGTGGGGATGCCAATCCCGAGGTTGACGATCCCGCCGTCGGGCAGGTGCTCCGCCAGGATGGCGGCCATCTGGTCGCGGTTGAGCGGCTGCTTCTCGGTCATGGCTCTACTCCTGCCCTTCCGGCACCGGGTCGTGGTAGCGCACCTGCAGGATGGCTCGCGCGGTCGCGCGGTCAATGTGGAGCACGCCGCCTTCAGGGATGTGGATCAGCCGCTGGACGTAGATACCCGGCGTGTGAATCTGGTCCGGGTCGAGTTCGCCGGCGGGAACGATGGGCTGTTCCACCTCCACCACCACGGTGCGGGCGGCCATCGCCATGATCGGGTTGAAGTTGCGCGCGGCGCGGCGGTAGATCAGGTTGCCGGCAGTGTCCGCCTTCCACGCCCGGATGAAGGCGAAGTCCGCGAAGATGCCGTGTTCCATGATGAACGTGCGGCCGTTGAAGTCGCGGTGCTCCTTGCCTGTCGCGGTCTCGGTGCCCACGCCCGCAGGTGTGAAGAACGCCGGGATGCCCGCGCCTCCGGACCGGATGCGTTCCGCGAGTGTGCCCTGTGGCGACAGTTCCGCCTCGACCTGCCCAGAGCGGATCAGTTCTTCCGCGGTGCCGGTGCGTGATGGGCGCGTCGAGGCGGTAAAGGCCGCAATCACCTTCTTCACCCGACCTGCCACCACCAGGTCGCCCAGGCCTCGGAGTTCCTCGGTCGTAGCGGCGAAGCCGACGCCGTTCGAGATCGTGGTGAGGCCGGTTGCGCCCTGCCGCCAGAGGGCCGCCATCAGGTTCGTGGGCTGACCCGGGCCGAAGCCGGGGATCATCAACGAGGCGTTGTCCGGGAAGTCGGCAATCGCTTCGTCCATCGACGTGTAGATGCGAGGTCGTGGCATGGGGCCGCCTATCCAGGGTTCGCTCAACGAATCGCGGTCGCCGCTGGGTTATACAACCTTGCAGCCACCGCTGCTACGAAACGCCCCCACTTCGGGAGATATTTACTGTCGTCGTACACTTCGCCAGGACTCCCGGAGGTACGGAATGAGCATCGTCCAGACGACACACGGCCACATCGAAGGGATCGAGCGCGAGCTATCGCTGGCGTTCTTCGGGATCCCCTACGGTGCCAGCACCGAAGGCTCGGGCCGATTCCGCGCGCCACAACCCGTCACGCCGTGGGTGGGACTCCGGCCGGCGAAGCAGATCGCCGGCGCGTCACCGCAGGGCGATCACCCGGTGCAGGGCTTTGCCGCCTCCGGCTTCCGTAGCGAGGACTGCCTCAACCTCAACGTCTTCACGCCCGCAGCCGACGGTGCGAAGCGCCCGGTGCTGTTCTGGATCCACGGCGGCGGCTTCACACACGGCGCCGGGTACGAGCCGCTGTACGACGGCCGTGCACTGGTCGAGCGCGGCGACGTGATGGTGGTGACCATCAACTACCGCCTCGGCGTCCTGGGCTTCCTCGACCTGCGCGCGTTGCTGCCCGGCCGCGACCTGACCGTGAACGCAGGCTTGCAGGACATGGTCGCTGCACTCCATTGGGTGCAGGACAACATCGAGGCGTTCGGCGGCGACCCGGCGAACGTGACGATCTTCGGCGAGTCCGCGGGCAGCGCCGCTGTCGGTGCGCTGCTCGCCTCGCCGCCGGCGCGTGGCCTCTACCGCCGCGCGATTATGGAGAGCGGCGTCGGCCGTGCCGCGACGCCCGAGACGGCCGCGAAGATCACTGAGATCGTGCTGGAGGAACTCGGCCTGACCGCCGCGACCGCCGAGCGCATCCTCGACATCCCGTCCCCGGAGATCGTTGCCGCGCAGAGCCGCGCGATCCCTCGTGCACGGCGGGAGGGCCTCGGCGGGGCCGGGCCGATGCAGGATCCCGAGACGCTGCCAGCCGCGCCACCGCGCGCGATCCGCGATGGTGCCGCGGCGGACGTGCCGCTGGTCATCGGCACCAACCGTGACGAGATCAAACTCTTCGCCGCCGTGCCCGGCCGTGTCCCGGTCGAGGAGGCGCAACTGCCCGCGATGGTGCGTGACCTGCTCCCCGGTGCCACCGAGGACGACGCGCGCGGCGTGATCGATGTCTTCGTCCGCTCGCGCTCCTCGCGTGGGCTGGCGCATAGCCCCACGGATATCTTTGACGCGGTCACCACCGCGGTGCGATTCCACGTGCCGACGCACCGCTTCGCGCTGGCGCAGAAGCAGTACCAGGCAGACACCTACCAGTACCTGTTCACGTGGGAGTCGCCCGCGCGTCGAGGCGCCTTCGGTGCGTGTCACGCGCTGGAGATGCCGTTCGTGTTCGGGACGCTGGACGCGCCGACACAGGACAAGTTCGCCGGTTCCGGCCCGGAGGCGGAGGCGCTGGCGACGAACATGATGGACTCCTGGCTCGCCTTCGCGCGGACCGGCAATCCGTCACACCCGGGCGTCGGCACGTGGCCTTCGGTGGAGGCGGAAGTGCGACCGATCATGGTGTTCGGTCGCGAGTCGGGCGTGGAGTCCGACCCGCTCTCCGAGGAGCGCGTCGCGGTGGAGCAGTTCGTCCGCTAATCCGGGCGAGCTCACCGAATCGGTGAGACATGCTGAGGGCGCCCGCGGGCGCCCTCAGTGGTTGCGATTCGTGGCGGGGCGCGTCAGTCGCGCCAGGCGATCGCCTGCCGCGGGCAGACCCGGATCGCGCGGTCGACCTTCGTGACGAGTGCCTCGGGTACGTCGTCCACGAGCACGTGACTGAGGTCATCCTCCCGGTGCTCGAAGACCTCGGGCGCGGCGAGCACACACTTGCCGTGGCCCTCGCAACGGTTGTGGTCGACCTCCACCTGGCGTGCCATGCAGGCGCCTCTCTACCGCTCGGGCGTGAAGGTGACCGGGAGGTGCTTCACGCCGTTGATGAAGTTGGAGCGCAACCGCTCCGGCTCGCCGGTGACCCGGATGTCCGGGAAGCGCCGCAGCAGTTCCTCGAACATAATCCGCACCTCGGCGCGGGCGAATCCAGCGCCGAGGCAGAAGTGCTCACCGAAGCCAAAGGCCAGGTGGTCGTTCGGGTCGCGGGTGATGTCGAAGTGGTACGGGTCGTCGAAGATGTCCTCGTCGCGGTTCGCGGACGGGTACCACATCATGACCTTCTCGCCGGCCTTGATCTCCGTGCCGCGGATCACCTGATCCTCGGTGGCCTCGCGCGTCATGTGGTGCAGCGGCGAAGTCCAGCGCAGGATCTCTTCCACGGCCGTGGGCATCAGGTCCGGCTGGTCCTGCAGGCGGGCGCGCTCCTCGGCGTGTTCGCAGAGGGCGATGAGGCCGCCCGAGATTGCGTTGCGGGTGGTCTCGTTGCCCGCGACCACGAGCAGGTTGCAGAACGCGACGATGTCGCCCTCAGTCAGGCGTTCGCCGTCCACCTCAGACTCCAGCAGGATGCTCACCATGTCGTCGTCGCGCGGGTGAATGCGGCGGCCCTCGAGGATCTCGCGGAAGAAGCCGTTCATCCGGCGGTTGCCGTCCGCAGCGGTGAGCGTGGCACCCTCGAACGTGCCGACCTTGTCCGGGGCAACGCGCGCCTGGTACTCGGCATCGCCGGAGCCCAGGATCTGGTTCGTCAGGTCGAACATCAGCGGCCAGTGCTCTTCTTCGAGCCCCATCATCCCGCAGATGACCGCCAGCGGGAGTTGGCTGGAGACCTCCAGCACGAAGTCACAGGAGTCGCGATGCGCGATCCGGTTCAAGATCGTGTTCGTGATCTCGCGGATCTTCGGCTCCAGCTGCAATACGGCACGCGGTGTGAAGCCCTTGTTCACCAGCCGGCGCATCTTCACGTGCCGAGGCGGATCCATGGTGATGATGCTGGAGGATCCGCCGCTCTGGCCGGGAGGTGTCTCGCGCAGGCCGCTGCCGCCGATGCCCTTCGATGAGATGAAGATCTCCGGGTGCTTGGAGACGTGCAGGATGTCTTCGTACTTCACGAGCGACCAGAAGCCGTTGAAGCGGTCGGTGCCGGGGTTCCAGTGCACGGGCGCCTCTGCTCGCAGCACCCGGAACGCCTCGTGCATCTGATTGGCCTGGAACAGGCGCCCCTCCAGCAGGTTGATGCCGCTGGGAAGGGCGGAGAGCGCTTCGGGCGAGATGGGAGCCATGTGACACCTCTGGTCTGCCGCTGCCGGCAATGGTTATCGGGACGATACCGATACGCGGATTCTAGCGCGGGGGGCAATCCGTCCGGCCGAAGTCGGACCAGCACGGGGGCACCCCTCGCGTGCCCCGCTATGATGCGCGTGATGACTGGCGGCCCCTGTGGCAACCACACATGGCGGACACGATGACGATGTCAACTGGGAATGCGGGCGAGCGGTGGGCCGCTCTGGCGTCAGAGTCGCCCGAGGCGCGCGTGGAGCCCATGTGCGCGGTGCTGCGCGAGGTGATTGCCCTGCCGGCCGATCAGCAGGCCGCGCCGCTGGAGGCGATGGTGCGCGCCGAGTACGCACTGGATGACGCCGCGCTGCACTCGTTCACGTCCAGCCGCCTGCGGGCCTGGATCAAGATGGCGGGCGAGAACATGGAAGGCCTCCGGGTGCTCTCCCATTCGTGGGATGGGGTCTTTGACCGGATGCCGGCCTCGATCGCGATGCGCCGTGCGACGATCGTGCAGACCGTCGCACGCTCTGAGATGAGCGCGCAGGAAGTGTCCGTCTTGTTCGAACTGATCCCCTCGATCGTCCAGCAGATCCCGCGGACCCCCACCGGGATGACCACTCTGGCCGAGCGGGCCGCTGCCGCTGCTGCCCCGCCGCCGCCGAAGCCGTGGTGGAAGTTCTGGGGCTGACCTGCGCAGGCTGGCTCACGCCGGCTGACCCGCACGTACCATGCGCACGCTGCTTGGCGACGTAAGGGGGCATTCGATGAGGCTGGGACTGCTGGCGGGGCCGGGCGACGACTGGCGCGAGGGGATCGAGAAGGTCAAGATCGCGGAAGACTTGGGCGTCGAGCTGGTGTCCACCGGCGAGGCGTGGGGGAAGTCCGCGATCCCGTGGCTGGCCGCTATTGCGCTGAATACCAGTCGCGTCACCATCGGCACGTCGATCCTCAACACGTACTCACGCAGCCCTGCCGCGATCGCGCAGGACTTCGCGATGCTGGAGGAGCTGTCGGACGGGCGCATGCTGCTCGGCCTCGGCTCGTCCGGCGCGCAGGTGATCGAGCACTTCCACGGCATCCCGTTCAAGAAGCCGCTCACGCGCATCCGCGAGTACGTCGAGATCTTCGACACGCTGATCGCGGGCGAGAAGTTGAACTACGAAGGCGAGATCTACCACCTGCAGCGCGGCTTCCGGCTGGACTACCACCGCCCGAGGAACAAGGTGCCGGTGTATATCGCGGCGATCACCCAGAAGTCGATCCACCAGACCGGCGCCATCGCGGACGGCATCTTCCCGATTCACTGGCCGAAGCACCTCTTCGGTGCGCTGCGCGACGACCTGGCCGCAGGGGCGAAGGAGGCCGGGCGCACCGATAAGACCTTCACCGTCGCGCCGTACACCCGCGTCGCCGTCCTCGACGGCACCGATGAAGACGAGGCCCGCTGGCGTGAGAGTCGCCGGCTGCTCCAGTACTACATCAATCGGATGGGCGTCTTCTACTGGCAGATGCTGGAGCGCAATGGCTTTGCTGAGACCGTTGCGAAGTCGCGCGAGGCGTGGGCGCAACAGGACGCGGAGGCCTCCATCGCCGCGATCTCGGACGAGATGGTGCGCTCCTGCCAGGTGATCGGCCCGATCGAGGAGGTCCGCGAGCAGTTGCAGGAGCGCTCCACGCTGGGTGCGGACATCCAGATGCTCTACATGCCGCCCGGCAACCCGAAGGAAGTCGGTCGCTGGCTGGAAGCGCTGATGAAGTAGCGCCTCGTGCACCAAGTGCATTGGTGCGCAAACACAGCGAAGGGCGTCCGCGAGGACGCCCTTCGTGCGTGGTGCGTTCCGCCTGAGGTTAGAACGTGGCCGCGGTCACACTCTGGATCGGAGGCAGCGTGCCGGGGAGCCGCTGCCAGTGGTCGCCCCCGTCCGCCGAGGCGTACACCTGTCCGTTGCTGGTGCCCACGTACACGCTCTCCGGGTCCATGCCGTCGGTGTCCAGGCCTTCACGGTAGACACTCTGGTAGTCGTGCGGCCCCGGAAGGCCGTCGGTCAGTGCCTGCCAGGACGCGCCACCATCGCGCGTGCGCCAGACGGCGAACTGCTCGCGCGCGACCCGGAAGTTGTCTTCCTCGAACGCCAGCGGAACCACGTAGACAGCATCCGGCGCGCGCCGCGTCACGGCCAGCGGGAAGCCGTGGAACGAGGGCAGCCCCTCCGTCACGTCCTTCCAGCCAGCGCTGTCTTCATCGAAGCGGAACACGCCGATGTGGGCCTGCCCCCAGAGGCGGTCTGGGTTCTTCGGATCCATGTGCATCTTGTGGAACTCATCCTGGGCGGCGGGGTCCACGTTTTCCGGGAGTTTGAACTGCTCTTCGAACTGCGCTGCCAGTTCCGGGAATCGCTTCGCGAACTCCTCCTCCATCTGCTTCGCCATGGGCGTGGTCGCCACGACGCGGTGAGAGTTCAGCGCCCACGTCTCGCCACCGTCTTCGGTGAGATAGGTACCACCGGTACTGATCGAGACGTACATGCGCCGCGCGTTGCGGGGATCGATCACGATCGAGTGGAGCGCGGAATCGCCGCCGCCGCTGGGGCCCCAGAAGGGCCGGTACTCGTGATCGTTCAGGCCGGGCACCGGTGCCCAGGTGTCGCCGCCGTCCGTGCTCTTGAACAGCCCGGCCGGCTGCGTCCCGGCGTACACCACGCCCGGCTCGTCCGGGTGACCGGGCACCACCTGCCAGACGCTGCCGAGCTTTCGCTCAATGACCGCTTCCGGCGTGGCCGGCTGTGGGAAGCCGAGCCCACGGCTGCGCTGATCCCACGTCTTGCCGCCGTCGTCGCTGCGAGCGATCAGCGGCCCCCACGCCCAGTGACTTCCCGCGGCGAAGAGGCGAGGCGTTGCGCCTCGGGTGTCCACGGCCATGTGGTAGATCGTCCAACCGGGCATGATCGGCTCGGACACCGTCCACTTCCGGCGTGCGGCGTCCGCGGTGTAGATCCATGCACCCTTGCGGGTGCCCACGAGGAGGCGTGTAGCGGCCATCGATTTCTCCAGTTCTGGGCTCTTACAACGGAGGAGAGTCTACGACGCTGAAGTCAGGCGGGGCCGTTCGCGATGGCACGGAACAGGCGCAGGTAATCGAGCCCCGTGATCGCGCACGGAGTCATCACCCGGGTGCCGCACGGGGTGCAACGCCTCGTCGGCCCACGCCAGCCACGACATAACGCACGCCCGAAGGCGTTGTGGCGGAGCGTATGGGCGGGCGCGGGGGTCGTATAGTGCGCGCGGTGCCTCGGAAGGGCCGTATGCATACCTGACGATGCGTTGCTCCTGTCCACCATGACCAGCGCGTCCTCGCAACGATCTCCATGCCCGCGACACCCGGGCTTCACTGGTCGACGGCGGTCACGGTGACTCGCCGCCGGTGTGAATCGAACAGGCTCGTCAGTTCCTCGCGCAACAACTTGCGTAGGACGGCGCACGAAAGGGGTGATGGATGGCGGAAATGACCCGCGAAGAGGTCTACGCGTGGCTGGACAAGGGGCCGCAGTGGACGCGGATGGCAACGATCGGCAAGGACGGCTACCCACACGTGGTGCCGCTGGGCTACTTCCGGCTGGGTGACGAGATCATCCTGAACATGCGTGGGCAGCATGAGTTGAACGTCCGACGCAACCCGAAGGTCAGCCTGGTGATGGACGAGGGCTCGTCCATGACTGACCTGAAGGGCGCGATCATTCGCGGCGACGCGACGCTCGTCGAGGATCCGGCGGGCTGCCTGGAACTCACCCGCGCCGGCGCTCGCGCGCGCGGCGTCGCCGAGGACCAACTGCCGACCGAGCCACGCCCCAATCGCTCGTTCGCACGGGTGAAGATCGATCGCATCGCATCATGGGACAATGCGAAGCGCTGAGCATCAGCAGAGGAACCATCAGCAGAGAAGGGAGAGGCATATGCCACTCAACGGACAGGTCGCGCTCGTCGCCGGCGCCAGCCGGGGCATCGGGGCGGACATTGCGAAGTACCTCGGACAGGCGGGGGGGAAGATCGCCGTCGGTGCACGCCCGGAAGAGGTGAGGGACCCACGTCTGCCGGGCACGATCCACTCGGTGACGAAGGAGATCGTGGATGCGGGCGGCGAGGCGATCCCGGTCGTGCTCAACATGCGCGACACGGAGAGCATCAAGGCCGCCGTGAAGAAGGTCGTCGACCAGTGGGGTCGGTTGGACATACTGATCAACAACGCGGCGATCTTCGTGCCCGGGAGCCTGGAGACGGTGCAGGACCGCCATATTGACCTCAGCCTGGAGGTCAATGTCCGCTCCTACATCCTCTCGATGCGCGAGGTGATTCCGCACATGCGCGCCGCAGGTGGCGGACACATCGTCAATATCTCCTCGGTCGGTGCGATCCCGCTCGGGCCTGGCCCGTACACGGAGGATCAGCAGAACCGTGGTGGCGACATCTTCTATGGCGGTGAGAAGTCGATGCTGGAGCACTTCTCGCAGCGCCAGGCGGCGATGTTGCAACGCGACAACATCTCCGTGAACATCCTGTCGCCGCGCGGCGGCGTGCGCACGCCGGGCAACCGGATGGCGTCCAACGACCGTGAGAACCCGGACCTGAACTTCGAGGTCGCGGACGACATGGGCCAGGCGACGGTCTGGATCTGTGAGCAGCCCGCGAACAAGTACACCGGCAACATCCTGTACGACAAGGACTTGCTTGAGCAGGCGGGCATCCCTCTGAAGGGCCCCTTCCGCTAGCCGAGAGTCACGGAACGGTTGAGAGAGGGCGCCCGCAGGCGCCCTCTCTGTGTCTCGACCGCCCACCACGAGTGTCCATCTATATCGTGATATTGATGGACATATTAACCATTCACATGATGATGCCCGCTGGAACAGTCATTGATCGCAACGGCGATTGGTGAATACGTGTCTTAATCCGGTCTTTACCTATCGGGTCCGGGTGCGCCATCCCACCGGCGCGCAGATGGGCGAGGGCGGCGAGCCGCCACACGCATGGAGGGAACACCTGTTGATGTTTGAGAAGGTTCGACGTAGCCGCATGGCGATTGTCCCGCTGGTCCTGGCCGGCGTGCTGATCCTGGGCGCTTGCTCCGGTGACAGCGAGGAAACCGTGCCGGATGTCGTGCCGACGGTCGCCACCGAGGTGACCGCTGCCCCGACGGAGGCTCCGACCGAGGCCGCCACCGACGCGATCCTGGTGACGGCCGTTGACTACGGCTTCGAGGGCCTTCCGGCCGAGGTCGCCGCAGGCAGCAAGCTGGCGCTGCCCAACTCTTCCGCCACGGAACTCCACGAACTGGTGGCGATCCGTCTGCCGGACGGCGAGGAGCGCTCCGTCGAGGAACTGCTCGCCCTGTCCGAGGAAGAAGTCGGTGCACTCCTCGGGGCCGCCGCGCCGGCCATGGTGCTGATCGCGCTGCCCGAAGGTGGCGAGGCCTTAGTCGCCGTCGGTGACGGCACGCTGACCGAGGCCGGCCGCTACATCGTGTTGTGCGCCATCCCGGTGGGCGCCAGCGTCGAAGAGTTCATGGCCGCCGTCGCCGCCGGCGGCGATGGCCCGCCGGACGTCGCGGGTGGACCGCCGCACTTCGCCGTCGGCATGTACGGCGAGGTCATCGTCCAGTAATTCTGGCTGCTGACCGTGCAGGAAGGGCGTCCCTCGGGGGGCGCCCTTCCTGCTTCCGGTCGCCCCGTCCGCCGGATGACAGTCGTGGTACCGTCCGCGCGTCACGCGGTACGGGCGACATCGCGCCGCGCGTGTGGAGGAGGGCTCACGTGGCAGGTCCGCTGGATGGCGTCCGCATCCTGGAGTTCACGCAGATCATCGCCGGCCCGCTCGGCTGCATGCTGCTGGCCGACCAGGGTGCCGAGGTGATGAAGGTTGAGCCGCTGGGCGGCGAGCCGTGGCGCGTCTACGCGCAGTTCATGCCGCTGGAGTCCAAGACCTACCAGTCGCTGAACCGCGGCAAGCAATCGCTGACGCTGGATCTCACCAAGCCGGAGGCGCAGAAGATCGTCCACCGCCTGGTGAAGGACGTCGACATTGTCGTGAGCAACTACCGGCCAGACGTGCCGGCGCGGCTGGGTATCGACTACGAGACGTTGAAGGCGATCAAGCCTGACCTGATCTACGTGGACTCCACCGCTTTTGGTCGCAAGGGCCCGTGGGCGATGCGCCCGGGCTACGACATCGTTGCGCAGGGCGTCTCCGGCTTCACCGCGACCGCCGGTCGCTTCGATGAGAACGGCAACCCGGTGCTGCCCGGGGGCACCGCCACCGCCGACTTCGCCACCGGGTATGCGATCGCCTGGGGCGCCTGTGCAGCGCTCTACCACCGCGCGATGACTGGCGAGGGCCAGCTGGTGGAGACCTCGTTGCTGGTGAATGCGCTGAACTTCCTCGGCGGGTCGTTCATGTCGCTGCCGGCGGCGGACGAACTGGTGCGCACGGCGTTCCTGAAGGATGTCGCCGGGGCGCGCGAGCGTGGTGAGGGCTACGCGGAGATCGTGAAGCGTCGCCAGGCGCGGCTGTCCGTCGCACAACTCGGGAACATCTACTACCGCAACTACCTGACGAAGGACGGCGCGATCGCCGTCGGCAACCTCTCCGCATCGCTCCGCCAGAAGATGCGCGACGTGCTGGGCATCGACTACGACCGGCGCGACCACGATCCGGCCTACAACCCGCGCGACCCCGAGACGATCGAGGCAGGCAACGCCCTCACCGCGCGCGTCGAGAAGATGATCGTCTCCGAGCCGACCGCCCACTGGGTCGGACTGTTCGAGGCGGCGGGTGTGCCGGTTGGTGAACTCAATTTCACGGAGGAACTGGACCACCACCCGCAGATCATCGAGAACGAGTACATCGTCCACCTCGATCACGACCTGTCCGGGCCGCAGAGCATGGTCTCGCCGCCACACCGGATGAGCGCGACCCCGCCGAAGCCTCGGTCCGCCTCGCCGCCACTGGGGCGCGACACGGACGCGATTCTCGCCGCCGCCGGCTACGACGCCGCGGCGATCGCGGCGTTCCGTGCGGGTAGCGTGATCCGCTAGTCGGCTACCAGTTGAAGACGCGCGAAGCTCTGGAGCATCTTCTTCACGCCCTTGCCTGGGAATGCGACCACGACCATGACGTCGCCAGGCACGGCCTCGCACGAGACAACGACTCCAGTCCCCAAGGTGAAGTGACTGACCCGTTGACCAGGCTGGAAGGGGACGTCGCCAGCCGAGACTGGTGATTGAAGTCGAAAATCTCGAAGGGGCAGAATGGCCCGTTCTTCGAGCATTGATCGAAGTGCGGCGACCTCTGTTCTCAGTTCTTCAAAGTCCTCGACCACTCGACCTGCCACGTCCTCTGGGTCTATGCGGGCGGCGATGAGTAAGGCGGCCAGATCGATGCCGACGGTAAACGGCGTTTCGTTGTAGGCGCTGGGATTCTCGCGAACTTCCTCGAGCATCCGTGTGAGTTGATCCTTGGCGTCGATGGCGTCTTGGACGTCAGTGGTAATGGGGATCCCCCGTAGATCCTTGACGTCGAAGGGCAAGGGCGTTGATGGATCGAACAGCAGAATCGCAGGCTTCGTGAAAGCGTGTCGAAGCGCTAGTTCGTAGAAGACGTTCGGGTTGTGCCCCGACAGATCTGCGACGACTACGTCAGCGTTGACGAGTTTCTGAATGATCTGCGGGCTAATCATGTCAGGTCGTCGAATCGCATCCGCTCTATCCGGATAGGCGAAGCCCGCTACCTCAGCAGCTGGCGCGATCACATGTCTCAGAATCTTGTCGGCGCGGATCCGGATCGGACTGCCGGCCTCTCCGATCTCGCTGATGACAAAGCAACTTGGCACGGAGATCCCCTCGTCGGATGCGGCCACTTGACTCCCCTTCAATGTGTGCTTTGCACGGTACAACTCTTCCAGAAGAAAGTACGAGAAGGGCGCCCGAGGGGGCGCCCTTCTTGTGTGACGGTGGTGCCAGGCTACATCCGTGAGAAACCGGAACCGGGCCGGTCGATGCCCAGGCCTTCGCCCTGCTCGATCCAGCCGAACTCCAGCAGGATCTCCTGCGAGTAGGTGACGCGCCCCGTCACCTTGTCCAGCGGCTCCGTCGCCAGCAACAGCGCGGCGTTCGACATCATCGCCATCGGCTCGCGGTCGGGATCGTCGAGGCTCTTCGAGAGCCCGAAGTGCACCGTGCCCTCGGTCGCGACGCCCACGCCCGGCGAGTAGCAGGCGACCGTGATGCCGTGCTCGTACACCTCCTGCGCGAGGCCCTGCGTGAAGCGCTCCAGCGCCGCCTTCGACGCGCCGTACATGACGCCGCCACGCGCGCCTCGACCGGCCGCGTCGGCGTACGGGCCGCGGCCGGGCCCAATCGCGCCGACCGAGGAGATGTTCACGATCGCGCCGGAGCGCCGCTCGATCATGTCAGGCAGCACCGCCTTGGAGAGCATGAACGGGCCGTGCAGGTTCACCGCGAAGGCGCGCATCCAGCGGCTCGCCGGGTAGTCCACGATCGGGATGTAGTAGTTCAGTGCGGCGTTGTTCACGAGGACATCGATCGGCCCGAAGGCTGCCTTCGCCTCCTCGATCATCCGGTTGCAGTCGTCCTCGTTGGAGACGTCGGCGGTCACGGCGATCGCCTCGCCGCCGGCCTCCTTGATCTTCGTGACGGTGCGGTCGAGCGAGCCGGCGAGCATGTGGTCGCCCTCGTGCAGCGTGCGCGCGGCGCACACCACCTTTGCTCCCTCGCGCGCGAAGTGCTCCGCGATCCCCTGGCCGATGCCCCGGCTGGCGCCTGTAATCAGCGCGACCTTGCCATCCAGTTTGCCCATGTGTGACCTCCCCTGATCCGTGCGCCCCGCAGCATACGCGCCCCTCGGCGCATCCCCTACCATCGGCCGATGTTCTTGATGGTGGCGTGAAGGAGCAGGGCGCATGGCTGGTCGGGTGCAGGACAAGGTGGCGGTGGTCATGGGCGGCGGCCAGACGCCCGGTGCGACGATCGGCAACGGTCGGGCGACCTCGATCCTGCTGGCGCGCGAGGGCGCGAAGGTGCTCGTCGTGGACCGCGACCTCGCCAGCGCACAGGATACCGTCGACGCCATCCGCGCCGAGGGCGGGACCGCCGAGGCCATCGCCGCCGACGTGCGCGAGGAGTCCGAGGTGCGCGCCGCGATCGACGCGGCCACGCAATGCTTCGGGCGGCTCGACTTCCTGCACAACAACGTGGGCGCGAGCCTCGCGATTGGCGATGCGCCGGCGACCGACCTGAGCGTGGAGGCGTGGGATCGCATCTTCCAGATCAACGTGCGCGGCATGTGGCTCGCCTGCAAGTGGGCGATCCCGGTGATGCGCGCGCAGGGCGGCGGCTCGATTGTGAACATCTCCTCGGCCGCGGCCTCCCACGCCTACCCGTGGGTCGGCTACAAGACCACGAAGACCGCGGTGATCGGTCTGACGGAGCAACTCGCCGGGCAGTACGCGGGCGACATGATCCGGGTGAACACGATCCTGCCGGGGCTGATGAACACGCCGATGGCGATCGAGTCACGCGTCGCGGCGGGGACGCCTCGCGAGCAGGTGGTCGCCGAGCGCGACGCGCGCATCCCCCTGGGGAAGCAGATGGGGAGCGCGTGGGACGTGGCCTACGCCGCGCTGTTCCTGCACTCGGACGAGGCACGGTTCATCACAGGCATCTCGCTCCGCATCGATGGTGGGATGCAGATCGCCCACTAGCAGGCAGCGCGCTTACTCGATGAGCCGTGCGAGGAACGCCTCGATCGCGCCGAGGTACGCCTCCTGCGCCTCGTTCCAGCCGCGCACATGGCCAACGCCGGGGAACTCCACGTACGTCACGATGTCCGGCCGCGCCCGGGCGAGTTCGCGCGAGGTCTCCACGGTGACCGTTGCGTCGTCGTCGCCGTGGAACAACAGCACGGGCGCGCTCCAACGCTCGAGGTTGCGCAGGTGATCGCTCTCGTCCCAGTCGATGCCGTAGCGGATCGCCGCCACGCCGCGCATGAAGCCCGTGAGAAACCCCGGCACGCCGCCGTCCCGCAGTTGCATATCGGCGGTGGAGGTGAGGCGCAGCGCGGGCGCGTCCAGGATCACGCCTCGGACGGTCGCGGCGAGGTCGGACTGGTTGAGGAACGCCGCCGCGATCCCGCCGCCCATGCTGTAGCCGACGAGGATCACGTCGCTCGCGCCGGATGCCAGCGCGTACTCCACGGCGTCCTCCAGGTCGCGCCACTCGGTCGCGCCGAAGCGGTAGTGGGCGTCCTCCGCCAGGGGCATGTCGAGGTCGCTTCGGTAGGAGATCACGAGCACCGGGAGGGCAGCAGCGTGGAACACCGGGATTAGCCGCAGCGCCTCCCTTCGGTCGGCGGTGCGACCGTGGATCGCGATCACCCACGTGTCCGACGTGCCCTCGGTCAGCCACGCCGGCGCCGGGCCCGTCTCGGTGGCGATCACCACGTCCTCGAACGGGATCCCGTGCGCCACCAGCGGGTCGCCCGGGTAGGCGAAGGGGTCGAGGCGTGCTTTCCCAGCGGGCGGGACGCCCTCGATCAGCGTGAACGCACGGGTCGCCTCGCCCTCTGCGGGGTCATCGAGCACCGCGCCCAGCGTCCCGTACCCCTCGGGCCATTCGAGGCCAAAGGTGCCTGCTGAGAAGAGGTCGCGACTCCCCGGCGCGCGAAGCGTGATCGTGCCGGCGTCCGCGTCGAGCGCCACGACGGCGACGTCGTGCTGCTTTGGTGCGTGGTCGATCTCGAACGCGCCCGCCCAGATCTCGGACGACACGTACGCACTCGCCGCCGCGAGCGCCAGCAGCACCGCCAGCACCACGATGCCAGCGCCGAGGGCGATCCTTCGGGAGGGCGTGCGTGGCATGGCGCCTCTTCCCGCTGGCGTGCGGTCGATGACGCCTCGTTACGAGTCGTACGGCGGGAAGCCGTCGCGCTCGTAGTTCAGGCGGCGGGTCAGAGCGTGCCACTCCAGGATGCCGTACGGCCGGCGCGTGCCCGGCTGGTACTGCAGCGCCGTGTACGCGACGACCTCCTCGTCCGGGATCGTCACCTCGGCGGTGAGGGCATCGATCTGCGACTTGCAGGCGTTCTCCAATTGGTACATCAGGTTGAACGCCTCGGGGACCGACGGGCCGCACGTCAGGAGGCCGTGGTTCTTGAGGATCAACGTGTTGTGCTCGCCGAGGTCATCGACCAGCCGCGCCTGCTCCTCCAGGTTGATCGCCGGGCCCTCGTAGTCGTGGTAGCCGGTGTGGCCCATGAACCGCATGGAGGTCTGCGTGAGCGGCAGCAGGCCGCGCTTCTGCGCGGAGACGGCCATGCCGGCGCGGGTGTGCGTGTGGATGATGGCACCCACATCTGGCCGAGCGCGATGAATGGCGCCGTGGATCACGTACCCGGAACGGTTGTAGGTGTAATCCGTCTCTGGCTTCCAGACGATCTCCCCATCGAGGTCGATCTTCACCAGGCTGGAGGCGGTGATCTCCTTGTAGAGCAGGCCGTAGAGGTTCACCAGGAAGTGCTCAGTGCCCGGCACCTTGGACGTGATGTGGTTGTAGATCATGTCCGTCATGCCGTAGCGGTCCATGAGCCGGTAACAGGCCGCGAGTTCGACCCGCGCCGCCCACTCTTCCGGGCTCACCTGGTCCCGCACCGAAGGGAAGACCCCCGAGAAGTTCGTCGTCATCGCGCCCCCAACTCACCTCGGCCACCCCGTGCGACCGCCTCGCCCGGAGTCTAGGCGGGCGCGACGCCGCCTGTCGCGGGGGTGTGGCTAGATCGATAATGGGGTGCGCCCGCAGGGGGCGCGGTTGGACGAACGTCGCCCACGGCCAGCAAGGCCGTGAGTATTTCAGGTGGGTGCTAGCGCTCGAAGACCCTGGCGGCCGGTGTGAACTCACGCAGATCGGCCCCGCCGGGGCCGGGGAAGACCTCGAACCGGAGGCGTTCGCCATCCAGGACTTGCACCAGCACGACACCGAGGGTTGCGCCGTCGACTGCGTTGATGCCGGCCTGGATGGGATCGTCGGAGTGGAAGTGCTTCTCTGCGATCAATTCGTAACGAACCACGCCGGATTCAACGCCGATCTCTACGAAGTCGGGAGCGTTGCCGCGCACGCTGAACTGGCGGGCGGTGCCGTCGAAGTCGCCGATCGAGAGTTTCAGTTGATCGGGCTCGATGACATCCGGGACAAACGCGAGGTGACCGGACCAGTAGCCTCGACCGCCAAACTCATCGCCGGCGGTGCTCGATGCTCCGGCGTAGCCATTTGTACCTTCCTCGAACCAGTTGCCCATCAATCGACCGGGGACATCGTGGTCGATCGTTCCGGAGCGGGGCTCCACTGTCCGAGGGTTCTTCTCCAGAAGGGCATCGCGGACGTCGGCCGGGAGGTACGGGAAGAACTCGTCCGTGTAGATCTTCCAGAACTCGCCCTCGTATAGATCCGGGGAGATGAACCCGGTGAGGGGCTTCTCCAGGTTGTACACGGCCGTATCCAGGCTCTGCCCGCCGATGCGTCCGATCTCGGTGCCACCGGCGACGAAGTAGTGCCCGCTCGCGTGATCGCCGTCCTGGAGATCCGCGAACGCTGCGACCACCGAAGGATCGAGGACGCGCACCAGGTCGAAGTACGTGAAGAAGGTGCACGAGTGCTGGAAGACCAGCCGGAACTCTTCCTTCTCGTTCGGGCCGCCCCGGTCGGAGACCCGCCGGCTGATCTCCTTGATGTATCCATCGGCCATCATCACTACGGGGTAAGCATCGGCCACCGGGTTATCCCAGGGCGGGTAGAGGTACAGGTGATCGATGGGGGTGACGTGAGCGCCCGCCAGGCTGCCAAGCGGCACTACGAGCACGACGTCATCGGGATTCATCGGGGAGTGCGTGAGCGGAACCGTGCCCTGGCCCTCGCAGCGGTCGATCCAGTTGCGGATCGGGCCGTCCGGTAAGTCTGACGGGTTGTCGCCAGCAGCGGTACGGTTCTCACCCGAGGCCGCTCCACCAACACCGTTGGAGGTGGCGACCGCCCTCGTGCCGTCATCGCCGATACGCGAGCCGTCCGACTCGGAACAACCCGGAAGCAGGAGCGCGGTCACGGCGACGATGCAGGCGGCGGCAGTTCGGGCGTTCAGCATCGCGGAACCGTACCGCACGACGTTGCTCGTGGCGGCAGCAGGGTCACGGTGCCCCGGCGCCGCACCTCGGCCACCCCGCGCGACTGCCTCGCCCTGCGTCGAGGCGGGCGGCGTGCCGCCTGTCGCACAGGTAACGAGGCGGTAACGCATGGGTGATGGTGGAGGGGCAATCCTCGGTTGACTCATCGAGGTCGTCATGTCTATGTCACTCCCCGCCTTCCTCAAGAGCCACGGACGTCCGTGGCTCTTACCAGTCGTGGTGTCCGCGTTCGTACTCGCCGCCATGGTGCTGATGTCGGGAGCGAAGCCCGCTTCCGCAGCGAACGCCGGTGTCGCACCTCCACTCGTGGAGCACTGCAACGACAGCGGCGCGACTGCCGGTATGGAGCTCCGCTGCACCATCGAGATCATCAACTACCTGAACGCCGACGGCACGCTGGCGTCGTCGCCCGCATCGACGGTGACGATCACCGTCTGTGAGGCCGCCGAATCGGCCGGCACCGCTCCATGCGCCGCCCCGATCACGACCACCTCGCTGGTGCCCCTCACCACGGCTCGACAGTGCAACGCCGCCTATCACGGCGGCGGTAGCTGGATTGAGTGCCGGGTGTCGATCATCAACTACTGGGCCACTGCCCCTGCGACCGTGGCCGCCACGATTTTCCAGTGCAGTGGTTCAGTCATCCTTGGTCCTGGCGCGCCCGGCTCGTGCGACCCGCTGGAGGCCGCGAACACGGCGGCCTCGACGGCGACCGCGACCATCGGTCAGTGCAACGACTCCGGCTACGGTGGTGGCACCCCAGTCGGTGGCTTCGTTTGCACGATCAGTCTCTCGACCACGACGGCCCTGCTCCCGATGCACGTGGATCAGTGCAACGACTCCGGCTATGGCGGCGGCACCGTGGTCCGCTGCTCGACCAGGATTCTGAACCTGATCACACCGGCTCCGGTTCCGGCGCCCCCGCCGCCGGCGCCCGCGGAGCCGTTCGTGCAGACCTATACCCTCGTCTGCTACGAGGGCGAGACGATCCTGATTCGGGATGGCGACTGGCTCCTGTACCCGGGCTTCACCTTCGGCGAGTGCCTGGTCGCGGCGACACCGACGCCTACCGCGACGCCAGTCCCGACCGCAGCGCCGACGGCTGCCCCGACGGCGAGTCCCACCGCGCTTCCGGTGGCGGTTCCCACGCCGCTGCCGGTGACGCCGCTGCCGCCCGCGCTGCAGATCGTCCCGAGCCCGATCGTCCCAAGCCCCGCCGGCACGGGTAACACCGCACCGCTCAACGCCGACCGTAGCGTCGCCTGGGTGCTGTGGCTGGGCTCCATCATCCTGGTCGGTCTGGTCTCCATCGGTGCTCGAAGCGTGACGAGGCGGTACGTCCCGCAGTCGCGTCACCACCGCGACGAGTAACTCAGACCCGCACACACCGAACAGGGCGCCCGCGAGGGCGCCCTGTTCTCTTGTCCTCCCGTGCGTCGGGACGCCTCGCGGCTAGCCGCCGTAGGCCGCCTCGAAGCCCGCACGCAGGTCCGGCGTCGCCTCGCCGCTGAAGCCGCAGTAGTTCACCTGGCCATTGGTCGCGGAGACCAGGTACTGCCCGCCGACCTCGAACGCGATGCCGCCGATCAGCGCCTCGAGGCCCTGCGGCGCCACCACGACGACCGTCTCGGCGTCGCCGCCCTTGAACCAGCGGTCGACCTCCAGCGTGACGCGATCGCCATCTACGGCCGTCGCGGTGCCCTCGAAGGCCACCGGCATCTCTGCCAGGATCGCAGGATCGAAGGCCATGCAGGACATCATCCCGTCCCCGCCCCCCGCGGAGAGTTCCAGCGGTGGGGCGGTCTCGGTGCTCGCCGAAGGCGAACAGGCAGCCAGGAGCATCGCCAGCGAGGCGGCGAGCGGTGCGAATGCAAACTTCTTCATCGGGTATCTCCAGAGTGGGCGGTGTGGTGTCCCGCCTAAGACGCTGGGAGGGTGGAAGGGGTTCCGGGGAGCGGGGTGGGGACGGAACTCTCGAGGCGCTCCTAAAGCCGGCGCTGCATCCTCAGTCGCGATGTGAGCCGCCTCGCCGGCACCTGTCGCGACTGCCGCCGGCTCTTCGAGGAGGAAC
>JAQCKI010000023.1 GCA_027592645.1 Chloroflexota bacterium | reverse complement strand
GGCGCCACCGGCCCTGGGAATCCGATTCGCTCGGCCACCGTCTCCGACCCGGGCAGCCTCGGAGGGCGCGTCAGCAACACCAGCACCGCGGCAATCAGCCAGAGGCCCGCGAACGTGAAAAAAGCGCCGTTGTAGGAGCCGACGACATCGAAGTAGACGCTGGCAAAGTATGGGCCCCCGGCGGAGAACAGGATCGTCACCGGCATCGCCGCGGCGCGCACCGAGCCGAGGTAACGGCGACCGAAGAAGTTGGCCCAGATGAACTCATTCAGCGGAATCTGCCCGCCGATGCCCGCACCGAACAGCACGAAGGCGAGCAACATCAGCGGCCGCGAAGTCTCCTGCCCCGCCACCACCATCAACGCAACACCTGCCCCGGCGCACACGAACGAGCCGGCGGCCAGCAGGCGTGCCGGGTAGCGCTGCATGCTCCAGCCCCACACGAACTTGGAGAGCAGCGCCGCGAGGCCCTGCATGGAGAAGAACAGCGCCGCGTGCGACCTCGGGAAGTCGTTGTCCGTCAGGAACGGGATCGCGTGGAACAAGAGCGAGACCAGGCCGACCGAGGAGAACCCGAAGGCCGCCACCAGCAGCCACATCGCGGGTGTCCGTACCGCCTGCGCGCGCGTAAACGAGTTGGCGAAGTCTGCCGCTACACGGGCGCGCGATGCCACCTCGCCCGCGCTGTCGCCGCCCCGTGCGCCGTCTGGCAGGAGGCCGTAGTCCTCCGGCTGGCGGCGCATCATCAGCGCCACCGGGAACATCAGCACGAATGCGCCGACGCCCAGCACCACCCAACCATCGCGCCACCCAAAGGTGTCCACCACGCGCACCATGATTGGCGTCAGGATCACCGACCCGGCGGAGACGCCCAGCGACCCGATCGAGATCGCCCAGCCGCGCTTCTCCACGAACCACTTGGAGATCGTCACGTTGACGACGAGGTTGCCCATGAGTACGAACCCGAGCGTGAACGCCACGCCGCGCAACAGGATGAACTGCCACAGCGTTTCGACGAGGCTGATCGATACCAGCGACGCGCCGAGGATCACCGAGCCGACCAGCATCAATGGCCGCGCGCCGAACCGGTCCACGTAGCCGCCAACGAAGAACCCAATGACCGCGGAGACCGCCGTCGCGAGCGAGATCGCGATCGTGAACTCCGCGCGGTCCCAGCCGAGATCCTCGGTCATCGGCACGAGGAAGGCACCCGCCACGGGTGACTGGCTGCCAATGGCGACGAATTGCGCGATCAGCGCGCCGAGCACGATCCACCAGCCGTAGAAGATGCGCGGGCGGCGCACGGTCGGGATCGGTGACGGCTGGGTGGTCACGGCAATGGGCTCCGGGAAGGGCGCGGTGGGCCACGGCATCATAGCCGCCCCCGATGCTGACTCCGGAGTCACCCCACGGGGCCGCCTTCGGGGCGGGCGGTGGGGGCGACCCAGAGCCCGGTTGGGCCGTATAGTGGCGCTGTGAGTGACCGACCGACTCCCCACATGGCCATCGATTGCATCTGGCTCCGTCGCACGATTGATTCGTCGCGACGCGATCCGTACGCCATGCTGTGCACGCACATTGTGCGTGGCGACCAGGACTGCATCGGCCCCTTCCTGGACGAGGTAGAGACCCCCTGCGGGCTCTGGGACCCGACTCCAGCCGCTGCCGCTCGCGAGGCACGCCTGCGCCGCTAGCGCATCCTCTGCCACCATCCTTCGACGCCACCCGCCCCGCGCGCTATCCTCCGCAGTAGCACGCCCGCATCGGGCGCGAGCCGCTCCCCACACGGCCCGCCGTAGCCGCCTCGCTCCTGCCGCACCGCACGCCGGGGAGCCCGCGATGACGACCATGGAAGCCCACGATCCCGCAACCACGCCCGATGGTGGCGTCACCGACGCCCAGCGCGCCGAGATCGCGGAGGCACGCGCCCAGACCGCACAGACGCGTCGTGCCACCGTGCCGGCACTCGAGGAGGTTCTCTACGAGCCGCTCCCGGTGCTCGACCACGGCTTCGTCCGCGTCGTCGACTACATGGGCGACGATGCCGCCATCGTGCAGGCCGCACGCGTCTCCTACGGGCGCGGCACGAAGCGCCAGCGTGACGACCAGGGGCTGATCAACTACCTGATGCGGAACTGGCACACCTCGCCGTTCGAGATGTGCGAGATCAAACTCCACGTGAAGCTGCCCATCTTCGTCGCGCGGCAGTGGATCCGGCATCGCACCGCGAACGTCAACGAGTACTCCGCCCGCTACTCGATCATGGACAACGAGTTCTATATCCCCCGCTCCGAGCACATCGCCGCGCAGTCCTCGGTGAACCGGCAGGGCCGGGGCGACACGCTGACCGAGGCCGAGGCGCGCCGCGTGCAGGAACTGCTGCGCGAAGACGCCGAGCGCTCATACGCGCACTACGACGAACTGCTCAACGAGACACCCGAGGGCGACCAGCGCGACCCCGCCTATCCCGGCATCGCGCGCGAACTGGCGCGGATGAACCTCTCGCTGAACTTCTACACGCAGTGGTACTGGAAGACCGACCTGCACAACCTGATGCACTTCCTGCGGCTGCGCGCAGACGCGCACGCGCAGTACGAGATCCGCGCCTACGCGGACGTGATGACGGACATCCTGGAGCGGTGGACGCCAATGGCACACCGGGCGTTCGTGGACTACCGCCTCGGCGGTGCCCAGATCAGCGCGAAAGGCATGGAGGCGGTCCGCCGCCTGCTCCGCAATGAGCCCGTGAACGCGAAGGCGGTCGGGATGTCCCCCAGCGAATGGCGCGAACTGATGGCGCTCATTGGCCGTGGCACCACCGGGGGCGCCGCAGACACGGCGACGCCCGCGGAGTGACCCGCGGGCGCGTTCCGGTATACGTTGCGCTTGGTAATGCAGCGCTAGTCGGCCCGGACTGGCGTGGCGCTCGGGTAGAAGTACGTGCGCGCCGCGTTCCTCAGTTCAGCCCGGTGATCCGGGTGAGCGATCGAGGCCATCTCCTCGGCCCGCTGGCGCTGGCTCTTGCCCCCCAGCCGCGCGATGCCGTACTCGGTGACCACGTAGTCCGTGAATGACCGCGGGATCGTCACGTACGAGCCGTCCTCGATCTTTGGCACGATGCGGCTCACCAGTCCGCCCGCAGCGCTGGCCGGCAGCACCGTGATCGCCTTACCACCAGGCGCAATGAACGCCCCGATGTGGAACTCGGGCTGGCCGCCGGTGCCGTTGTAGACCGTGGTACCCATCGACTCAGAACAGACCTGTCCGTGCACGTCCACGGTGAAGGCGTTGTTGATCGAGCACATCCGCTCCTGCGCCGCCACGTTGACGATGGCGTTCACGGAGACCACGGAGCGCGTCTCGAACGGGCAATTCGGCGCGGTCAGCCACGCCTCCTCCTCGGGCGTCCGAGGCGCGACCACGGTGGTCACACCGACCCCGCGGTCCACCGACTTCCGTGAGTTGTTCATGGTGCCATCCATCATCGCGCCCACGATGCCCGAGGGCGTGATCTCTGAATGCCAGCCCAGGTCGTGCTTGCCCGCGAACAGGCCCGCCGTGACCAGGTGCGTCGCCGTACGACCGGCGCCGATCTGGATCGTGTCGCCATCCTTGATGATCTCGTTCACGAACCCGGCAATCGTCGCCGTCTCCGGTGAGGCCTGCGAGCCCGCCACAGGCGGCTTCTCCGGCAGCTCGGTCATGACGAACGCAGAGACCTCGCTGATGTGGATGCGCTCGTTCGTGCGGATGTTCGGCAGGAACGGCCATAGTTCCACGATGCTGGTGCGGGCACGGCGGATGAAGTCGCCCTTGGCCCAGGGCGACCCGCCGAAGTGGATGTAGCCCTTCTCGTCCGGCATCGCCGCCTGCGTCACGAAGACGTCGATCGGATCCACGTCGTCGCGGTGGTCGTAGATGTTGGTCTGGTTGGAGAACAATTGGATGTAGAAATCGGCACGCTTGCCGGCCAGCGCCTGGCGGGCGGTGGCACCCGCAAAGATCTCGCTGTTGACATCGAAGCCCATGTCCGCGAACTCATCGTTGAACCACTCCTGCGCCGGCGTGGGCGAGCAGGCGCGGATCTTCACGTTCATGCCAAGGTCGACGACGCGCGCAAAGAGCGCCGGCATGAACGACCGCGCGTCACCGCCGATCGGGGTGAAGAGGACGTCTCCGGCCTGCACCAGGCGCGCCGCGTCCTCGAACGACATCAACTTCCGCTGAAACTCGTCCTGCCAGCCCACGTCGCATCTCCTCCAGCGAGGCAAGCCGGGGCGCATGGATTACGCCCGTGGTGTGCCCCGTTCACGCGCATGTTAGCGAGCGGCGCAAGGTGATTGCGCCAAGCGAAACGGATCGCCGCTATCGCTGCTCCGGGCCGGCCACCGGTGTCCCCGCACCGCCGTGGCCCGGGATGCCCCCGCCAGCGACCGGCCGAGGCATCCCTTCGGCCGCTTCGCGCTGCCACGCGGGCTTCGTGGAGCGGCCAAAGGTGTAGCCCGGGCTTACCACCGCCACCACGACCATCACCCCGAGCAGTACCACGCCCATCAGCGTGAAGAGCGCGTACGCGCCGATCACGTCCGCCAGGATGCCCAGGGGTGCCGCCATCAGTGGCATTGCGCTGAAGGAGAGCATGTTGATGCTCATCACGCGGCCGTAGTATTCCGGCCGGGTCTCATCCATCGACATGGTGTTGTTCAGCGTCTGGTACGCCGTGAGCGCCAGGCCAAGGACAGCGACCGCGACAATCGCGCCGGGGAAGCCCGCCACGCTGGAGCCGACGGCCAGCAGGATCAACCCGAGGCCGCTCAGCACCCCGGCGATCCACTGCACCAGCGGCTTGCGGTCGAACTCGGTGAACGTCGCCACGCCGATCGAGGCGATGACCGCGCCGATACCGGCAATCGCCTGGAGAGAGCCAAAGGCCCCCGGCCCCTGGCCCAGGTCGCGCTGCACGAAGCCCGCGAGCAGCAGCACGTGCGGCATCGCGAACAGCGTGGAGGCGAACATCATCAGGATCAGGAGCCGCAGCGGCGGGTTGGTCGCGGCATAGCGCAGGCCTCGGCCAATCTCCACGAACATGTTGCCCTGCGGCGGCCGGGCGAAGCCGCCGTTCTCCACCTTGCTCAGGCCCGTCGGCACCCCCAGCAGGATCGCCGACGAACAGATGTAGAGCGCGCCCTGCACCAGGTAGGCGGCCTCAACGCCTCGCCACGCCACGAGCAGACCGGCAATCGCGGGGCCGAACAGCCGCGTGGCGTTCATCGCGGCGTTCGAGAGCGCAATCGCGCTCATCAACTGGTCGCGGCCCACCACCTCCGCCATCAGCGGCATGCGCGCGGGCATTCCGAAGGCGAAGAACGTCCCCTGAACCAGCCCGATGGCGAACAGCCACTCGATGGTCATGCTGCCCTGGATGATCATCGCGGCCGTGATCAGCGCCAGGATCGCAGTCGTGGACTGCGTCATGAAGGTCAGGTTGCGCTTGTCCACCCGGTCCGCCACGGCGCCGCCGATCAGGGCGAACAGCAGCATCGGCAGGCCGAAGGAGAGGGCGATCCAGCCGAGCCAGGCGAACGATTCGGTCAGTTCCCACGCCAGCAGCGCCCGCGCCACCTGCTGCATCTGCATGCCGGTGAACGAGAACGTGGAGGAGATCCACAGCAATCGGTAGTTCCGATGCTGGAAGACGCCCAGCGCCTTCCGCAGCGACGGCTTCTGCCCGCTGCGGCCCATGGGTCCGCCGCCTTCAATCGCCATGCGACGCCCCCTCAGGGCAGTGCCCCGGGATCGCGGATACGTATGCGTGGAGGGTAGGAACGCCCCTCCCTGCCGTCAACGTGAAGGTTGATCGCGGGGTAGGCAGTGCCTCGTGCCCTACTCTCGATCCGGACATCTGTTTAGACCAGTAGGAGTCGACGATATGGGGAAGCCACTGCCGCAGGCTGCGGTCGATCTGCTTACTCGCGAGGTGTACGCGCACATCGTCACCCTCAACCGGGACGGCTCGCCGCACGTGACGCTCGTGTGGGTGGAGGCGCGCGACGGCGCGGTCTCGTTCAACACGGCCCGAGGTCGCAAGAAGACCCGCAATCTGGAGCGCGACCCGCGCATCGTGGTCTCCGTGCAGGACGCCGGGAACCCGCGCCAGTACGCGGTCTTCTCCGGCACGGCACGCCTGATCGATGAAGGTGCGATCGAACAGATCGATGGCCTCGCGAAGAAGTACCTCGGGCGCGACGTCTACCCGGCGCACCGGCCGGACGAGCCGCGGGTACGCGTGGACGTCGACCTGGAGCGGATCACCGGCATGGGGCCGTGGGTGGCGTAGTCCCCCTCACCACTCGCGCATGCGGCGGTCCCTCTACTACCCTCCCGCTGTCATCACGTCTCACCCGCACGCGCACGGCGCGGGCATCGATTTGCAGGAGGACCACCGCACATGGCCAACGAGCGGACCCTCGACGAGAGACTCCTCGAGGAGGGCGCAGACTGGATCGCCGAGATGGTGTCGGAGGAACTCGGCGGGTTCATCCCGTCCGAGTTGTGCGACCTCGTCATGCAGACCGAACTGAAGGTGCGCGCCGAGACCGGCGACGACCTGATGGATCATGACTCCATGACCGGGCGCATCATGGAGGTCTTCCGTGCCGACCCGGAGGTCCCCACGCAGGAGGGCGCCGTCTCCGAGTTCATCGTGCGCGAAATCCTCCACTGGGAAGACGAGTTCCGCTCGATGGCAGGCCACCCGCGGCGGGTGCGCGGCTAGCGTCTGCTCACGCCTCGAAGAACGTCCACGGCCCGGCATGTGCCGGGCCGTGCTATTGGTGGCGTCGTACCCCGAGCGTCCGAGACCTACCGGCGTACCTTCGCGGGCTTCGCAGACTTCGATGACATCTCAGCGACATCGCGGATCGCTTTCAGCCGGTTGATGTTCTCCAGGTCCGGCCCGTCGCCCTTCGGGAACGCATCGGTGGGGATGCCGGGCACCTCCAGCAGGAACGCCTTGTTCTGGAACGCCGGGTGAGCGCACATCACCTCGAAGGCGGCCGCGCCGAGGTAGCCGTCACCGATGTTCTCGTGCCGGTCGCGCAGACTGGCGAGCGGCATCTTGGAGTCGTTCGCGTGCACCACGGCGAGCAGCTCGAGGCCGATCGCGGCGTCGAACTCGCGCATCGCGATCTCCAGCCCCTCGGCGGTGTGGATCTCGTAGCCCGCCGCGAATGTGTGACAGGTGTCCAGGCAGACCTTCAGCCGCGGCGACTTCACCGCGCCGATCAGCGCGCCGAGTTCCTCGAACCGCGTGCCGATGCTGCCGCCCTGGCCGGCCATCGTCTCCAGCGCCAGGAACGTGTCGCCGGGCGCCTCGGCCAGGATACGCTGGATCGCTCCCACCACCTGCGCCTGCACCGCCTCGAAGCCGGCGCCGCGATGCGACCCGGTGTGCAGGACGACGCCTTGCGCGCCGATCGCCTGGCCGATGGTCAGCGCATTCACCACCGAGGCGACGGACTTCTCGAGCTGTTCCGCCTCCACGGCGGCGAGGTTCGCGAGGTAGATGTTGTGGATCCACACTTCGCCAATGCCCGAAGCGGCGTGATCCTCGCGGAACCGGGCGATGCCCTCCGGCGTGTGGTTCGTCGCGCGCCAGCCCTGCGGCGCAGCGATGAAGATCTGCACGGCCTCCGCCTCAATCGCCTGCGCACGTTCGATTGCCTTCCAGATGCCGCCCGAGGACGAGACGTGCCCGCCGACCTGGATTCCCGTCATCGCCGACCTCCTCGCAGGGCGTGCTCCAACCATCGGCGCGCCCGCATTCCGACCACCACGCGGCTCAATGACCGATCAAGGGCCTCCCGCTGCACCGTCGCACCGGGTGCGAGGCGCAAGCGCGCTGTCCCGGAGGCCAGGTCCACACGTGCCTCCTCGACGCCCTCGACGGCCTCCAGGGCCGCGGCCGTACGTGTGGCGCAGACGGAGCAGACCATGCCATCGATTCGCACCACGGCCTCACCGGGAGCGCCCTCAATGGAACGCACCGACGGCGCGTGGCGCAATCGACCGGGGATCACCTTGAACATGGCCCCATGCTACCAGCGGCTCCGGTTGAGCCTGCGTCCGATGTGCCACCGGGGTGGCCCTCGTCAGCCGCCCCAATGGTGAAGACGTCTGTACGTTTGTTGCCCGGGCGGGGGGCCGATGGTACTGTGCGGCATACCCGGGCGCCGTCCAGATCCGAGAGGCGATCTCTTGGCATACAAGATCATCGAAACCTGCATCGGGTGTACTGCGTGCACCAAGAAATGCCCCGTTGAGGCGATCACTGGTCGCCGCAACGAGATCCACATCATCGATGCCGACGTGTGCATCGACTGTGGCGCGTGTGGCGCCGTCTGCCCGCCCGAGGCCATCCTCGATGAACTGGGCGACATCTGCCGCACGTTCCCGCGCCGCGACCTGCCGCTGGCGAAGATTGTGGAAGAGAACTGCATCGGCTCCGGCTGTGAGCTGTGCATCAACGTCTGCCCCTTCGACGCGCTCTCCCTGCAGGACGCGCCGAACCACCACGACTTCTATGGCATGGCCACCGTCGACCCGAAGAAGTGTGTCGGCTGCCGCCTCTGCGAGCAGTCCTGCGGCTGGAGCGCGATCTACATCGACCCGCCGCGCGAGATGCTGAAGAAGAAGGTCTACCCCCTGGAGATCCTGACCCCCAAGAAGGGCAAGGGCCTGCAGCGCACCGCTGCCGCCGCCACGGAGTAGCCCTCACAGTCCGAAGCACATGCCAGAGGCCCCGCCCGGCGCGGGGCTTCTGCTTATGTACCGACCGAAGTTCGCCACCCCGTGACCTGCGCCACCGCTCTGCACGGGCTGTGCATAGTCCGGTGGACGGCTGGCCATCGCCAACTATGCCGCCGGGTACGCTCGGACGGCCACCTGACCCCGACCCGACGGGACATCGCATGACCCTGCTGCCAGACGCCAGCGCACGCACCGAAGCGGTGGAGGCGCTATTCCTCCGCCTGCGGCCCGGCGCACGCCTCCCGGCGCTCCAGACGCCGCTGGCGAGCGGCTATGACCTCCATGCCTGCATCGACGCGCCGGTGGAGGTCGGGACCATGCCCGTGCGGATTCCCTGCGGTTTCGCGATGGCTGTGCCGGAGGGCACCGATGTGCAGGTGCGACCTCGATCCGGGCTCTCCGCGAAGGGCGTGCTGGCGGTCCTCGGCACGCTCGATGCGGACTACCGGGGCGAACTGATGGTGATGCTCTACTGCCTGCCGGGCGCGGCGCCGTACGTCGTCCAGGACGGCGACCGCATCGCGCAACTGGTCGTGAGCCGCCTCGCACCGGTCGAATGGCGCGAGGTCGACACGCTCGATGAGACGCAGCGCGGAGCAGGCGGATACGGGTCGACCGGCGTCCGCTAGTGGCCCCAGCAATCTTCTGGACAAAGCGAGAGCGGACCTTGCGGTCCGCTCTCTCACCATCATCTGCCGTGCGGCGGGGGTAATTGTTTTCGGCAGATGAGGCTTCTGAAACGATCGCGCGGCGTGCCGCGCGCGGGATGTGCTTACTCTTCCGCCTCCTCGGCGAACACGTAGTGGTACAGCAGCCCGGCGGCGACAGCGCCAACGAGCGGGCCAATCCACCACACGATGTGGTCAGCCCAGTTGCCAGACACCAGCGCCGGCCCAAACGCGCGCGCCGGGTTCATTGCGGCCCCGGTCAGCGGGCCACCGGCCAGGACGTCCATCGTGATCGTCAGGCCGATCGCGATCCCGCCCAGGTGCGGTCCCCTTCGATCCACGGCAGTGCCGAAGATCACGATCACCAGGAAGAACGTCAGGACGGCCTCGATGCCGATTCCCGGCAGGAGGTCGACCGTGGGACCCAGCGCCGGCGTGCCCAGGCTGGCAGCCGCCCGCAGGCCCTCCGGATACAGCAGGGTCAGGGCGAGCGCGGCGAGTACCGCCCCCGCCAGTTGCGCCACCACGTACCCCACGGCACCGATCGAATCGATCCGACGCGTCACCCACATCGCCGCGGTCACGGCCGGGTTGAAGTGCCCGCCGGAGATTGCGCCCAGTGCGGAGACCATCAACGCGATCGCCAGGCCGTGCGCCAGCGCGATCTCGACCAGCCCGATGTTGGCGTTGCCCGCGGCAACGATGACCGCGCCCGCGCCAGCAAACACCAGCGTGAACGCCCCGATCGCCTCGGCGATCAGCTTGCGCGGATCGAGCGAATTGGTCATGGCCCCACCTCCGCGACGCGGCCCCCTGCGGGAACACCGCGACTGCGATTGGGGAATCAGACCACATATCGGAGAACTCGTCAAGACACTTGAACAGTTCTGTTATCCACAGACCGAGACCAGAGCCGATGCTACGCTCCACGCGCATGGAGACGCAGCACGCCGCCGGCCCTCGCGCCCGCACCGCCCTCGCCCGTGCCGGCCTCGGTCTCCTGGCCGCAGCGATCCTGCTGATCGCCGGGTGCTCCTCCAGCGACGACGGCATCCGCATCACCGTTGGCACCGGCGCTGAGGGCACCCCGCCACCGGGTGAAGCCACCGTGGCCGCCACGCCCACCCCTCGTCCCGTGCCACTCCCACCGCGCCCCGAGAACCCGTTTGCTGGCGGCGTGGCCGTCGCGCAGTACCTCGCAGGTGGGCGGGCGGACATCGAGGGGTGTCTCCCGGAACTCGTGCGGGAGTGGGGCCTGGAGGAAGAACCCGAAGGCCCCCGCTGTCTCTCCGTGAACCTCGATGCCGACGTGCAGGATGAGTGGCTCTTCGTCATCAACCTGCCCGGCAGCGGCGATGCGGTCGGTCTCGGCGACATCTGGTTCTTCCAGGACGAAGCGGACGGCTACCGCTACTTCAACTCCGCGCGCGCACTGGCCAACGCCGCGATCGCCGGCGCGCACGTGCGCGAGGTGCGCGACCTGACGCGCGACGGCTTCCCGGACGTGGTGATCACCTGGCAGGCGTGCAGCGACGAGGTCTGCGAAACCCGGCTGTTGATCGCCAGCCAGCACCACGGCACGCTCCAGAACCTCGCGCCGGAACAGTCCTTCGTCGAGTCCCTCGAGGAGTTCGAGATCTCGGAGACGGGCGAGATTCGGATGGTGGGTGGCGCCAGCGCCACGGCGGCCACCGGGCCCTTCCGACCGCAGATCGTCACGGTGTCGTGGGCGGGGATGCAATTCCGGCGTGAGCAGCAGGACGCCGAGCCGGTCTACCTCATCCACCTGGTCAACGATGCAGACGCGGCGTTCGCGCGAGGCGATTATGTCGCGGCGCGCGACCTCTTCCTCGCTGCGGCGGCCGACTCGACGCTGCGCGATTGGAAGCAAGAACAAGGCGAGCCGGCGGAGCGCGGTGAACTGCGCCCGTACGCTCATTTCCGTGCAGCGCTCGCGACCCTGCGCGCTGGCGACGCGGTTGGCATGATGCCGCACCTGGATCGCGCGATCGCGGGGTACGAGGGCACCATGCACGGCTCCGCGGCGAACATCTACCGCGAGGCGCTCCGCCAGGCGAACACGCCGGAGATCGCCTGCTCCGCAATGGAGTCCTACCTCGGCACGTTCCAGGCGCTCTACAACGAGTTCTGGGACTACGGCCCGTCTGTGCAGGCGCGCACCGTGTTCACGATGTGCCGATAGCCACCCCGGGCATTGGTTCGGCCGTCGGTCGCGAGGGCTGCGCCGGGTAGCGCGCGAACACCATCGCCAGGCTCGCGAGCGAGAACATCACGCTGAATGCCAGGAACGCAGCGCCGTAGGAGCCGGTCTGGTCATACCAGACGCCCACCAGGTACGGCCCGGCGGCGTTCACCGCCAGCAGCACCGGCTGGAACGATCCGCGGATCCGGCCCAGCGCCCGCCGCCCGAAGTAGTCCGCGTAAACCACCTGCTCCATCGCAATCTGCGAGCCGAAGAACACGCCGTACGCCAGGCCGTAGATCATTCCGGCCTGGAACGTGGCGGCATTCCTCAGCAGCAGGATCCCCGCGCCCATCCCCGCCAGCGAGATCACCATCGTCCAGCGCACCGAGATCCTGGATGCCAGCATCCCGCCGAGGATCGCGCCGACCGCGCCGGTGCCGGAGAAGATCGTGACGATGAACGCCGCCTCCGTGCGTGGCAGGCCCTGGTCCACCAGGTGCGGGATCTGGTGGAAGTTCACCGCGCCGCCGCAGAACATCACCAGCGACATCGCCCCACCCACGATCCAGTAGCCGCGCGTCCGCACCGCCTCGCGCACCGTGAAGTCGCGCTCGACCACCGCCGGCAACGCATCGAGGTCGTCAGGGGCCGCGTCGCCGTCCGGGAGCAGCCCCACGTCCTCCGGCCGGCGGCGCATGAACAGGAGCGAGGGAAGCGCGACGACCAGCGCAATCAGCGCCAGCGCCACCCACCCGGCGCGCCACGAGCCACTCACATCAATGACGAGTGCGACCACCATCGGGAATGTCGCCATGCCGAGGCGTGGGCCCACGGCCACGATGCCGCTGACGGTGGCGCGGCGACGGATGAACCAGTTGGAGATCGCCACCACGGCGGCGGGGCTCATAGCGCCCACGGCCAGCGCTCGGCCGATGCCATAGAACAGCAGCAGCTGCCACAACTGTGTCATCTGGCTCAAGATCAGCGCACACGCGCACATCCCCAGCGACGCCCCCACCACCACCCAGCGGCCGCCCCAGCGGTCCAGCACCGCGCCGGTCATCGGTGCCGCCATCGCTGCACCGAGCCCGCCGAGCGAGATCGCCGCGGCAATGTGAGAGCGCTGCCAGCCGAACTCGTCTTCCAGCAACTGCGCAAAGACACCCAGCACGGGGTTGAAGAAGACCACCGACCCGAAGGTGGCAGAGAATGCGGCGCCAGCGACGAGCCAGCCGCGGTACACGGGACGGGAGGATCGGACGGAGGCCAGGGCGGGACTCACTCTCATCGCCGGGCAGAGCGGCCAGTCTACCCCCGCACCCTGCCCACGCCGCGCCTGCGTTTGACCCGCCTCTCACGGCCCGCCTACTGTCAGAACATGATTCGTCGACTCCGCACGTTCCTCCTCATCGCCATTGCCGCCGTCCTCGGTGCCGTCCTGGGCCGCGTCGCCCTGGAGATGCGCCAGCGCATGGACGCGGGCGAACCGCCCGAATCCATTGACCTGCGGCGCATCACGATCCGCGTCCAGGACCTGGTCCCGGGCCTGGTCGCGGCGATGCGCGTCCGAGACGTGCCGTGGTCGTGGCTGCACATCCCGTCCTGGCTCGCCGCCTTTGGCGTGAACCTCGGCGTGGCCGCCTTCGGCGGCGACCTCTCGCGAATGCGCGAGATGGTGGAGCGCGCCGCGATGGGCATGGCCGGAATCACCCCCGGCTGGGACGGCCGCTCGACAGACACGCCGGCATGGGAACCACCCGCGTGGACCACGCCCGACATCGCAGCAGACCCGGCTCCCCGCTGGGCTGCCGAGGTGCCTTCGGACGACCCGGGCCAGCCCTCGGGCGGGTTCTCCGCCTTCGATCGGTAGCCACGAGTGGCAGACGGCCGCGAGTTCACGCTCGATGAGGCGCGCGCCGCTCTCCGCGTGGTGCGCAGCACGGTGGAGGCGTTGCAGGCCACGCAACGCCGGCTCCGCGCCGTGAAGGCTGAACTCAACAGCATCGGTCGCATCCATCTGAACAACGGTGTCGTGCGCGAGCGCGAGATGCGCGACCTGCGCGCGAGTCAGCGGCGGCTGGGCGAGGATGCTCAGCATCAGATTCGCGAGATCCTTTCGAGCGGCGCCGAGATCAAGGGCATCGATGACGGCCTGATCGACTTCCCGACCACCATCGAGGGTGTCCCCGCGTACTGGTGCTGGCGCGCGGGCGAGGCCGAGATCGCATGGTGGCACCCGCGCTCGACCGGCTTCAGCGGCCGTCGGCAAATCGTCGAGCCGTAGGTTCGGCGCCCGCCGCCGGATCCCCGCCAGCCATCACTCATGTCATACTGGCCGCCCCATCGCGGTCGCCGAGCAAGCCTCGGCGGGACAAGGTCTGCCCGATGCGTACTCGCTCACGCTCGCTCGCCCTCGGGGCATTCGCCGCTGCCGTCCTCCTGGTGGCGTGCAGCGCCGACGAACCGTCCGCACCCGCCGCCAGCGCGCCAAGTACCGACGCCACGTCGGCCGCGGCCGACGCCGCTGCCACCACGACCACCGAGACCACCCCGCCCGCCTCCGGTGCCGCGACGACCACCGAGGCGACCCCCTCCGGCGCCGCAGCCGACCCGTATGACACCGATTACGGCTCGGTAGCAACCGCAACGCCAGCGAGCGACTTGTCTGCACCGACCAGCCCGCCGCCGGCCCCGACACCGGTGCCCGCTGACTCGACCCCCACTCCCGCGGCGACCCCACCCGCAACCGGAGTGCCCGCTGCGGTGCGCGCCACTGAGATCCGTTCGTTCCGGTTCGAGCCGCTCACGGTCGCCGTCGGGACGACCGTGTCGTGGACCAACGCCGACACGCCGACACCACACACGGTGACGTTCGAGGGCGGCACGCCGGACTCCGGCAACCTGGGGACGGCACCGTTCTCGCACACGTTCGCCACGGCTGGCGTTTTCTCGTACTTCTGCCGTATCCACCCGACGATGACCGGCACGGTGACCGTGCAGTGACGCCGAGGAGGCCGAGGACGTCCGACGCGCCGGTGGTATCATCGGGCGCAGGACGGAAGGATCCCGAGTGACGTACCTCACGGTCATGGCAGTTGCCTACTTGCTCGGCGCGATTCCCACCTCCTACCTCGTCGTCTACCTCGTCACCGGCCGGGACATTCGGAGCCTGGGCAACGGGAACCCCGGCATGATGAATGTCTGGGACAACGTCGGGCTGAAGCCCGCGCTGGTCGTCGCCCTCGGCGATGTCGGCAAAGGCATGGCGGCGGTCGGCTTCGCCTACTGGATGGGCCTGGGCGATGGCATGGCCGTGCTGGCCGCGTTCGCCGCGGTCCTCGGGCACGACTACTCGATCTTCCTGCGGTTCGATGGCGGCAACGGCACCGCGGCGACCGTGGGCGCGATGATCGCGCTCGTCCCTGCGGCCACGCTCCCGGCGCTCGCCGTCGCTGCCATCATCGTCACCATCAAGCGCTCGAAGCGGATCGCGGGCGTCATCGGCCTGCTGCTCGTGCCGACGCTCGCGGCCTTCCAGAGTTACCCGCTGATCATCGTGGCCGGCGTGATCGGGCTACTACTGATCGTGGCGATCAAGATCGTCCGGTTCGAAGGCTTCACGCCGGTACGGTCGAGGCCGCCGCGGTGACGGCGTTCGAGGACACCCTCGAGCGCTTCCGCGTGGCCGTCAGCGGCCCCGCCGGAGAGATCCCGCTGGCCCGCGCCGCTCTGCTCATCGCCCAGTCCGAGTACCCGGATCTGGACGTGGACGCGCACGAGCGCCGACTGCAGGACATGGCGGAGACGCTGAGCCAGCAACTGGCGCGCAGTGCCGGCTCGGAACATCCGCGCCACGTCGTGCAGGCCGTGACGCAGCTGTTCTTCCGAGAACTCGGCTTTCGCGGCAACACGGATCACTACGACGACCCGCGCAACCTCTACCTCAACTGGGTGCTCTCCGAGCGGCGCGGCATTCCCGTCTCACTCGCGATCGTGGTGGCGGAGGTGTGCCAGCGCGCCGGGCTGGATATGCAGCCGGTGGGCCTGCCGGGCCATGTCATCGTGCGCTACCAGCCGGCGGACGGCGGCGAGGCGGTCTACCTGGACGTCTTCAAGGACGGCCGCGTACTGAGCGAGGCCGACTGCCAGTTGCTGGTCCGCAACCTGTTTGGCGCCCGCATCCCCTTCAAGCCGCACTACCTGGAGGCGTTGTCACCCCGGCAGACGCTCCAACGGCTGCTCCACAACTTGAAGGCGGGCCACCTGCAGCGGGGCGACGAAGAGCGCGCCTCGCGCGTCATCGACCTGCTGCTGGCGATCTTCCCGTGGGACCTGGATGAGATTCGTGACCGCGGGATGCTCCGGGAGCGGCTGGGCGACGTGGATTCCGCGCTCACCGACCTGGAGCAGTACCTCCGATACCGCTCGGGAGCGCGGGACGTGGACACCATCACGGAGACTGTCCGATCGCTGCGCCGCCACGCCCAGGGGCGGCCCGGGAGCGCCTAGCCGGGCGCGCAGGCCGGGCGTGTAGCGCGGCCCTCATTCGGCTGATAGGCTCGGGTTGCTGGTCGCTCCACCGCGAAAGAGCCGCACGACTATGGTCGACAGCCTGCCACGCCCCTCCGTCCGGACGGTTCACTCCACCGTGACCCCCGTGTCGAACTTCGTCGCGTACGCCGAGACGCTTGAGTACCACACGTCGCATGCGCTCGAGTTCATCGATATCACCGCCGACGTACAGAACGCGGTGGCACGCGCGGGCGTGCAGATGGGCCAGGTGGTGGTGATCTCCAACCACACCACCGCCGCCGTGGTGCTCAACGAGCACGAGCCGCTGCTGCTGAACGATATGGCACGCACGCTCTCCCGCATCGCACCCGCCGGCGACTACTACGAGCACAACGACTTCTCGATCCGCACGGTGAACATGACGGAGCGGGAGTGCGCCAACGGCCACGCCCACTGCCAGCACCTGTTCCTGGGGGCCAGCGAGACGCTGCCGGTCCACAACGGACGCGCGTACATCGGCCAGTACCAGAGTCTGTTCCTGGTGGAACTGGATCACGCCCGCCTGCGCTCCGTCTTCGTCCAGGTGCTCGGTATCGGCGGCTAACTGCCCGCCGAGGCGTCCCATGCCTGTCCTCCGCATCCTGCATCGCGCCGGCAACACCCGCGGGCTGCTGAGCATGGCCGCGCACCCCGCCGTCGACGCGATCGAGGCCGACGTATGGGTCCACGGCGACCACCTGTACGCCCACCACGAGCGCCCGCTGTGGCACCTGCCGTTCGTCGTCAGTAATCGCGGCCCGCGCCTGCATCGGAACCCGGTGCCGCTGGAGGCGATCCTCGATGCGGTCGAGGGCCACGCGCGCTTCGTCATCGACCTGCGCACATGGTTCGGTGACCCCGCCCCGGAACTGGTGCGCGCCATCGCCTCGATCGATGACATCGACCACCTGATGCTGACGTGCGAGGACTGGACGATTGCCGACCGCGCGCGGGAGTGGCTCCCAGGCCTGTGGGTGGGCTATTCCATCCGCTCAGAGCGCCAGTTGCAGCAGTACCTCGCGGAGCGTGACGCCGGCACCCGCTCGGCGACCCCGGTGGTGGTGCGCCACACCCTGCTCACCTCCCCGGAGATGGTCGAGGCGTTACGCCGCCGCTCGACCTTCGTCGGAGCGTGGACGGTGGACGACGTCGACCGCGCGCAAGATCTGGCGCGCTGGGGCGTGGACAGCGTCACCAGCAACCTCGTCACCGTGCTCAACGCGCTGTAGTCGCGGCGCCGGTAGGATCGAGCCGTGACCGCACCCCTCGATGACTTCGCACTGGCGGATGAGTTCGCGCTCGCGACGGAGAGCGCGCCGCTGCTCCCCGTGATCCGCGAACGGATCGCGGCTGCGGGCGGGCGGATCACCTTCGCGGAATTCATGGCGCTGGCCCTCGGCCACCCGGAGCACGGCTACTACAGCCGCCCCAATCTCCGCTGGGGGCGGGAGGGCGACTTCGAGACGTCACCCGAAGTCCACCCGATCTTCGGCTACCTGTGGGCGCGGCAGGTGCTGGAGTGCTGGGAGCGGCTCGGTCGCCCGGCCCCGTTCCACCTCGTAGAGCCGGGTGCAGGCTCCGGCGCGTTCATGGCGAGCATGCTCATGTGGCTGCGCGCCCGCGCGCCGGAGTGCTTCGCCGCGGTGCGTCCCGTCGCGCTCGATGGTCACCCGAATCGCATCGCCGACCAGCGCGCAACCCTGGGCGCGCACGGCTTCCAGGCTGACCACGCGCTGACCGAAGACTGGCTCGCCCGCCCCGAGCCGGTCACCGGAGTGCTTATCTCCAACGAGTTCTTCGATGCCCTCCCCGTCCACCTCGTGGAGCGGCACGGCGACGACCTGCTGGAGTGCTACGTCACCGCCGAAGGCGACACGCTCGTCCTCGCGACGGGCGAGCCCAGCACGCCGGCGATCCGCGAACGGTTCGATGCGCTCGGCCTGCTGCCCGGCGACGGCGCGCGCGCGGAGGTCAGCCTGATCGCGGCCGAGGTGATGGCGCGGCTCGCCGCCCGCATCGCGCGCGGTTATGTCCTGACCATCGACTACGGCTACCCGGCACGGGAGTTGCTCGCCTCGTGGCGGACGCAGGGCACGCTGATGGCATTTCGAGCCCACAGCCCCCAGCCGGATCCGCTCGCACAGCCCGGCCTGACCGACCTGACCTACCACGTTGACTTCACCTCGCTCGCCGCAGCAGCAGGCGAGGGCTGGCAGTCAGCGCCGCTCACCAGCCAGACCGAAGCCCTCACGGTGCTCGGACTGGCGGAGGCGATGCAGGTCGCCTCCGCCCGCTCGCACGAGGACGTGCAGCGATACGCCGCCGAGCGACGCGCTGCCGAGACGCTGTCCGACATGTCCGGCCTCGGGCGCATCAAGGTGCTGGCGATGGCGAAGGACGCCCCGCTGGATGGCCTCCGCTGCCTCCAGCCGCTTGACATCGCGTTCGCGGGCGGGCGGCGACAGGGCTAACGGAGCGGCTCCCCGGCAGAGACGTGGAAATGCAGATGCTTCGAGTCCTGGTAGTGGCCGAGGTTGGTGACGACTCGGCAGGCGCCATGCTCGGTCAAGACCCGCCCCGCAACTTCCCGCACCGCATCCATCAGGTCGGCGAGCAGGGCGGTCGCCTGCGGATCAACCAGTGAGGTGACGTGCTGCTTTGGAATGACGACCAGGTGTACGGTCCAGAACGGCCGAGTGTGATGGAAGGCGACGATGCCATCGCGCTCAAGCACGATGTCTACCGCGGTGCGGCCGCTCAGGACCTCATCGCAGTAGAAGTCATCACCTGCGTACGCCACGTTGCCCTCCACGAGCGGAGTCTAGGTCCCGCCCTCGCCGCGCGTGCGAGAATGAGCGCATGGCTGAATCGCTCTCGCCCGAGGTCTATAGCGCGGTCCTGATCGACCACTTCCAGCACCCGCGCAACGCGGGCGCGATGGCGGACGCGGACGCCGAGGCGTTCGTGACGAACCCCGTGTGCGGCGACTCGCTCCGCATCTTCCTGAAGATCGAGGGTGGCCGGGTCGCGCGCGCCTCGTTCCTGTCGTCCGGCTGCCCGGCCTCCATTGCCACGTCCTCGGCGGCCACTGAACTGCTCTCGGGGCGCGACCTCGCCGCCGCGCAGGCGCTGACGCGCGACGACTACGCCGCAGCCGTCGGTGGGCTGCCGAAGGCGAAGGTGCACTGCTCCGTCCTCGCCGCCTCCGCCGTCCGCCAGGCGATCGAGGGGTGGCGGACACGCACAGCCGCCACATCATCCCCATGACCGTCGCCGCGATCCTGCTGGCCGCCGGAGCATCCTCGCGCATGGGCTCGCCGAAGCCGTTGCTGCCGTGGGCCGGCACCACACTCGTGGAGTGGGAGGTCGCCCAGCTCCAACAGGCGGGCGTGGACGAAGTGATCGTGGTGTACGGCGCGCGGGCAGACCTCGTCCGACGCGTCCTGCGAGGTGGCACCGGGACGCCCGTCTTCAACGCGCGCTGGGCGCAGGGGCGCGCGACCTCGCTGGCGGCCGGCGCGTCGGCGCTGCTGCGAGGGCAATCGACGCCCGATCTGGTCATCGTCCAGAACGTCGACCAGCCGGCACCTGCCTCGCTGATCGAGCGCGTCCTCGCCGAGGCGCACGCCGCAGCGACCGAGGTCGTGCAGCCGGTCTACCTCGACGCGCAGGGCGTCGAGCACGGCGGGCACCCGGTGGTGCTGCGCGGCGCGCTGCTCCCCGCCCTGGCCGCCGCGAGCGAGGCGACCGAGGGCCTGCGGGGCGTCCTCGCCGGGCGCGCGGTGCACCGCGTCCGCATCGAAGGCGAACCGGCCACCGCGTGGGACCTCGATACGCCCGAGGCGTACGAGGCCGCGTGGAGGGCGTCCGGCGGGGGCTAGCCGCGGATCGAATTGCGCCCGGTGGCACCGGTGTCCCTTGCACCGCTTGTGCTAAGATTCACGAGCCGAGCTGCCTCGGCCGCGGGTATCTCTCCCGCGCATCCTCGGCTATGCTGCCGGGCGCAGGCAGACTGTGACGGAGAGCGAGGCTCTGTGGCCTACGGACTGGGCGTCGCCCGAGGCATGCTGCTGACGTTGAAGCACGTCTTCCGCCCCGCGATCACCGTGAACTACCCGGAGCAGCAGCGCGAAGTCCCCGTGCGCGCTCGGACGAACCTGCTCTGGTTCGAGGAGCGCTGCACCGGCTGCTCCACGTGCGCCCAGGCCTGCCCGGACGGCTGCATCCTGGTTCAGACCTCCCCTCGCCCGGACGGCACACTCAACATCGACCGTTACGAGATCGACTTCCGCATCTGCATGTACTGCGGTCTCTGCACCGAGGCGTGCCCGTACCAGGCGATCCAGGCCGGTGGCCGCTACGACGACGCGGTCTACATCTTCGAGAACATGTACCGCGACCGTGACGCGCTGACGCGCGAGGCGCAGACGTACCTGGCCGGCACCAGCGGCCGCTACCCGAACGGACAGGTCCAGGAAGCGATTCCGTTGATTACGGCGCTGCCGACTGCGCGTTCCCGCGTGGAGGTGGCCGGCGCATCCGGCCCCTTCGGGCCGCAGCGGTTGCCGGGTCGGCACGACAGCGAGAAGTAGCGGGCACCGCACCGCAAGCACCGAGCGCCGCCTGAGGCGCAGTCCGGCGGGGCACTGCCCCGCCCCACCGATGAAGGTTAGGGAGCCGTGGTCCAGATCAACCTGAATGGCCAGCAAGTCGAGGCCGAGCCCGGACGACGCCTGGTCGAGGTGATCAAAGAGCAGGGCATCACGATCACCAACCTGTGCTACATCGACGGCCTGGAGCCGTACGCGGGCTGCCGTACCTGCATCGTGGAGATCGAAGGCGGGCGGCCCACCAACCTCCAGCTCTCCTGCGTGGCGCAGATCGCGGACGGCATGGTCGTCCGCACGGACACGCCAGATGTGAAGCGCACGCGTCAGTCCGTCATGTCCCTGATCCTGGCGAACCACCCGGATCGCTGCCTCACCTGCCACCGTCGCGTCCACTGCATGCCGGGCGACATCTGCCTGCGTGACGACGTGGTCACGCACCGCTGCCTGACCTGCTCCAAGAACTACCGCTGCGAACTCCAGACCTCGTGCGAGGTGGTGGATCAGGGCGACTTCGAGGAGCCATGGGTAGGCGAGGCACGCTCGTACTACGAGACGCCGCCGCCGGAGCCGGACCGCGGCAACCCGTACCTGGAGTTCGACCCGCAGATGTGCATCATCTGCACCCGCTGCGTGCGTGCCTGCGCTGACCTGCGCCACACCGGGGCGATTTCCCTCTCCGGCAAGGGCCACACGACGATGATCGCGTTCGGCACCGGCGGCCAGGTCCACGAGTCCGACTGCGACTTCTGCGGCGCCTGCATCGATGTCTGCCCCACGGCCACGCTGATGGAGAAGCCCAACAAGTGGCTCGGCCGCGCCGATGACTGGACCAACTCGGTCTGCAACGGCTGCTCCGTGGGCTGCACCATTTCGTACGGGGTCGCGGATGACTTCGGTCCCGTGATCGTGCGACCGGACCGGCTGAATCCGGTCTCGCGCGACCAGATCTGCGTGCGCGGTCGCTTCCACTACGACGCCGTGCCGGAGAAGCAGCGCCTCTCGCGCGCCCTCGTCCGTGCCGGTGACCGACTCGTCCCCGCGCCGTTCGAGGACGCGCTAGCCCGTGCTGCCGAGGCGCTGAACGCGATCAAGCAGTCCGCCGGGGCGGGCGCGATCGCCGTCCTCGGCTCGCCGCTCACGACCACGGAGGAGGCGTTCGTCCTCGCCGAGGTGGCCCGCTCCATCGGCACGCCGCACGTCGACTTCACCTCGGGTGTCGTCCACCGCGCCGTTGCTGCCGCGCTCGATGCCGCCTTCGGCACGAGCCGCCTGCCGTCGTCACTCGCAGACGTCGAGGTGAGCGACACCATCGTCGTCGTCGCGCGTGACCTCGAGGAGTCGCACCAGATCGTGTCGCTCCGCATGAAGGACGCGAAGGTCAAGCGCAACGCGAAGATCGTCCTGATCTCGCCGATGTGGAGCGAGCTCGACCGCTTCGCCGCCGCGAAGGTGCGCGTGCGTCCCGGCCAGGAGGCCACGGTGGCGCAGGCCCTCGCCGATGGCGCAGCAGCGCCCGCAGGTGTGGACGCCGCTCAGTGGGAGGCCGCCCTCGCGACCGTGAACGCCGCGAAGGCCAACGCCGAGTCGCGCGCGACCGTCATCTTCGCCCCGGAAGACCACCACGGTGCCTACGCCGGGCAGGTCGCTGCGGCGGCTGCGAACGTGGCGATCGCCCTCCGTGGCGACGCGGCGGCATCGCACCTCATCTACATGCCCACGGACGCCAACGTCCGAGGCGTCGCCGACGCCGGCATCGCCCCTGCGAGCGGCGGCAAGTCATTCGCCGAGATCGTTGCGGCGGCGCAGTCCGGCGAGATCAAGGCGGTTCTGCTGCACGCGGACAACCCGCTGCTCACGTCGCCGGGTTCGAGCGACGTCGTCGACGCACTCCAGCGCCTCGAAGCACTCGTCGTGATCGACTCGGTGCGTTCGACCGCAGCGGAGCACGCCACGGTGGTGCTGCCGGAGGCGCCGTTCTTCAGCAAGGACGGCACCACGACGAACGCGGACGGTCACGTCTTCCGTCACCACCCCGCCCCGAAGCCGGGCCAGCAGGCGCAGCCGGGCCTCAACGTCCTGCTCGCCCTCGCGGGCGCGCTCGGCGCTCCGGTCTCCTACGCCTCCGTCGAGGCGGTGACCAACGCCGTTGCGGCTCGTGTCGACGGCTACCCGACGGCTGCTGCACTCGGCACTGCGCCGGGGAGCACGCGCGTGACCGGCGAGGCCACCCGTGCCGCACGCCAGGCAGTCGCGAGCGCGGCCCCGGGTGACGGCACCTCGGTCATTACCGGCCGTTCGCTCTACACCTCGTGGGACGGCGCCTCGATCAACTACGAGGAGGCCGACAAGCTCCACCGCGAGCAGGCCGCGTGGATCAACCCGCGCGACGCCGAGGCCGCAGGGGTGCGCGACGGCGAAGAGATCGAACTGACGAACGATCGCGGCACGGTCCGCATCGCCGTCCGCCTGGACGACGGCGTCAACGCCGGCACGGTCTACGTTCCGCAGTACTACGACAGCGGCGCCGTACTGGCGCTGTTCGGCCTCGGTGGGCTCGGCGAAGGTGCGGCCACCGTCCGCATCGGCGCGCTGGCTCGCGCGTAGCGCGAGGCTCACGTGGGCGCCGAGCGATGGCAACCGGGGGACGAGGTCGTCCTCCGCTACATCACGCGCCAGGAACGCCCCG
>JAQCKI010000022.1 GCA_027592645.1 Chloroflexota bacterium | reverse complement strand
TGCCGGCGCTGCCGGAGATGACGCCCGGCGAGCCGCTGGCGGGCGAGGCGCTGGAGATGGCGGCGTCCCTGCTGGCCGATGTCAGCGCGCTGCTCGATCCCTCCGTGATTGTGCTGGCCGGGCCGCCCGAGCACGTCGACCCACTGGTGGGTGTGCTGCAGAAGGTGCTCGATGAGATCGCCCCGGGGCCACGAGTGGTGCGCGCGGCGCTGGGCAACGGCTCCGCTCTGCTCGGTGCGTTTCACGCGGCCTCGGTGGTCGCGTTCGAAGGCGAGCGGTTCGAGTGACCAGCCCGGAGGGCCGCCGCAACCGCGCGATGCCGGTGCACCTGGAGTTGCGACGCCCGGAGACCGGTACGCTGCTCGGCGCGCTCGCGTGGGTGCTCGGCGCGCTGCAGATCATGCGCGACCGCGGGCGCTTCGAGGGCGACGACGAGTTCGAGCAGATCTACCAGCGCCTGGCACCGCGCATTGAACGCCTTGCCGACCAGGTGGCGAAGGCGCGCGAGGCGACGATGACCCGCCCGGAGTTCGAGGAGGGCATCGAGACCGCCTACGGCGAGGTGCGCGACGCCTTCGAGGCGTGGATCCGCCTCACCGCGATCGACACGCTGGGCGTTGCGGTGGCGGCGTCGCGGTCAGAGGACGGCGACCTGAGCGGCCTCGAAGCGCTGTTCGATGACGATGACGACGATGACGACGACGAAGAGGAAGACGACGACGATGACTAGTACCCCCGGTAGCGGGTCGCCAGCGGCATCCGGCGGTCACGGCCGAAGTTGCGCGTGGTGATCTTCACGCCGGGCGGCGACTGGCGTCGCTTGTACTCGTTGCGGTTCACCATGTCGATCACGCGTCGCACCGTCGCCTCGTCGAAGCCCCGCGCGACGATGGCATCCAGCGACAGGTCTTCCTCCACGTAGCCCTGGATGATCGGGTCCAGGATCTCGTACTGGGGCAGCGAGTCGGAGTCGAGCTGGCCGGGCCGCAGTTCGGCCGAAGGCGGCTTCTCGATCGAGGCGATCGGGATCACCTCGCCCAGCGTGTTGCGGTAGCGCGAGAGTTGCCACACCAGCGTCTTCGGGACGTCCTTGATCACCGCGAACCCGCCGACCATGTCGCCGTAGAGCGTGGCGTAGCCGCAGGCGTACTCGGACTTGTTGCCGGTGGTGAGCACCATCGAACGCGGCTTGTGGTTGGAGAGCGCCATCACCAGCATGCCGCGGATGCGCGACTGCACGTTCTCGCCTGCGGTGCCGGTGTCGTCTGAGCCGAACTCCAGCGCCAGCGTGTCCAGTGCCGCGTGGTGCAGCGGCTCGATGGCCATCGAGACGAGGCGGATGCCGAGGCGCTCCGCCAGGTCCACCGCGTCGTTCACGGAGCCCTCGGAGGAGTACCGGGACGGCAGCGAGACGCCGGTGACGTGCTCCGGCCCCAGCGCATCGACGGCGACCGCGCCCACGATTGCGGAGTCGATGCCGCCCGAGAGTGCGACGAACGCGTGCTCGAAGCCGCTCTTGCGGATGTAGTCGCGCGTGCCGACGACCAGCGCCTGGTAGACCTCGGCGAGGTCGTCCGGCGGGGTGAGGTCGGTGGCGGCAATCGGCGAGCGCGGCGCGGTGGCAGCGGGCGTGATGTCTACGCGCCGCACCGGGGCGGCCATTGCGCCATCGCGCATCCGCCGCAGGCGCGAGTCGTGCATCTGGAGGCGCACCGTCTCCTCCACGGGGAGGTCGGCGATCAGGAGGTCTTCCGCCATCGACGCGCCGCGGGCGATCAGGTCGCCGGTGGCATCGGTCACGAACGAGTTGCCATCGAAGACCAGTTCGTCCTGCCCGCCGACCTGGTTCACGTAGGCGAACGAGACGATGTTGTCCGCCGCGCGCGTGCCGATCATGCGCTCGCGACCGCGCGTCTTGCCGTGGTGGAACGGCGAGGCGTTGATGTTCACGATCACCTTCGCGCCCGCGATCGCCGCGTCGCTCACCGGGCCGCCGGGGTACCAGGCGTCCTCGCAGATGGTGATGCCGACCTCGACGCCCCCGATGACGCAGATTAGGGTCTCGGTGCCGGGCTCGAAGTAGCGTTCCTCGTCGAACACGCCGTAGTTCGGCAGCCGTTGCTTGTGATAACGGGCGACCACACGGCCGCCGTGCAGAATGGCGGCACTGTTGTGGAGGTGGCGGTCGAACGTGAGGCAGCCGACGACCATGACCGGCAGGCCCGCGGAGTCGGCGGCCAGTTGCTGCAGGCTCGCCTCGGCGTCCGCGATGAAGGCGGGGCGCAGGAGAGCGTCCTCCGGCGGGTAGCCGGTGACGGCGAGTTCCGGGAAGGCTACGAGATCCGCGCCCGCGTCGGCCGCCCGCCGGGCCGCTGCCAGCATCAGCGCGCGGTTGCCTTCGAAGTCCCCAATGGTGGTGTTGATCTGCGCGAGGGCGACACGGAGCGTCTGCATAGGTCAGTTCCCGTCCGCGCACCCGCTCGGCACGCGGTTCAGTTAGCGTACTAGATACGCAAAGTATTCGCGAGTGATGGTAGGCAGGGCCGGCGGCGACCGTCAATCGCGCGCGCCCGGGCCCGGTATGCGCCCGCCTGCGGCGTCCCTCACACTGTCGGGGACTGGAGGGCGCGCGTGGCACAGTCGGACGCAGTCGCACGGTTGGACGGCATCGCGCCTCCCGGCCACAACGTGCCCATCGAGGGCGACTGGTGGCTCGCGTGGAACGCCGACCCGGGGCTGCTGATCGGCATCGGGCTGGCCGCGTTCGTCTACCTGCGCGGCCTGCGGCTGTGGACCGACCGCACACACCCGCACTCCCCGTGGCGCACCGCGTCGTTCCTCGGCGGGCTCGGGGTGCTGCTGCTGGCGATTGAGTCACCGATCGACCGGCTGGGCGAGCACCACTTCGCGTTTCACATGCTTCAGCACGAACTGCTGATGATGGTGGTGCCCCCGCTGCTGCTCCTGGGCGCCCCGACCACCCCGATGCTCCGCGGGCTGCCCGCATGGGCGCGCAGGGGCGTTGTACGGCCGCTGGCGGCCAGTCGTGCGGTACATCGGGCCTTCCGATGGCTCACCCACCCGCTGGTCGCCATCGCGCTGCTCACGTTCGTGATGTGGTGGTGGCACCTGGCTCCCGGCTGGTACGAGCGCGCGATGGAGTCGGCCTGGGTGCACGAGGTTCAGCACATCACGTTCCTGGCGGCGGGGCTCCTGTTCTGGTGGAACGTGATCGACCCGCACCCGCTCCGATCACGCATCCCGCACCTGCCACGCATCTTTTATGTCTTCGCCGGGGCGGTGCCGAAGGACGGGCTGGCGGCGCTGATCGTCTTCTCCGACCGCCTGCTCTACCCCGCCTACGCCGAGGCCGAACCGATCTTCGACCTGTCGCTGGAGGACGACCAGGTGCTGGGTGGCATGATCATGTGGATCGGCGGAGATGCCGTGCACGTGGTCGCCGTGATCGCGATCTTCCTGACGTGGTACCAGCGCATGCGCGTCGCCGATGCGCGCGAGGAGGCGAACGCCGCCCGGTTGTAGCGCCGGCGGATGCGCGTGACGCCCCGGCGGGCGACACTGGCAGCGCCCCCACCGGGACCAACGGAGCCCACCGCATGGCCCTCACCGCTGCCCTCGCACTCTTCGACCGCGCGACGATGCCGTCGCACGATGTGATCTCCGAGGGCCCGTGGTGGCTCGCGTGGAACTTCGACCCGATCGTGGTGATTCCGGTCGCGCTCGCGGCGTTCTACTACGCGCGCGGGCTGCACCGCTGGGACGAACGCTCGCGATTGCACTCGCGCTGGCGGGTGACCTCGTACTACACGGGGCTGGTGGTGCTCCTGCTCTCCGTGCAATCGCCACTGGACCGGCTCGGCGAGCACCACTTCTCGATGCACATGGTCCAGCACAACGTGGTGATGATGCTGGTGCCGCCGCTGATCCTGCTCGGCGCACCCACGACACCGATGCTGCGGGGGCTACCTCGATGGGTGCGGAAGCGGATCGTGACCCCGACGCTGCGCAGCAGCGTCGGGCGCGGCGCGTGGCGCGTGCTCACGTTCCCCATTGTTGCCCTGGGGATGTTCACCCTCCTCCAGTGGCTGTGGCACCTGATGCCCGGCTGGTACGACGCGGCGCTGAACAACAACGCATTGCACCTCTTCCAGCACTTCTCCTTCTTCGCGATCTCGATGATCTTCTGGTGGAACATCATCGACCCGAAGCCACTGCGGTCCCGGATCCCGTTGGGCTTCCGCATCCTCTACTTCTACGGAGCGATGATCCCGAAGCACATCCTGGCGGCGATGATCACGTTCTCGCCCGAGCCGCTGTACGAGACCTACACCCGCGTCCACCTGTTCCTGCCGTGGGACGCGCTGCAAGACCAGGAGATCGCCGGCCTGCTCATGTGGGTGCCGTTCGGCGAGGCGATCAACCTCACCGTGGCCGCGATCCTGTTCCGCGTCTGGTGGCGGCAGTCCGAGCGCCAGACGATCGAGGACGAGCGCCGCCGCGACGAGCAGCGCGCCCGCGAGGCCTCGGCCGTCACGCCCGGAGCCACGTCCGCCGGCTGAGCGCCGGTCGAGGGCGACCGCGGCGCACGACTACCGCACCTCGCTCGGCTCGAGGGCAAGACGAAGGCCCGTCCTCGCGGGCGGGCCTTCGCGTGTGGTCGCAGGTTCCGGCTAGTGGGCCGGGGCGGAACTCTCGGAGCGGTCGGGCAGCACGCGGTTGTCAGTCGCGTCATTCCAGAAGAGCGCGATGACGGCCAGCAGCAGGGCCGTGGCGAGGACGATTCCGATGAGGAACATCCGCGTCATGATCTTGTGCTCGAACTTCAGGTGCATGAACAGTGCAGCGACGATGCCGAACTTGACCGCCGACATGATCAGCAGCAGCGGAATCTCGATCGCACCGAGGCCCGCGTACGACACCCACAGCTCCACGGCTGTGATGATCGCCAGGATCACGCCAATGATGATGTACTGGCGAATCGTGGTCGGCGGATGCTCGTGGCCGTGGCCGGCAGATGCCTCGTGGTCCATGGCGTTCCTCTTCCGTTCCGGCTATTCCGGGATCAGGTAGACGATGGTGAAGATGACAATCCAGACGACGTCCACGAAGTGCCAGTACAGGCCCGCCGTGTCCACCCAGAGTGCCCGTTCCTTGCCCAGCCCGCTGCGCCGCATCGAGCCGATGAGCAGCGAGATCAGGTAGAGGACGCCGACGCCCACGTGCGTGCCGTGGAAGCCGGTCATCAGGTAGAACGTCGCGCCGAACTGGTTCGTGCCCAGGTTCAGCCCCAGGTGGCCGAAGTGGCGGAACTCGTACACCTGGAAGCCCAGGAACGTCAGCCCGAGGAGGATCGTGGCGAGCAGCATCCCCCGCATGAGGCCCAGTCGCCCGTGCTGCGCGCCGTACACGGCGAGCACCATGGTGAGCGACGACATCAGCAGGACGAACGTGCTGGCCGAGGTCAGCGGGATGTCCAGGATTTCCCCGGGGAACGGTCCCACCAGGGACTGGCCCTTGAAGACCAGGTAGGTGGAGATCAGCGTCCCGAAAAAGAGACACTCGGACGCCAGGAAGATCCACATCAGGAGCTTACGGTTATCGACCCCCAGCGAGGTGTGATGTCCCGATTCGTGTGCTGCTGCGGCCATACCGCCTCCTGCTCGCTTTCCCGTTCGTAACTCGTCCCAACCGAGCGGCTACTCCGTCGGTTCGAGCGCCCAGGCCCAGACGCCGTACACAATCACCGCCACGCCCAGCACGGACACACCGATGTGCGACAGCGCACCGATGCCCAGCAGGGCCACGCCCATCGCCACCACCAGCGGAATGTAGGACGGCGGCGGCAGGTGGATGTGCAGGTGCTCCGGCTTCGGAGCCGCCGCAATCCCGTGGTCGCGGTTGTACCAGAGCGGGTCGCGGTCGCGAACCTCGGGCACCACGTCGAAGTTGTGCTCCGGCGGGGGCGAGGAGGTGGCCCACTCCAGCGTGCCACCGTCCCACGGGTTGTCACCCGCCGTCGGCGCCTGCCGCATGGTCTTGAAGAAGTTGATGAGGAACACCAGCACGCCGAGGGCAATGATGTACGAGCCGCCCGTCGCCACCAGGTTCCAGGTCTCCCAGCCCAGGCCCTCGTCGTAGGTGTAGATACGGCGCGGCATGCCGGCCAGACCCAGGAAGTGCATCGGGAAGAACGTCAGGTTCTGGCCCACGAACAGCGCCCAGAACGTGAACTTGCCCATCCGCTCGTCCAGGAAGCGACCGGTCATCTTCGGGAACCAGTAGAAGATGCCCGCGAAGATGCCCATGATCGCGCCACCGAACAGCACGTAGTGCAGGTGGGCGACCACGAAGTAGGAGTCCTGGTGCTGGCCGTCCACGGCCGGCGAGGCGTGCATGACGCCGGAGATGCCGCCGATGGTGAACAGCGCGATGAATGACACCGCGAAGTACGTCGCCGTCGTGAAGCGGATGTTGCCGCCCCACATGGTGCCCAGCCAGTTGAAGATCTTGATGCCCGTCGGGACACCGATCGCCATCGTCGAGGCGGAGAACACGATCAGCGGGACGGTGCCCAGGCCGGTCGTGAACATGTGGTGTGCCCACACCGCAAAGCCGAGCACACCGATGGCCGCACCGGCGAAGACGATGGCGGAGTAGCCGAACAGCGGCTTCCGCGACATCACCGGTAGGACCTCGGAGACGATGCCCATTGAGGGCAGGATCAGCACGTAGACCTCGGGGTGACCGAAGAGCCAGAAGATGTGCTGCCAGAGGATGGGGTCGCCACCGGCCTCCGGGCTGAAGAAGTGCGTGCTGAAGTTGCGGTCGAAGTAGAGCTGAATCAGCGCGACGGTGATGATCGGCAGCGACAGGATCAGCAGGAACGCCACCACCAGCGTCATCCACATGTAGACGGGGAGACGCATCATCAACATGCCCGGTGCGCGCATGTTGATGATCGTGACGGCGAAGTTCAGGGCACCCATCAGCGACGAGATGCCCAGGATCAGCAGCGAGACGGTGTAGAAGTCCAGGTTCTTGCCCGGCGCGTACTCCGTGGAGGTCAACGGCGCGTAGGCGAACCAGCCGCCGTCCGGGGCACCGCCCAGGAAGAATGAGCTGGTGAGCATCACGCCACCGACCAGGAAGGTCCAGTAGCCCAGCGCGTTCAGGCGCGGGAAAGCCACGTCCCGCGCACCGATCTGCAACGGGATGAAGTAGTTAAAGAACGAGGCGCCCAGCGGCATGATCGCAAGGAAGATCATCGTCAGGGCGTGCGTGGTGAAGAGCTGGTTGTAGAGATCCGCGTCCAGCACGGTGCCATTCGGCACGGCCAGTTGCGTCCGGATCAACAGCGCCTGGATACCTGCGAAGAGGAAGAAGGTGAAGCCGGTCACACCGTAGAGGGCCGCGATCTTCTTGTGGTCGACCGTGGTCATCCACTCCCAGATCTTGGAACGATCCTCCGGCTGCGACAGTGATCCGACAGCGGTGGCCATCTAGCGTCCTCCAACCTTGCGCGCGGACACCTGCCGCCGCCTGTGGAACGTGTTGCTCGCCAACCCCATGCCTACTGCAGGCTGTAGAGGTAAGCGACCAGCGAATCGATCTGCTCGTCGGTCAAATTCAGGTTCGGCATGATCGAGCCCGGCTTCATCGCCGGCGGGTTCTTCAGCCAGCGCCGCAATTCGACCTCGGTGTTCTCCACCATGCCGCCAGCCAGCCGGGTGCGAGAGCCGAAGTGGGTCAGCTCCGGGCCAATGACGCCCATGGCCAGCGCGTTACCGCGCACGGTGTGGCAGCCGATGCAACCACTCATCGTGAACTGCTGAGCGCCGGCAGCCGCCAGGCCCTCCTCGGGCGTAGCGGCCTCGGCCAGCTGGGACTGCACCCAGGCGTCGAAGTCCTCCTGTGTGTGGACGAAGACGCGGAAGCGCATGTTGGCGTGGGAGAGGCCGCAGAACTCGGCGCACTGGCCCATGAACTCGCCCACGGTGTTCGGCGTGAACCACAACTGGTTGGTGTGGCCGGGAACCATGTCCACCTTGCCGCTCAACTGGGGCACCCAGAACGAGTGGATCACGTCCTTCGACTCGAGCTTCACGAGGATCGGGCGATCCACCGGGAGGTGCAGGTCAGACGCGGTGACCACGCCGAGTTCCGGGTACTGGAACTGGAACCACCACTGGTAGCCGACCGCCTTGACCTCCAGCGAGTCCTCAGGCGCGTCGCCGGTAATGACCGCGATCGCGTTGAAGGTCGGGACGGCCATGGCGGCCACGATCAGCACGGGGAGCAGCGTCCACAGGAGCTCCAACTTGGAGTTGCCGTGGATCTGCAGCGCCTGCTGCCCGGGTCGCTCGCGGTAGATGAAGCTGAACGCCAGCGTCAGCGCGATGACCCCGGCCATAACGGCACCGGCGAGGATGAAGATGATGGTGTAGACGTCTTGCGCCAGCTGCGCGTTGTCTGACATCGCCTGATACGTCGTCTGCGGGGTGTCCGCAGAGTCGACGAATGCGATGTACATCAGCCACACGGTCACGGCCGTGATCACGAGCGACAGAACAATGGCGATCATTCGCCTGGGACCAGACCTGCCCACAGCGTCCTCCGTACTCGGCGGCCGTCGGATTCTCCGCACGCGCGGCACCGCCCGGCGCTCGTCGCGCGGTAACGGAGAAGTAACACCCGCCAAATACACGGTCAAGCGAGGAGGTGCCTCCGGAGGTCAGGCGTTAGGACAGTCAGAGGCGCGACAATCCCGCCACGACTGCGAAAACAGCCCATAACGGGCCGCGATTGAAGTCAGCACCCTGCCGGGCCTAGCCTCCATCACGATGAACACTCAACTCGCCCGCTGGCTGGCCGGCGCCGCCGGCGCCCTGCTCCTGGGGCTCGTCGGCGTCCTCGCGATCGCCATGGCCCGCGGCATCGGCGGCCCCGATGAGGGCCGCAGCGAGGTCAACGCCGCCGCCGCCACCTTCCAGATCGAGCAGTTCGATGGCGAGACGTTCGACCTGCAAGCGGTCTCCGACCGCCCCGTCTTTGTCTACTTCTGGGCGTCCTGGTGCTACCCCTGCGAGGAGGAGGCACCGGTCATCCAGCGCCTCTGGACAGAGGAGTACCGGGACCGCGGCTACGTCTTCCTGGGCGTCAACATGTGGGACACCAACCCGGACGCCCGCGCCTTCATCGAGCGGCACGGGCTGACGTTCCCGGTGGCGGCAGACGCTGGGGGTGCTGTCTATGTAGAGTACGGAGTGCAGGGGTTGCCCACCGCCTACTTCATTGAGCCCGGCCTCCAGATCCGCACCCGCTATGACGGTGCACTGGACGAGTCGACGCTGCGGACGCTGCTCGATGAGATCGCCGGCGGGACGAGGGAACGCTCATGACCGAGTTGCTATCCAGCCGCCGAGCGCGCCTGATCATGGTGCTGGTGGTCGCCAGCGCGGCGATCAGCATCCTGGCGTTCAAGGCGGCCGGCTCGTCGCTCTCCTACTACCTCACCCCCGCCGAGTACCTCGCGAACCCCGCGCTGGAGGACACCCGCGTCCGCGTCGCCGGGCGCGTCGTCCCCGACACCGTCGAGGAGATCGCCGGCCGCCCGGTGCGCTTCGACATCCAGGGCGACGAGGGCGACCGCATCTCCGTGCAGTTCGATGAGGGCGTCGTGCCGAACCTGTTCGGCCCGTACGCACTCGTCGTGGTGGAGGGCACCGGCCGTCGTGGCCTGGTGGAGGCGAGTTCGCTGATCATCAAGCACGAAGACGAGTTCTTCGCCGATACGCCGCCCAGCGATTCCATCTCCTCGCACTTCGTCCCGGCCACCGCGACGCCGGCCCCCTACTAGGGCGCCGGGATGAACCTGACGGCCACGATTGGGGCCGCGGCGCTGTTGATCGCACTCGCCGCCTCCACCGTTGCCGTCGTCGCATCGATCTACGGCCAGCATGCCCACTCCCGCCTCGCACTCATGGCGGGGCGTCGAGCGATCCTCGCCGCGTCGGCGCTGACCACGGTCGCGATCGTGGCGCTGGGCTACGCGCTGCTCACGAACGACTTCGGCATCGCGCACGTGGCCTCGGTCTCCTCGGAGGGGATGCAGGCGCGGATGAAGTGGGCGTCGCTCTACAGCGGCCAGCCGGGGTCACTGCTGTTCTGGACGTGGTCGATGTCCATGTTCATGGCCGCGTTCGTACTGATCACGGTCCCGAAGATTCCGTGGGGCGCGCCGCACGCCATCGGCACGCTGGGCGCGACGCTGATCGCGTTCCTGATCGCGCTCGTGTTCTTCGCCTCCCCGTTCCGGCTGAGCCCGGTGACGCCTGAGGACGGCATCGGCCTGAACCCGTTGCTGGTGGACCCGGGGATGCTGATCCACCCGCCGTTCCTGCTCACGGGCCTCGTTTCGACCTCGATCCCGTTCGCGCTGGGCGCGGCGGCGCTGATGTCCGGGCGGCTAGACCAGGCGTGGATCCGCCACGCCCGAGGCTGGGCGCTCGCCTCGTTCCTGATCCTGAGCGTCGGCAACTTCCTCGGCGGTTGGTGGGCGTACACGGTGCTGGGCTGGGGTGGCTACTGGGGCTGGGACCCGGTGGAGAACTCCGCGATCCTGCCGCTGCTGCCGATGACGGCGTTCCTGCACGCGCTGGTGGTGCAGGAGCGGCGCGGGATGCTGAAGTTGTGGAACCTGGTGCTGGTGTTGGCGGCGTTCGCGCTGGCGGTCTTCGGCACGTTCAACGTGCGCTCCGGGCTGGTCGCCTCCGTCCACTCGTTCGCACAGTCAGAGGTGGGCCCCTACTTCCTCGTACTGGTCGGCATCACCGTGCTGGTGTCGGTGGTGCTGCTGGTGTGGCGGCTGCCGCGGATGCACGCGGAGGTCGAGTTCGAGTCGCTCGCGTCCCGCGAGGCCGGGCTGATCATGAATACCTACGTGATGATCGCCATGGCGCTGGTAATCCTGGGCGGCACTCTGTTCCCGGTGTTCTCCGAACTCGTCCAGAACGTCCGGATCACGGTGGGGCCTCCGTTCTTCAACGACGTGGTCGGCCCGCTGCTGATCGTGCTGCTGTTCCTGACCGCCGCCGGCACGGTGCTGCCGTGGCGCAAGGCGGCTTCGGGCACGCTGGCGCGGCGCTTCCTCTTCCCGGCCGCGGTCACGCTGGTCGCCGTGATGGGCCTGATTGCGATCGGCGTGCGCGACGCGTTCGCGCTCGCCGGGCTCGCCGGGGCGGTGGCGATCCTCGCCGCGACCGCACGCGAGTACGCGACCGGCGCACGTGCGCTACGGGCGGCCCGAGGCGCTCCGTGGCCGGTCGCCTTCGGCGCGCTGTTCAACCGCGACCCGCGCAAGTATGGCGGCTACCTGGTGCACATCGGCGTCGCCGTGATGGCGATCGCCGTGATCGCCTCGACCGTCTACCAGGAGCAGACGCGCGCGCTGGTGCGCCCGGGCGAGTCGTTCGAGGCGAGCGGTTACACGATGACCTTCGAGGGCCTCGAGGGGCGCTCACCCGGCGTCAACGGCATCGAGGTGGAGATCGTCGCGGTGGTGCGCGTGGAGCGGGATGGACGCCTCATCGGGTTCATGGAGCCGGGCCGGCGCTTCTTCGCCAACTTCCCCGACCAGCCGGCGGCAATGGTGGCCGTCGAGGGCAACCTGCGTCGCGACCTCTACCTGTTCGTCCAGGGGTGGGACGCCGAACAGCTGACCGAGATCCAGGCGTTCATGAACCCGCTGATCATCTGGCTCTGGATCGGTGGCGGCATCTTCGCGGCGGGTGGGCTCCTGGCGTTCGCACCGTTCAAGTCGCGCCGCGCCATCGAGGTTGACGAAGCGGCACCGGCGAGCGGACAGCCGGCATGAGCCTGCTCACGGCCCTCTCACGCCCGCTCATGGTGGTGTTGGTGGCTGCGGTCGCGACTGCGTGCCTCTCCGTGCTCGCCGCCACCACCGGCTCCGCGCAGCTCCCGGCGACCGAAGAGCAGGCGATCGCCATCGAGCGGCAGCTGCTCTGCCCGCAGTGCACCAACAAGCGGCTCGATGTCTGCGAACTGGCGATCTGCTACGACATGAAGCAGTTGATCCGCGAACGGCTGGAGGCAGGCTCCACCGCGGACGACATCATCCTGTTCTTCGAGACACGTTATGGCCCGCAGGTGCGCGCCGAACTCCCGCGCGAGGGGTTCAACCTGTGGCTGTTCGGCTGGGTGACGGGCGCCTTGGCCCTCGTCGCGCTCGCCGGCGGGTGGTTCCTGCTCTCGCTGCGGAGCCGCGCGCGACCCGCACCGGCCGCCACAGCGCCGGTGGACGACGACTGGCTGGACGCCGAGCTTCGAGCGGCCGAGGAGCGCGACGCCTGATGGAATGGCTCGTCTTCGCCGCCGTGGCGGCCCTTGCGGCCGCGTTCATCGCGTGGCCACGGGCCGCCGACCGCGTGCCGAATCCCGGCGATGCCGTGGCGGACCTCCTCGGACGCCGCGAGTCGCTCCTCGCAGAGCTGCGCGAGATCGACGATGACCTCGCGATGGGGCGCATCACCGAAGCCGACCGCGCCGACGCTCGGCGCGCGCTGGGGCCTCGGCTCCGCGTGGTGACGGACGCACTCCGCAACCTCGGCGAGGGCGCCTGATGCGCCGCCTCGCACCGCTCACCATCGCGCTGGCCGGGCTCGTGCTGTTGCTGGCGATGCCCGCACCCGGCACCGCACAGGAGGCGGACGGGCGCCTCTCCGGTGCGGTGATCATGGGCACCGCCGGTGCGGCGCTGGACGAGTCCGCACTCAGTATCCGCATCGTGATCCTCGAAGGCGAGGCCGTCGCCGGTGCCGTCACCGCCGACGTGGTTGATGGCCGGTACGAGGCGCGCGTGCCGGCAATCCTCGCGCGGACGTACGTGATGATCGTCACGTATCGCGGGATCCAGTACTTCGTCCCGCCGGCGATCCTGGCCCCGGAGACGCCCGAATTGGAGCAGGACGTCACGGTGTACGAGACCACCTCCGAGCGGCCCGATCTGGTGATCGAACAGACACTGATGACACTCGTGGCCGTCGACCGCGACCTCGGGCGGATGGGGTTCATCCGCGAGGACCTCGTGACGAACCCGAGCGACCGCGTGTACGTGGGCGACGACCGCGGCGTCACGCTGCGCATCCCCGCCCCCGAAGGCACGCTGGAGGCCACGGGCGACAACGCCGAGGGGGCATTCACCCTCGAGGCCGGGGCGGTGAGCGCGGCGGTGCCATTCCAGCCATTCACCACCACCTCGGTCGTCACCCGCTACCTCGTGGAGTACGACGTAGCGGAAGATGCGTACCTGCTGCGGGTGACCGCGCCGGTGACCACCGGTCGCATCGAGGCGCGCGTGCCGCAGGGCTTCCTGCGCGGCATCGACCCTCAGTCGCCGGCGGAGTCCGAGGGGGACGTGACGGTGGGCGAAGGTGCGACGGCGGCGGTGCTGAAGGTGGTCGCGCAGGGCGCCACCGAGCCGGGCCAGTCGCTGCTCGTACGGCTCGATGGCATCTCGCCCACCCCGAACGTGAACGCGCTCACCGAACTCCCCGCTGCGATCATCGCAGCCTTGCTCGCCGCCCTTGGCATCGGGGGCGCGGTCGCAGTTGCCGCCTCGCGGCGCCCGGATCCCGCCGCGTGAGCGCCGCTCCGATCGCCGTCGAGACCCACGCCCTCACGAGGCGATACGGCGGCATCGATGTGGTGCGCGCCGTGAACGTGCGGATCCCCGTAGGCGCGCGCGTGGCGCTGGTCGGCGCGAACGGCGCCGGCAAGACCACGCTGCTGGCGATGCTCTCCACGCTGGTCTCACCCACGCTCGGCAGCGCGACGGTGCTCGGGCACGACATTGGCCACAACCCGGCGGCGCTCCGCCGCAGCATCGGCGTGCTGGGGCATCAGCCGATGGTGTACGAGGACCTCAGCCCGCTGGAGAACCTCCAGTTCTTCGCCCGGCTGTACGACGTGCCGGACGCGCCCGCCCGCATCGAAGAACTGCTGAGGGCCGTGGGCCTCTGGCTGCGGCGTCGGGAGACCACCGCCGTGCTGTCGCGTGGCTACCACCAGCGGCTGGCGCTGGCGCGGGCGCTGCTGCACCGGCCCGCCGTCCTGCTGGCAGACGAGCCGGAGACCGGCCTCGATCCACAGGGCATGGCGCTGCTCGACGAACTGGCTCTGACGTTGCCCGGCCTCACGGTGCTGGCCGCCACCCACCGAGTCGACCGCGTGGAGGCGTGGGCCACGGGCCTCGTGCGGCTCGAACGTGGGCGGGTCGTGGAGGACACCGTCAGCCTGCCCGTCAGTGCCGCCGGTGCGGGGGCGGCCCGATGAGGCTCGCATGGGTCGTGATGGAGAAGGACCTGCGCCTGGCGTGGCGACACCGCACCGGGTGGCTTTCAGCCCTCGCATTCGCGGCGATCAGCGTCCTGATCTACTCCTTCGCCTTCGACCTCGCCGCACGCGACGTGCGCCCCCTGCTGCCCGGTGTGCTGTGGACCACGTTCCTGTTCGCGGGCGTGTTCGCCGCGGGCACGTCCTTCCAGCACGAGGCGGACGAGGGCACCTTCGACGCCGTGCTGATGTCACCGGTGGCGCCCACAGCGGTGTTCCTGGGCAAGGCCGCCAGCAACCTCATCGCCCTGCTCGTGGTCGAGTGTTCCGTGCTGCTGCTGGCGACTATCCTCTTCGACACCACGCTCGTGACCCCGGAGTTGCTCGCCATCGTGCTGATCGGGACCATCGGATACGTGTCGCTCACGACACTCCTCTCGATCATGGGGAGCCGCGTGCGCTCCCGTGCAGCACTGCTCCCGGTGCTGTCGATGCCCCTCCTCATCCCATTGCTCATCGGCGCCGTGCGCGCCACCGGCGCTGCGCTCGGCATCGAGGCGGGCACCGCGCCGTGGATGATGCTGCTGAGCGTGTTCGCGCTGTGGAGCACGCTGATCTCCGCGCTGCTCTTCCCGATCGCGGTGGAGCGATGACCAACCTCCTCGGGCGGATGCTCGAACTGCGGTGGGTGGTGCTGCCGCCGATCGTGGGCGTCGCGATGATGGCGATGATCATCGGCGCGCTGGTGGCCGCGCCACGCGAAATCATCGAGGGCGAAGTGCAGCGGCTGATGTACATTCACGTGCCGTCGGCGATCGCCACCTACATGGCGTTCTTCATCACCTTCGTCGCCTCGATCATGGTGCTCTGGAAGCGCGACATGCGCTGGGATCCGATCGCCCGAGGCTCGGCGCAGGTGGGCGTGCTGTTCTGCGGCCTGGTGCTCCTGACCGGCGCGATCTGGGGGAAGCCGATCTGGGGCGTCTTCTGGACATGGGATGCCCGCCTGACCACCACACTCATCCTCTTCTTGATCTACACGGCGTACCTGCTGGCTCGCGCCGTCTCCGATTCCATGGATGAGCAGGCGGCGCGCTATGCCGCGGTCATCGGCGTGATCGGGTTCCTAGACGTGCCCCTGATCCAGATGTCGGTCCGCTGGTGGCGGACACTGCACCCGCAGCCGATCATCTTCACCTCGAAGCCGGCCCTGCCGGATGAGATGTTGATCGTGCTGCTCCTGGGATTCGCCGGAATCCTGTCGCTCGTCCTATGGCTGATCTCACTGAGCGCGGAGACTGAACGCATGCACCAGCGATTGGCCGGCCTGCGTGCCGGCGTCGACCGGCGCGAGGGGGCCTGATGGACAATATCGAGTATCTCTTCGCCGGCTTCGCGGTCTTCTGGGCCTGCCTGTTCGTCTACCTCGTGCTCCTGCAGGGACGCATCCGCGCCCTCCAGCGCGAGATTGAACGGCTGGAGGAGCGCCTAGAGGAAGCCGACGCGGCTTCCGGGAGTGGCTCCACGCCGCGCCGCTGAGGGCGCACCGCTGAGTGCAATCGCGCCCCTGCTCCGTGCGCGGCTGACGGGATAGCATCGAACCTCTGATCAGAATTGAGTAGATCGTGGCGGCCTCACCGGCATGCCTCGAAGTTCGGGCGGGAGACCTGCTGAGTGCGTACGGGATCCGGCCCCGAGGCGATCGATTCGGACGCGCTCGCGGCATCCCGGCCGGCGGTCGGGCGCCTGCTGCGCGACTACGTGATCCTGACCAAGCCCGCGATCATGCTGCTGCTGCTGATCACCACCGTCCCCGCGATGATCCTGGCGGCTGACGGCTGGCCGGGCACCCAACTGGTCATCGCGACGCTCATCGGCGGGATGCTGGCCTCGGGCGGCGCCGGCGCGGTCAACATGTGGATCGATCGCGACATCGACCAGATCATGCGCCGGACGCAGAACCGCCCGATCCCCGGCGGGCGCATCCCCGCGCGACACGCGGCGATCTTCGGGTTCGCGCTCGGCCTCGGCTCCGGGCCGTGGCTCTACCTGACGGTGAACGGCCTGTCGGCGCTGCTCGCCCTCGGTGCGTTCGGGTTCTATGTCTTCCTCTACTCGATGTACCTGAAGCGCCACACCGTCCACAACACGGTGCTGGGCGGGGTCGCCGGCGCCATGCCGCCGCTGATCGGCTGGGCGGCGGTCACGGACTCGATCACGATCGCCGGCCTGCTGCTGTTCTTCATCGTCTTCTACTGGCAGCCGCCCCACTTCTGGGCGCTCGCCCTGGCGCTGGAGAAGGATTACCGCGACGCGCGGATCCCGATGATGCCCGTGGTGCTGGGTGAGCGGGAGACGAAGCGCCAGACGGTGCTGTACTCCGTGCTGACGTTGTGCGTGACGCTGATCTTCGGTGCGGCGGGGGCGCTCGGCGTGATCTACTTCGCCGTGGCGCTCGCGGGCGGCCTGGGCTTCTGCTGGTTCGCGGTGCGCATGTATCGAAGTGAGGGGCTGGAGGGCACGCGCGGGATGTTCCGCTACTCCACGCTCTACCTCGCAGCCCTGTTCGCCGCGATGGTGATCGACCGCGCCGTCCTCGGCTAGAGCGTCCCCGCGAAGGCGCGAGGGCGCCCCCGGGACTGGTCGAGGTCTATGCGTCGCGGAAGGAGAACGCGAAGCGCGCGACGATCAGCGTGCCTACGACCCACGCGGCAAGGATCAGCAGCGACGGCCATTGCTCGACAAAGGTCTCACCCCGGATCGTGACGCCGCGGAGCGCGTTCAGCATGTGGGTCAGCGGCAGCGCCTGGACCACCGGTTGGATGAAGGCAGGCATACCGGAGGTGGGGAAGAATGTACCGCTGAGGAACATCATCGGCAGGGTGATCGCGTTCGCGGCACCCTCCACCGCCCCGCGGCCCTGCACGCGGCCCGCGATGATCACACCGAGGTTCAAGAAGATCACCGTGCCAACGATGCAGATCAGCAGGAACCCGATGCCACCCCGCAAGACATTCGCGCCGAGCGCCTCCGCAACGAGTGCCAGCAACAGCACCTGCCCCGCCGCAATCACGAGGTGGGCCACGACGACGGCGACGAAGAAGCGCGACGGGGCCAGTGGGGTGGCGCGGATCCGTCGCAGGACGCCCTCCTCGCGGTAGCGCGAGAGCGATCCGGCCAGGCTGATCGTCGCGAACGACATCAGGCCCATGCCGATGATGCCCGGCCCGAGGAATTCGAAGAACGACGCCTCATCGGCATCTACGGAGCGCGTGAACACCTCGATCGCCCGGGGAGCATCGGTGAGTGCGGCGCTGACCCCATCCACGACCGCGCGGATCGCGGCGACCGTCACGGACGACCCAATCGGGTCGTTGATCGCCATGATGAGTTCCGCCTGAAGTGTGGGGCCGGCGCTCTCTGTCAGGAACAGCGCCGCGTCCAGTCCGTCCTCGTCCGCGAGTGCGGCCTCCACGTCGGCGACCGTGGGCAGGTCGTCGCGCACCGTCACGTCGAGGAACTCGACATCGCCGAGGGCATCGACCAGCGCGGTGCTGCGCACATCGGCCGTCTCGCCGGCAACGATCAGGTTGGTGGTGCCGTAGGAATCGAACGAGAAGAGGCGGAACACACCCAGGAACAGCATCGGGAACATGAACGCCCAGAAGATCGCCTGGTGGTCGCGGATCAGCATCTTCAGGCTGGCGGACAGCAGCGTCTTCATGAGCCGGAGAGCCCTCGGCCGGTCAGGGAGAGGAACACGTCCTCCAGCGTGGCGGGCTGAATCGCGAGGTCGAGCAGCGCGACGCCCGTCTCGCTCGCGAGCGCGGTGAGAGCGGCGGCGACGCGAGGGGTGTCACCGGAGCGCAGTTCCGTCACGGTGCCATCCGCCACGGCGCGCTGAGTCACGTCCGCCACACCATCGATCTGCTCGATGCGGCGCGCATCGATGGGGCCGGAGGTCGTGAGGGTGACGTGATAGGGCGCGTGAAGGCTGCGGACCAGCCTCGGCGGGGTGTCCAGTGCCACCAGCGAGCCGGCGTTCAGGAAGGCCACGCGGTCGCACAGCACCTCCGCCTCCTCCATATAGTGCGTGGTCAGCACCACCGTGGCGCCTGAGTCGCGTACCGCCCGCACGATCTCCCAGAGGTCGCGTCGGGCGTCCGGGTCGAGGCCTGCGGTCGGCTCATCGAAGAACACCACCTCTGGCTCGTTCACCAGCGCGGCCATGATGCTGAACCGCTGCCTCATGCCCCCGGAGAGGTGCTTGATGCGCGCGCCGGCGCGGTCCTCCAGGTGGACGCGGCGGAGCAACTCCATCGGATCAGCGCGGCGCTGGTAGAAGGAGCCGAAGAGTTCGAGGATCTCGTACAGCGTCAGGTACTGGTGGTAGGACGAAGCCTGCAACTGAACGCCGATGCGTTCCTTCACGGCGTCCGGGTGCTCTACCACGGGAATCCCGAGCACCGTCGCCGCGCCCTCCGTCGGGCGGGTCAACCCCTCGAGGATCTCGACGAGCGTGGTCTTGCCGGCCCCGTTGGGGCCCAGGATGCCGAAGATTTCGCCCGGTTCCACCTGGAACGAGACACCGCCCAGCGCCGTAATCTCGCCGTAGCGCTTCACCAGCCGCTGCACATCGATCACGGGGGGCATGCAGAGGCCTCTCGAATGATCGTCTAGCCGCGGATCTCCAGGATCCGGAACGGGAACGAACCGGACGGCGCGTTGACCATCACCTCATCGCCCTCCAGGCGATTCTGGACGGCGACGCCCACGGGCGACTGGATCGAGATCTTGCCGTTCTTCGGGTCTACCTCGGCCGGACTGACCAGCGTGAACGCCTGTTCCTTCTCCGTGCTCAGGTTCAGCATCCGTACGAAGGAGCCCACGTTGGCGCGGCCGCCCTTGGCGTCCTCATCGATGATGACGGCGTTGCGGAGCTTCTCCTCCAGGTCGCGAATACGCGCCTCCAGGTGACCCTGCTCGTCGCGGGCGGCGTCCAGCGGAGCGTTCTCGCGGAAATCCTTGTCCGCCATCGCCTCGCGGAGCTTCTCCGCGATCAACGGTCGCTTCGCCTTCTCTTCGGCGAGGTGCTGCTCGAGGAACTTCAGGCCGTCCAGCGTCACATAGAACGCCTTGCCGCCCAGGTCCTGGTTCGCGCCCTGCCCACCGCGCGCGCCACCGGCGGCCGGCCCCAGCTTCAGGAACGGCACCAGGTTGACCTCGGTCAGGGCGAGGCGCGAAGCGTGCGCCAGGAAGGCACGCAGCGGCTCCAGCGCCTCCGGCTGGCCGCTGGTGTGGTTCTTGGCATAGTCCGCGACCTGCGAGCCAGTCAGTTCGCTCATCAGCCGGTCCGAACCGAACCAGTCGATGAACAACTGCACCACCGGGATGTCTTCCGCGGCCTTCTCCGGCTCGTTCGCGAACGAGTTTTCGAAATGGACGAGCGCTTCGCTCGCCGATACATGCTCCGCCATGGGCGGCCTCCCGCCGGTTCAACCGTGTGCGAACGGTATGGGTGTCAGCAAACGGGGTTCCGCGCTTGTCACCAGTCTACGAGAATAGTCGCGAGGCGTGTCAACGCGCGGCTTATCACGCATGGAGCACGCCCCAATGCCCGATCCTGCACCAGGAAGTCCCTCGAACCCCCGTATGGCACCCCTCGCCGCCGAGGTGGCACGGCTGGGCCTGGCCCTGACAGCGGAGCAGTACGACGCCTTCGAGCGCTACCTGGAACTGACACTGGAGCGAAACGAGTGGGCCGGGATCACCTCGATCAGCGACGAGGCGGAGATCCAGCGCCGCCACTTCGCGGAGTCACTGGCGTTGCTCGTCGCGCTGCGCTCCGCCGGCCTGCTGGCCGGCACCCACGTGCGCGTCGCCGACCTGGGCGCCGGCGGCGGCTTCCCCGGCCTGCCGATGCGGATCGTCGACCCATCCCTCCGCCTCACGCTGATCGAGTCGCACGGCCGCCGCTGCGACTTCATGCGCGAGGTGGTCGCTGCGCTCGGCCTCGATGGCGTCGACGTGGTGCAGGCGCGCGCGGAGGACGCGGGGCGTGACCCCGCGCTGCGGGCCGCGTTCGACCTCGTCGTGGCGCGTGCGCTCGCGGCCGTGCGCGTACTGGCCGAGTACGGCGTGCCACTGCTGCGGGACGGTGGTGTGCTGGCGACGCCCAAGGGGAGCCGCTGGCAGGACGAACTGGCCGACGCGGGCCACGCGCTCGAGGAACTCGGCGGGGTCGCGCTCGACCCGATCCCGATGTCGCTCGAACCGGGCGCACCGGAGCAGGCGGTGGTGCTCATCCAGCGCCGCGGCGACCTGAGCGACCGCTACCCGAGGCGTGCCGGCATCCCCTCGAAGCGGCCGCTGTAGCGCCGCCCGACGCCTCCTCGCTCCCGCGCGCTAGAATCGACCCGCTCCCCGGCTGGCTCGATGCACGACGCAGCACCACCTACCGCCGAGGAGACCTCTTGCCGCCTATACTCCGCGACACCTTCAACCGCCTCCGGCGCATTGCCACGCTCGACTTCGGTGTGTTCGACGAACTCCGTACGGACGCCCGCGCGACGGTGCCCGCCGTGGCCGTCGCCGTGGCTAGCCTCTTCCTGTTCGGCCTCGGTGGCTGGCTGTGGTGGGTGACCTCCGGCCTCGGTGACCGCGGCGCGGTCTTCTTCAAGACGACGGTGCTGGGGACGGCGTTCTCGATGGCGCTCTGGATGGCCTGGCTGGTGGTCGCCACGGCCACCCTCCAGCGCCTCACTGGGCTGCCACTGCGCGTGGAGCAACTGGTGCGCACGGCCGGCTTCGCGTGCGCCCCGCTCGCGCTGGGGCCGCTGATGGCCGTGCCCTCGATCTCCTTCGGGGTCGGTCTGCTGCTACTCGTCGCGTGGGTCGCGATGACGCACGAGGCGCTGTCCAGCGTGGCGGCGCGCCGCGGCGGCGCCGTGGTGGCCGCGAACCTCGCCGGGTTCGCCATCTGGGTCGTGGTGATGTCGCTGCTGTCCACGGGGGCCAACCAGATCGGCCCCGGCCCGTTCCTCGCCGAGTCGATCTGGGACGCGATCGCCAGCGCGAACGTGATCTTCCAGGTGACCGGCTAGCCCACCACGCCCTGCTCCCGCAGGCTCGTGACGCGCGCCTGGTCGTACCCGAGCGCCGCCAGCACCTCGTCGGTGTGCTCGCCGGCCCGAGGCGCGGTCGAGTGCACCGCACCGGGCGTCTCGGAGAACTTCGGGCCGATGCCTACCTGTGGCACGCTGCCGACCCGCGCGTCCGGCACGTCCACCACCATGCCCCGCGCGCGCTGGTGCTCGTCGTCCAGCGCCTCGCGGAGATCGAGTACGGGCGCGATGCACAACTCCACGGCGCGCAGGTCGGCGAACCATGCGTCGCGGGACTTGCCTCGGAAGAACCGCGCGAGGTGTTCGGCGAACTCGGCATGCCTCGATGCGTCGAACTCGCCGTCGAGCATGTCTTCGCGGCCGGTCACGCGGCAGAGGTTCGCCCAGAACTGCGGCTCCAGCGACCCGATGGAGATCCACTTCCCGTCCGCGCACTCGTAGACGTTGTAGTGCGGTGACCCGCCGCCGAGGTTGCCGCGGCCCGGCGATGGCGGCGCTCCTCCGGCGAGAACGCCGCCGGTGGCGCTCGCCAGCAGGTAGAGGACGTTGTCGGACATCGCCATGTCCAGGTACTGGCCGGCGCCCGTCCGCCCTCGGGCGAGGAGCGCGCTGACGATCGCGAACGCGGTCATCAGCCCGCCCCCCGCGAAGTCCGCGATCACGTTCTGCGGGAGCGCCGGGCGGCCGTCGCGCCCGATCATCCCGAGCGCTCCGCCGACCGCGATGTAGTTGATGTCATGCCCCACCAGGTCGCGATACGGCCCCGTCTGCCCGAACCCGGAGAGCGAGGCGTACACGATGCGAGGATTGGTGGCGCGGATCGCCTCGTAGCCCACGCCCAGACGATCCGTGACACCCGGCCGGAAGCCCTCGAGGAACACGTCCGCCTCGCGGGCGAGGTCGTGGACGACCTGGCGGCCCTCGTCTGACTTCAGGTTGACGACGATCGAGCGCTTGTTGCGGCCGAGTGCGCCGAACGCGCGGCGGCGGTCGGCGGCGGCCTCGTCCGTCTCGCGCCCGCCGATCACCTGCACGGCACCTGCGGGCGCCTCCACCAGCGTCACGTCCGCGCCGAGGTCGCCCAGCAACATCGAGGCGTACGGGCCGGGCGCCAGCCGCGAGAGGTCAACGACCCGAATCCCTTCGAGCGGCCCGGGCATCGGCGTCTCCTCTCGTGCGCGGCCGCGGTTCGCGGCTTGTGGGGCAGTATGGCATGGTGACCACGCCTTCCCAACGCGCGTGTGCGATCCTCCGGTGGCCCCGGCCACACGGCGGGCGGATGGAGGCGCGATGCACCCCTCGGGCCGGCCGTACGTCATCTCGCACCGCACCAACGAGGGCGACTCGCCCGAGAACACGCTGCTCGGCATCGAACGCGCCGTGGCGGACGGCTGCGACGCGGTGGAGGTGGACGTGCGCGCCACGCGCGACGGCGCGCTGGTACTGATGCATGACGCCTCCCTGGAGCGCACCACCGGCAACCCGCGCGCCGTCTCGGAGGTGACGCTCGGTGAACTGCGCGCGCTCTCATGTGGCGGCCCGCAGGGGCACCCGCCTCAGCCGATTCCCACGCTGGAGGAGGCGCTCGCCTGCCTCGCCGGGCGCGCCGCCATCGTCATCGACCTCCCCGAGCCGGGCGCACTGATCGATGCGGCGGTCGCGGCGGCAGTCCGCGCCGCGGGCGCCGAGGGCTGGACGTGGCTCACCCCCACCTTCGATGACGAGGTGGCACGCGCGCTGCGCCTGTTCCGCGGCATGCCGGTGCACTGGGACTTCACCCATCACCCGATGACGCCGAAGGAGATGGCCGACCGGATCCGGCAGGCAGCCACCCTGCGCGTCACCGGCATCAACCCGATCCATACCTCCCTGACGCCCGAGGCGGTCGCGCTGGCGCACGACCTCGGCCTCCAGGTGGCGTGCTGGACGGTGGACGACCCGGCGGATATCGCGCGGGTGATCGCCCTCGGCGTCGACGCGATCACCACGAACTTCCCGAAGCGGGTGTTCGAGGCGAGCCGAACGCGCTAGACCGCGAGCCTCGGGCGTCCCTACACTGGCTATCCCACGCTGCGACGGGCCCGTAGCTCAGCTGGGAGAGCGCAACACTGGCAGTGTTGAGGTCAGGGGTTCGAGCCCCCTCGGGTCCACCACAAACCCCCGTAAACAGGAGG
>JAQCKI010000135.1 GCA_027592645.1 Chloroflexota bacterium | reverse complement strand
ATGGCGCCACGCCGCCGGCCGCGGCCACCGCCTTGATGGCGCCGCCACGCCGCGAGAAGCGGCGGCCGGTGATCGATTCGGCGAACGCGAGCGCCCGCTTCGGCTCGGCGGAGAGGCGCACGACCTCCACCACGCGGGCGCGGCCACGCGGGCGGTCCAGCCGGAAGCGACGCTCCGCGAGCCCGCGGCGAAGCAAGACGTTCAACGCTGCCTCGAACGAGCGGGCCGGCACGACTTCCGCCAGCCGCGCCTTGAGGTCGTCCAGGTCGACCGGCTCCTCGCGGAGGGCGTCGTAGATCGCGGCCTGCCGCTCGGAGAGCGCCGCCGGCTCGCCGCCGCCTCGGGCGATCGCCGTGATCGGGCGCTCGCCGGCGCCAGGCGGCAAGACGAGGGCGTAGGCCTCCCACGCCGGAGCCAGGTAGCGCTCGCGCACCCACCCGGCGAGCGCCATGCGATCCGGCGGGACGTGCGGCGCGTCCTCCACGGGCGGGTCGAGCGGCCTCACCGCGTCGGGGTCGTAGCCGGGCGTATCGAACGGCCCCTCGACCACGATGCCTTGAAGAGAGCGCGCGCCGAAAGGGACGTGGACAACGTCACCGACTGCGACCTCACGGCCCGGGGGGATCGAGTACGAGAACGTGAGGTTCGTCGCGCGCCCGGAGTTGACCGCGACCTTCACGTAGCGAGGGCGGCCGGCGGCGCGCTGTGAGGTCATGTGGCGATCATAGGCGCGGACGCCCGCCTGCCTGCGTGGTGGCCTGACACGAGAACGCCGGGCTTCCGCCCGGCGTCATCGAGTGGTCTCGACGGGTCGCTGCTACTTTGCGGAGCGGCGCGGGGCTTCCTTCACGCGGGCGGCACGGCCGGTGCGGCCACGCAGGTAGTACAGGTTGGCGCGGCGGACGCGACCGCGGCGGGTGACCGTCACGGAGTCCACGCGCGGGCTGTTCCACGGGAACGTGCGCTCCACGCCGACGCCGGAGGCGATGCGGCGGACGGTGAAGTTCCCGGCGGGGCCCTGCTTCACGCGGATCACGACGCCCTCAAACGGCTGAAGCCGCTCGCGTTCGCCTTCGACCACACGGGCCATTACGCGGATGGTGTCGCCGGGGCCAAACTCGGGCAGCGCCGCCAGGCCTTCCGGACGGGGCTGGGCAAGGTCACGAAGGTCTACGGTCATGGCCGGGGTTCCCATCGGGGGGTGCATACTCGGGAGGCGCAGCCACAGGCCGCGCGAAGGATGAGTGTACGCGCCGGGCGCGGCTAGCGTCGAGTCTTCAGCAGTACGTCCAGCCGCGGGCGGAGCGTGGCCGGGCGGAGGTCGATGGCGTCCAGCTCGGACGCCTCGAACCAACGGAACTCCAACGCGAACTCCCGGGCGGTCCCCGCCAGTTCCGCCCCGGTGAATGTCGCCTGCTCCTCAAAGCGCGGGGGCACGGTGGCTTCCACGTAGACTCCGATCTCGTGATGCGTGGCCGGGCGCCCCCGCCCGGGACCATCGAAGGCGGAGTGGAACTCGAAGAAGTTCTCGATCACCCACAGGATCTCGCCCGGGCGGACGCGGACGCCCGCCTCCTCCTGCATCTCACGGCGCGCGGCATCCGCCACCGATTCGCCCACGCGCAGCCTTCCGCCGGGGAGCGACCAGATCTCCTCGCCCGCCGTGCGGTGGAGGAGGATCCGCCCGCCCGAGGTGGCGACCACGGCCACGCGCGCCTGGAAGATGACACCGTCCACCTCACGCTGCGCGAAGCCCGGGTCGGCGACATCGCCGGCCTGCTCGGCCAGCCAGGCGCGCTCCTTCGCCGTCAGTTGGGCCTGCTCCAGCAGGTCGGGACGGCGGTCGCGGGTGCGGAGCAGACGTTCGCGGCGCTTCCAGAGTGCGATCTCGGCGTGGTGGCCGGAGAGCAGGATGTCCGGCACGGACCAGCTACGGAACTCGGCGGGACGGGTGTACTGCGGGTACTCCAGCAGCGCGCCCTCGAACGACTCCTCGTCCAGTGAGGCCTCGCCACCGAGGACGCCGGGCACACGACGCGCGACGGCGTCCAGCAGCATCATCGCCGGGAGTTCGCCCCCGGAGACCACGAAGTCGCCGACGGAAACCTCCAGGTCGACCGCGTGCTGCAGGACGCGCTCATCGACGCCCTCGTAGCGCCCGCAGAGCAGCAGCAGGCGCGGTCGCTCGGCGAGTTCGTCAACCAGGGCGCGATCCAGCGGGCGGCCCTGCGGCGACATGAAGATGACGTATGGCGCCGGCTCCGTCAGCGGCCGGATCGCCTCCAGCGCCTCGAAAATCGGCTCGGGCTTCATCAGCATCCCGGCACCGCCACCGAACGGGTAGTCGTCCACGGTGCGATGGCGGTCGTGGGTCCAGTCGCGAAGGTCATGGAGGTGGACATCGATCAGGCCCTCGTCCCGCGCGCGGGAGAGGATCGACTGATCCAGCGGGCCGGTGAACATGCCCGGGAAGATCGTCAGGATGTCGAAGCGGATCGACGGGGCCGGGGTCACTCGGGCGTGACCGGGCCGTCCTGCAGCGCCTGGTGGGCCTGCGCCGCGTCCTCGGCGCGCTCACGGAGGAGCGCGCAGGCGTGATCGAGGACGGGCAGCACCACCTCCAGGTTCTCGCGCGCGCCCCGTTCGCTGCCGGGAAGGTTGAGGATCAGCGTGCTCGCGCGCACGCCGACGACCGCGCGAGAGAGCATCGCCGTGGGCACGTGCGCCATACTCGCCGCGCGCATCGCCTCCTCGAGTCCGGGGACGTGGAAGGCGATCACGCGCTCGGTCGCCTCTGGCGTGCGGTCACGCGGGGAGAGGCCCGTGCCCCCGGTGGTGACAATCACGTCCAGGTCGTCCTCGTCCGCCCACCGCAGCAGTTGCGCCGCGATCTGGTCTGGCTCGTCCGGCAGCAGGGCGCGCCCGACGACCTCGAACCCCGCTCCACTGAGGAGGGTGACGACCGCGGGCCCGGCCGTGTCCTCGCGTTCGCCGCGTGACCCGGCGTCGCTCACGGTCAGCACTCCTGCTCGATAGGTCATGGCGGCCCCCTTCCATCGATCCTACCGTGCCCGTCGCGCGGGCCAAGCCTGCGCGTACACTGGCGCACGCGTCCGCATGCTGGCGGCGCCCGATGCAGGAGCCCCGCCGTGCGTCGACTCACGCTGCCATTGCTGGTCGCATTCGCGCTGATCACATCCGCATGCATCACCGCCGAGATCGAAGTCCGCGTCAACGACGATGGCTCCGGCACGTTGTCCGTGCTGTTCGCCGCCGACCGCGAGAGCCTGGAGGCGATCGCGGAGGGCGAGGATCTCGGCAATCCCGCCGATGAGATTGACCCGTCCACCCTGCCTCCCGGCGCAACGGTGGAGACGATCGATACCGAGGACCTGTTGGGCGTGAAGGTGACCGTGCCCTTTGCCGCCGGTGCCGACGTAGGCGCGGCCATCGAAGAGACCTTTGCCGCGGTGAGCGGCGAGGATGGCGCGATGCTCAGTGGCGAGTCCAGCCTCTTCGAGGCATTCACGCTAGTCCGTGAAGGTGACACTTGGCGTTTTGAGGCCAACACCGAAGCCCTCGATGCCACCGGCGAAGACGCCGAGATGATGGCAATGGCGCAGGCGATGATGGGCGACGTGACCATGGTGGTCCGCATTGCACTGCCGGGCGAAGTCGTCACGCAGAACGCCGACCGCGTCGAAGACGATGGCGCGCTCACGTGGAACGTTCCGCTCTTCGCGCCGGAGGGCCGTACGCTGTCCGCGACCTCCGAGGTCGGTGGCGGCGGCATGAACGTGGCCGTGATCTCCGGCATCGTGATCGGCGCGCTGGTACTCGCCGCCATCGGTGCGATGGCCCTCTCGCGCCGTCGGTCCGCCGCTGCGGCATCGGGGACGCCCGAGACACCCGCGGAGTAGCGGCGACCGACCTCTGCCTCGGAGCATCGAAGGCCCGCCGAACGGCGGGCCTTCTGCTTGCGTGGGCACCTCTGCGCCTCCGATGGGGACGCGGCACCCTCCGGGGGTACCGGGAAAAGAAAT
>JAQCKI010000134.1 GCA_027592645.1 Chloroflexota bacterium | reverse complement strand
CCTGCACATCCGCCCGCTCGGTGCGGACGTTCGCCTGTCGCTCGCGACGGTCGCGCAGCGTCAGTTCGAGGTCTTCGAGTTCCTTCACCACGGCCGCGAGCGACTCCCGCCGCTGCCGCAGTTCGTCGACAGCGACGCGACGCGCCGCCACGCGCTCCTCGCGCTGCGCCACGATTGAGCGCCGGTCCGCCTCCACGGCGGCCAGCGCCTGCGTCGCCTCGGTCACCCGCTGCGCGACCAGGTCGCGCTCGGTACCGACCGCGGTCGAGCGGTCGCGCAGCGCCTCGATGCGTGCGGCGACCTCGATGATGTTGGTCTGCGTCGTGTCCAGGCGCTGCTGCACCTCCGGCACGCGCGTCGCCTCGGTCGGGTCGACCTGCAGGCGGCGCTCCACGCCGGTGACCTCCGACTCGATCGTCGCCTGCCGGCGTTCGAGCGCGGTGCGCTGACCCTCGTGCTGGCGACGCGCCTCCTCGGCGGCGTCGACGGCAATACGGGCCGCCGCGACGGCGTCACGCGCGTCCGCGAGGATCGCCTCCGCCCGCGCGATCCGGTCGCGCGCCGGCGTCACCGTCGCCTGCGCGGCCGCGATGCGCTCCGGCAGCGCCTCCAGTTCACGATGGAGCGAGAACTGCTCAGCGGCTGCACCGGCGCGACCACCGAAGACGGAGCCACCGGGCCGCAGCAGTACGCCGTCGCGCGTCACGACCGATCCGAGGCCGCGCTTGATCATCGCCTCCGCCGTGCGGAGGTCCTCGACCACGATCACGCGGCCCAGCAACGTGTCCACCAACGGCCGGTACTTCTGCTCGCATCGCACGAGGCGCGCCGCGATGCCCACGACGCCGCGTTCGTTGAACAGGTTCAGCGGGTAGCGATGCTCGATGTCGGCGATCGGGTAGATCGTGGCGGTGCCGGCGCCCTCCTGCCGCAGGTACTCCAGAGCCTGCACGGCGTCTGCGTACCGCGCCACCACCACGGCGGTGAGGTGTTCCGCCAGCGCCGCCTCGATCGCGACCTCCAGGCCGTCCGGCACGCGCATCAGCCGCGAGACGGCGTCCAGCACCCCCGCGAGCGGGTGCTCGTCCGCACCCTCGGGCGCTGGCTGTCGCGCCGCCTGGAGCAGTGCCTGTGCACCGCCACTGGCCGTGGGCAACGACTCCTGGAGTGCGAGGATCAGCGCCTGCCGCTCCTCCAGCGCGCGCACGCCCGCTTCGACTTCGCGCAGGGCGTCCTGCGCCGTGCGGACGTCGCGCTGGGCCTCTTCCAGCCGCCGCTCCGCGGACTCGCGCCGCTCGCGCGCGGTGCGGCCGTGCTCCTGCAGCAACGCGGCTTCGCGCGCGTGCGCCTCGATCGCGGCGATCTGCTCGGTAGCGTGGACGCGCAGCACCTCGAGTTGTGCCGCCGCCTCCACGCGCTGCTGTTCGCGACGCGTCAGGCGCTGCTGCTCTTCTTCGATGCGACGGTGGAGGTCGTCGCGTTCCGCCTCCAGCCGGGCGCGCCGCGCCTCCGCCTCCGACAGGTCGCGCAGGACGCCGCGGGTCGCCTCATCTGCGGAGGTCAGCGCCTCGCGATCGCGGCCGAGGCGGGTCTGCTCCTCCGCGACGCGACGGTCGAACTCCGCGATCATCGCGTCGATCGAGCCGGCATCGTCCTCCGGGATCGCGGTGCCCGCGATCGCGCGGTCGAGTTCCTCGCGCCGCTCGCCGAGCATCTGCAGGCGCTGCTGCGCGAGCGCGACGGCCTGCTCCAGTCGCAGGCCTTCCTCCGCCAGTTCGCGCTCGCGGCGCTGGAGTGCCTCCAGGCGGGCGCGACGCTCTCCGACCACCGACTGCAACTCACCGAGGCGTGCCTCGATGCGCTGCATCTCGTCGCGCGCGACGGCGAACGCCTGCGCGTGCTGATCGTGCGCGGACTGCGCGGCGATCTGTGCCTCGCGCGCCTGGCGCAGGTCGGCCTCGAACGTGACCTGGAGCACCTCACCCAGTTCGCCGGCGAGTTCCTGATAGCGGGCGGCCCGCTTCGACTGGCGCTGGAGCGCACGCAGGCGCGGCTCCACCTCGCGGATCAGCATCCGCACGTGGCCCAGGTTGTCGCGCGTCTCCACCATGCGCCGCTCGGAGAGCGTCAACTGGTGGCGGTGGCGGCGCAGGTCCGCGGCTTCCTCGATCAGTTCGCGACGATCCTGCGGGCGGAGGCTCAGCACCTCGTCGACGAGGCCCTGCGTCATGTGGGCGTATGAGTTCTGGCCCACCTGCGCGCGACGGAACAGGTCCACCACGTCCGACAGGCGCACCTGCTGGCCGTTGATCAGGTACTCATTCTCACCGGTGCGGTGCGCGCGACGGGTCACGGAGACCTCGGAGAACTCGATCGGCATCCAGCCTTCCGAGTTGTCCAGGATGATCGTGACCTCGGCCATGCCCATGGCGCGGCGCTTGTCGGAGCCGGAGAAGATCACGTCCTCCGTCTTGCGCGCGCGGATCTGCTTCGCCGATTGCTCGCCCAGCGCCCAGCGGAGCGCGTCCGCCACGTTGGACTTACCGGAGCCGTTGGGCCCCGCGATCACCGTCAGGCCGGGGCCGAACTCAAACCGTTGCCGGTCCGCGAAGGCCTTGAAACCGTGAACTTCCATCCGTCGGAGGTACACCTAGTCCTCAATCCCGGGGGCGGCCTGACCGGTCGCCCCATCTACCCCCGCCGTCGCTGATCGATCGTTGCGCCCGCCGAGGCGCGCGCGGAGCCGGGACAGCGCCTGCCGCGCCGCCTCCTTCTCCGCTTCCTGCTTGGAGCCGGCATGCCCGATGCCCAGCGTTTCGCCCTGGAGACGCACCTCCACGGTGAACCGCCGGTCGTGCTCCGGCCCCTCCTGTGCCACCAGTGCGTACTCCGGCCGTCCGTAGTCGTCCTGGGCCACCTGCTGCAGCGTGCCCTTCGGGTTCAACACCCCTGGGTCACGCTCCAGCGCATCAAACTCTTCGCCCAGCGTCCGCGCGACAAACTCGCGCGCCACGTCCAGGCCACGATCAAGAAAGACCGCGCCCACGATCGCCTCGTACGCGCGCTCCAGGTTGCCTTCGCGCTCACGGCCGCCAGTCTGCTCTTCGCCACGGCCGAGGCGCATCCACCGGCCGAGGTCGAGTTGCTCAGTGGCCACGCGCGAGAGCGTCGGGCCGCAGACCAGGGCGGAGCGCCACTCGGTCAGCCGCCCCTCCTGTACGCCCGGGAAGCGCTGGTAGAGCCGCTCGGCGACGATCATGCCCAGCACGGCATCGCCCAGGAACTCCAGCCGCTCGTTGGTCGGCAGATCGTCCTCGGGGTGTTCGTTGGTGTAGGAGGGGTGCGTGAGCGCCGTGCGCAGCAGATCCACAGAGTCGAACGGAACGCCCAGACGCGCGACAAGCGCATCCCAGGAGGCTGGTTCGCCGGACTCGGTGCCGGTGGCGCGATCTTCCGTCACGGGGGTCACGCCCACGCCTCTCCGGTCGCACGCGCCAGTACGGCGCGTACGATGTGCTCCCGGGAGAAGGCTGGAGATTCTGGGGAGAATCTACCGGGTCGAGGCATCGTAGGAAGCGCCACTATCAGTGTCAATATCTGATCACCCGCTTACGCGCCCTACGAGGAAACTGCTGCACGACGCCCTCGATCCCCCCGCCCGTACCCTGCTGCGTGCCGCCGAGGCCGCCTCCACCGCCACCGGCATCGATCTGTGGGCCGTGGGCGGTGCCGTGCGCGACATCGCCACCGGGCAGCCCGTCCACGACCTTGATCTCGCGATCCGCGGCGACCCCGCCGCCTTCCTGCGCGCCACCCGCGATGCGCTCGGCTCGACCGAGGCGCGCGTGGAGGTGGCCGCGCGCTTCGGCACGGCCTCCCTGCTCGCCGGCGACCGCCGCCTCGACCTTGCGCGGCTCCGCACGGAGCATTATGTCTCACCCGGCGCGCTTCCGGTGGTCCGCGCCACGAAACGCATCGAGGCCGACCTCGAGCGTCGCGACTTCACCGTGAACGCGATGGCGCTGGGCCTCGGCGGGCCGCGGCGCGGCGAGTTCGTCGACCCGACCGACGGGTTGGGTGACCTCGCCTCGCGCAC
>JAQCKI010000133.1 GCA_027592645.1 Chloroflexota bacterium | reverse complement strand
CTGGGGCACCGCTGCTCAGGGACGAAACACTAACTCTCCAGGTGGTATGAATACCGGGGGCAGGTCACGTTCGACCGACACGTGGAGGAATCACTCATGGGCAAGCTCGACGGTCGCGTGGCCATCGTCACGGGCGCCAGCCGCGGCATCGGCCAGGCGATCGCGGAACTCTTCGCCGCCGAAGGCGCGAAGGTGGTGTGCGCCGCCCGCACGCTGAAGGAAGGCGACCACCAGCTGGAGGGCTCGCTGGAGCGCACCGTCCAGAACATTGTGTCGAACGGCGGCCAGGCGATCCCCGTCACCGCCAACGTCTCCGAAGAGGACGACTGCATGCGACTGGTGGAGGAGGCGAGCGCCGCCTTTGGCCCGGTCGACATCCTCGTGAACAACGCGGCGCTGAACTACTACATCCCGATTGAGGATTACCCGGCCAGCCGCTGGATGCGCTCGTTCGCGGTCAACGTCCACGGCCCATTCATGATGTCGAAGGCCGCCCTCCCCGCGATGATCGAGCGCAAAGGCGGCGCGATCATCAACATCTCCTCCGGCGCGGGCATCGGCCCCGGCCGCGGCCCGTACCCGGGCGCGCGCGTCACCGGCGGCACCATGTACGGCGCATCGAAGGCAGCGCTCGAGCGCTTCACGCAGGGCCTCGCGCAGGGCCTCGCGCAGGAGGTGTACGAGCACGGCATCACCGTGGCGGCGTTCTCGCCGTCGCAGGTGGTCCCCACGCCGGGCACCGTCTTCCACCACCTGGTGGACGGCCTGGACGACCCGAAGGGTGAGCCCCCGCTGATGATGGCGCGCGCCGCGCTGCTACTGGCCTCGGAACCGCTGGACAAGGTGACCGGCCGCGTCACCTACAGCCAGCAGATCCTGCAGGAGTTTGGCTGGATCACGAACGGCAAGGGCACCGGCATCGACCGGCCGGGCTCCGGGTTCTCGCAGATCTAGCCCGCACACACGTAACCGACGTACGCCCTCGGTCCAGCCGAGGGCGTACGCTCTTCTCAGGGCCGTACGAACGGCCCCCGACTTCAGGAGGGTGACCGTATGCACGAGGCGATCCGAGTGCTGGATGAGATCCGGCCCCTCCGCGACCCGCTGCTGATCGGTGCGTTCTCCGGCTTCACGGATCAGCCCGGAGCGGCCACGCACACCATCGACTACCTCGCGCGCCAGTGGGTCGCCACGCCGTTCGCCGAGATCGATGCTGAGCGGTTCTATGACTTCACCGTGCAACGCCCGCGCGTCCGGCTGGAGCACGGCGAGCGCATCCTGGACTGGCCGGCGAACAAGATCTACCTCGCCTCACCACCCGGCGCGTCAAGGGACGTGCTGCTGCTGTCCGGCTCCGAGCCGCACCTGCGCTGGCGCACCTTCTGCGAAGCGATCATCGAGGTGCTGGAGGCGACCGGCTCCACCACCAGCGTCACGCTGGGCGCGCAGCCGGCTGGTGTGCCGCACACCCGCCCCCTCCCCGTCTCGCTCTCCGCATCGCACGAGGACTTCGAGACGCTGTTCGGCCTGAAGGCGCCCGCCTCCCGCTACCAGGGGCAGACGGGGATCGTCGGCGTCCTCAACCTCGCGCTCCGCGCCAAGGGGTGGAAGAACGCCAGCCTGTGGGCGATGGCGCCACACTACCTGACCGTGGGGCCCAACCCGCACATCGCGACGGCGCTGATCCGGCTCGTGGACAAGGGACTCGGCACCAGCACCTCGGTGGAGCCGCTGTCCGAGGAAGCCGACCAGTTCGATGAGCAGGTCCGCCAGGTGGTCGCCGAGTCCGAGGAGGCGGCGGCGTACGTCCGCCAGCTCGAAGAGCAGTACGACGCCAACCGCCCCGCCCTGCCGCCCGGCAGCGATGCCGGTGGCATGACGGAGTTGCCACCGACGCCCGAGATCCTCGATGACCTCGAGCGGTTCCTGCGCGACCAGCGCAAGGGCGAGTAGCCGAGCGGCGTCCGAGGCGTGCTCTAGAGGCTGGCGAGGTCGCTCAGCGACGCCAGCACGGCGTCCGGCGGCGCGATGTCAGCGGCGCGTTCCTCCGCCACCCGGTGTCGCGGGGGCAGCCAGAGTGCGGTCATCCCCGCCGCGTGGGCACCTGCGACGTCCGCGCTCAACGAGTCGCCAATGTGCGCCGCCGAGCCTGCCGGGACACCGGTCGCGTGCAACAGATGCGCGAAGATCGCGGCGTCCGGCTTATGGACGCCCACCTCGCCCGACACGATCACCGCATCGACGAGGCTGGCGAGATTGAACTTGTCGAGTTTCGGGCGCTGAATTTCAGACGGGCCGTTGGTGACGATCCCCAGCCGGTACCGGCCGTGCAGCCGCGCCAGCAGTTCCGGTGCCCCGTCCATCCACTCCAGGACATCCGGCAGGATGTCGTTGTACGCGCGACGCGCGGCCTGCCCAACCGGGCTCTCCCCGGTGACGCCGAGGACGGCGAAGAAGGCACCGAGGCGACCATCGATGATCGGGTCCGCCGCCAGCGCGCGCTCGTGGGCACGGGTGAGCAGCGCCCGGTCGGTCGCGGGTGCCGCCTCGACGACGGCGCGCAGCACCGCCTCAAATCGCGCCGGCGCGGCGGCGTCCGTGTCCACGAGCGTGTCATCGAGGTCGAACGAGATCAGCGTGACGCCGCGCGTCTCGATCAGGCGTGATGCGGCGGAGTTCGTCATGCGCGCGCCTCTGTCCTGAACTCCGTCAACATCAGCCCTCGCGGGGTGGCGATCCACGCACGGAGGTACCCTGAGCGTAGACCGCACACTTGAGTGGCGACCGAACAAGCGCCACCGCTCGTTCGTCAGTATCGAGGCATGGCGGGCTGGGGTCATGTCTCTGCCCATGAAGGTCGGCTACCGCGGCATCCTCTGACTCGACAGCAGGCAACGCTCTCCGGAGGGCATCGATGGACGCGATCTCGCACCCGCTCGTCATCTCGCACCGCACGCAGATGGGCTCGATGCCCGAGAACACGCTCGCCGGCATCGATGCCGCGCTCGCGGACGGCGTTGATGGCATCGAGATCGATGTCCGCGCCACGCGCGAGGGCGTGCCCGTGCTCGTCCACGATGCGGACTTCGCCCGCGTCGCCGGCGACCCGCGCGAGGTGGCGTCGCTCTCGCTCGATGAACTCGGCGGCGTACGCATCACCTCGGCGTTCCCGAACGTCGAGGCGCAGCCGGTGCCGCTGCTCGCAGAGGCGCTCGCCCACATCGATGGTCGCGCGATCCTCGTGATCGAGGTGAAGCAACGGGGCGTCGAGGAGGCGGTGGCGCGCGCCGTGCGCGACGCGGACGCGGCGGGCTGGTGCTGGATCTGGGCGTTCGACCCGGCCGTGGGGCGCGCCTGCCGCAAGGCGCTGCCGGAGGTGCCCGTGGGCCTGAACGTGGCACCGGGGACCCTCGAGCGGTACGGGGAGCCGGGTGATCCGGTGGCGTTGTGCGTGCGCGCCGGCTTTGCGGCGATCAGCATGGCGCACCCGCTGGTCAGCGCCGCCTCCGTGCGCGAGGCGCACCGCCGAGGCCTCGGCGTTTATTCGTGGACGGTGGATGCGGACGGGGACATCGAGCGTGTGTGGCGCGCTGGCGTGGACGCGATCTGCAGCAACTACCCAACACGCGTGGACGCCGTGATCGGGCGGACGCCGGGCGTGCAATCATGGTGAGTGCGGGATGAAGTGAAGGCCCGGGGGCGAGGCTTCCCCCATGCGGAAGGCCGTTGGTACACTGGCATCCCGGCTTAGGAGTGTAGCTCAGTTGGTAGAGCAGCGGTCTCCAAAACCGCTGGCCGGGGGTTCGAGTCCCTCCACTCCTGCCAGTCGGTAATTCGGAGCCCAGGTGGCGGAATCGGCAGACGCGCTGTCTTGAGGGGGCAGTGTCCGCAAGGGCGTATGAGTTCAAGTCTCATCCTGGGCACCACACAAGTCTGGTTCGCGGTTCGCATGCGGAAGTAGCTCAGTGGTAGAGCGCCTCCTTGCCAAGGAGGAGGTCGCGAGTTCGACCCTCGTCTTCCGCTCCATGATTCTCCCGAGGGTGTCACCCTCACCTCGGGGCCACGTAGCCAAGTGGCAAGGCAGAGGTCTGCAAAACCTCCATCACGGGTTCGATTCCCGTCGTG
>JAQCKI010000132.1 GCA_027592645.1 Chloroflexota bacterium | reverse complement strand
CCGCGCCGATCACGAGCCCGCCGATGGCACCCTCCCACGTCTTCTTCGGTGAGATGCGCGGCACGAACAGGTGCCGACCAAACAGCCGGCCGATGGCGTACGCACCCGTGTCGGTGGCGAACGTGGCGGCCAGCATCACCACCAGCCACGCCTGGCCCTCGGCCAGCCCGCGGACCAGGACGATGTGCGCGCCGAACACGCCGGTGTAGAGGACGGCGGTGATCCACCACCCGCCGAGCGACGCGACGAGCCAGCCGCTCACCATCAGCGTCAGCGCCACGGCCGCCATCAGGACGAACGCCCACAGCGGGAAGTCCGGCCACTCCGGCGGCCACGCTCTGGCGGTGGCGACCAGCAGGGCGGTGGCGGCAGCGGCGCTCAGCGGCAGCGTCAGCGGTCGAGTGCGATCCAGCGCGCGCACGAGTTCGAATGCGGCCGCCGCGAGGATGACCTGGAGCGCGGCGGCAAAGACCGGCTCCGGCAGCAGCAGTAACACGGCGACGAGGGGCAAGCCAATGGCGGCGACGATGAGGCGCTGGGTGAGCACGGCCTACCCCGCCGTCCCGTGATCCTCCACCGAATCGGACGGGACCAGGCCAAACCGGCGGCTGCGCCGGGAGAACTCTTCCAGCGCCCGGTCAACCTGCAACGCGTCGAAGTCCGGCCAGTAGACGTCCGTGAAGTAGAGCTCCGCGTAGGTGGCCTGCCAGACCAGGAAGTTGGACACGCGACGCTCGCCGCCGGTGCGAATCAGCAGGTCGACGTCCGGCAACCCGGCGGTGGTGAGGCGCGCCGCGATCGCCTCTTCCGTGATCTGCTCGGGTCGGGCACCCTCTGCGACCAGGCGCTGGACGGCCTGCAGGATGTCTGCGCGTCCGCCGTAGTTGAAGGCCAGGTTCACCACCATGGTGTCGTTGCCGGCGGTGCGGTCGACGGCCTTCTGCACGCGCCGGCGCAGCCAGCCCGGCAGGCGCTCCGGGTCGCCCAGGTGCTGCAGCCGCACCCCGCGCTCGTCCAGTTCGTCCGTGTAGGTATCGATGAACTCGGCGCCGAGTTTGAGGATGGTCTCCACCTCGGTGCGCGGCCGTCCCCAGTTCTCGGTGGAGAAGCCGAACAGCGTCAGCACACCGACGCCGTGCTCCCCGAGCCGTTCGATGACCGGGCGGATCGCCTGCGCACCGGCACGGTGGCCCTCGGAGCGGCTCTGGGCATGGGCCTGCGCCCAGCGGCCGTTGCCGTCCATGATGATCGCCACGTGCTCAGGGCGCGCGGCCAGCGCCGGGAGGGGCAGAGAGGCGGGCGCGGGCTTCACCACCACGGGCGCTACACCTCCAGGAGCTCGCGCTCCTTCTCCTTGGCCAGCGCCTCGACCTTGCCGATGTACTCCTGCGTGAGCTTCTCGATCTGCTCTGCGGCGCGGCGTTCGTCGTCCTCGGAGATATCGCCTTCGCGCAGGGCCTTCTTCAGTTCGTCCATGGCGTGGCGGCGTGCGTTGCGGACGGAGATGCGGCCCTCTTCCGTCTTGGCGTGGACCTGCTTCACCAGTTCCTTGCGGCGCTGCTCGGTGAGCGGCGGCACGGGCAGGCGGATCGTGCGTCCGTCGTTGGAGGGGGTGATGCCAATGTCGCTCATCTGGAGGGCGCGCATGATCGCGTCCATGGTGGAGCGGTCGAACGGCGTCACCGTGATCAACTGGGCCTCTGGCGTGGCGAGGTTGGCGAGCTGGATCAACTGCATCTTGGAGTCGTACACGACCACCGGGATGTGCTCGACCAGTGCCGTGGAGGCGCGCCCCGTGCGGAGGCTGTGGAGATCGCGCCGCGCGGCCAGCACCGCGGACTCCATGCGCTCTTCCGCTTCGAGGAGGATCTCGTCGCTCACGGCTCCGTCCTCCGGTCAGTCAAAGCGAGGCGGTGACGCCTCCCAAGATAGCGCCGGGCCGGAGACGCGGCGAACGCCTCCGGCCCGGTTGTGGTCCCTGGTTTAGTCCTGCCCGAGTTCGAAGCGGGCGAACTTCGCGATGCGGATGTTCTCGCCAGTCTGGGCAATGGCGGACTGCAGCAGGTCACCAATGGACTTGCTGCCGTCCTTGATGAACTTCTGGGTCAGCAGCGCGTGATCCTTCGCCTCGCCGGGGGCGTCCGCGGGGACGTCCTCCGGGTTCAGGGCCAGCGGGCTCATCGCGGCGATCTGCATCGCCACGTCCTTCGCCAGCTGCTTGAAGGTGTCCGTGCGGGCGACGAAGTCCGTCTCGCAGCGCAGATCCAGCAGCGCGCCGATGCGGCCCTGGCCGTGGATGTAGGACTCCACGATGCCCTGCGAGGTCTCGCGCTCGGAGCGCTTTGCGGCGGCCGCGACGCCCTTCTCGCGCAGGATCTCCTTGGCCTGGTCAAAGTTGCCGCCGGCGTCGTCCAGGGCGCGCTTTGCGTCCATCACGCCGGCACCGGTCTCCTCGCGGAGCCGCTTCACGTCTTGAGCGGTGACTGCCACGTTCTTCTCCTCGTGGTGGTCGGTGGGGTGGATCGAGGCGTGCCGCCGCTACTCGGCGGCCACGGCCTCAACTTCGTCACCGGTCTGTGCGGCGACGAACTGCTGCTCCACCTCGCCGACGGCGATGCCCTCGATCACGGCCTCCGCCACGCGGGCGGTCATCAGCTGGATCGCGCGGATCGCGTCGTCGTTGGACGGGATCGGGTAGGTGATCGTGTCAGGGTTGGAGTTGGTGTCGCACATCGCCACGATCGGGATGCCCAGGCGGGTGGCCTCCAGCACGGCGTTCTCTTCCATCGTGGGGTCCACGATGAAGATCAGGCCGGGCAGGCGGTTCATGTTGCGGAGGCCAGCGTAGAAGCGGTCCAACCGCTCATACTCTTTGGACAGCACCATGCGCTCGCGCTTGGTCAGGCCGGACTCGTCGAGGCCCTCGCCGGACGCCATCTGCTCCGCCAGCCGCTTGTAGTAGGCGATGCGGGTCTGCATGGTGGAGAAGTTGGTCAGCGTGCCGCCCAGCCAGCGGTTGTGGACGAACGGCATGCCCGCTCGTTCCGCTTCCTGCTGCACAATGCGGCGGGCCTGCTTCTTCGTGCCGACGAACAGCACCTGCTCGCCCGCCGAGGCGACCTCGCGCACGCGGTCGATCGCCTGATCGAGCTGCTTGACGGTCTTCGCCAGGTCAATGATGTGGATGCCGTTGCGAGCGCCGAAGATGAACCGCCCCATGTGGGGGTTCCAGCGCCGCGTCTGGTGACCGAAGTGAACTCCGGCCTCCAGCATTTCGCGCATGCTGATGCCAGCTGCCATGCCGTGGTGTCCTGTTCTCTTGCCTGCCGGCGCATAGATTTACCCTCGCTGGCTGCGAGGGCAGGCGTCGGCCCCTCTGTTCTCGGATCCTGTGCCCCCAAAGGGACACCCAGTCAGTATGACACCCCGCTCCGCCAGCGGCCACACCTGCAGGGCCATGCCGTGTCCCAATCGGGCTGCCGCCGTACACTGAACAGCCCACCCTGCCCCTGGCGGGAGGCGGGGACTCACTCGGTTGATTGCAGTCTTGGGGTCACGGGAGGCGCAACGTGCCCAGGTACGACTACCGATGCGAAGCAGGACATAAGTACGAGCTGACCCAACCGTTCGGCTCGCCGGCCGTGCATCCGTGTCAGAAGTGCGGCAAGGAAGCGCGTCGCCTGCTGGTCGCGCCGCCGCTGCTCTTCAAGGCTGGCGGCTACTACAAGACCGAGAGCCGGGGCGGTTTCACGCGCTCCGACCGCGACGACTCATCCTCCGACAAGCCCGAGAAGTCCGAGAAGAAGGCCAAGCCGAAGGCCGAGCAGGGCGATAAGCCTGCGAAGGCTGAGAAGCCCGCCAAGGCGGACAAGCCCTCCAAGCCGGCCGCCTCGGCCGACTAGCCGCCTCGTGCGGGCGGTCGTCCAGCGCGTCGCTCGTGCCCACGTCACCGTCGATGGCGAACCGACGGGCGAGATCGGCCCCGGCCTGCTCGTCTACCTCGGCATCGGCCCGGTCGATGGCCCCCGCGAGGTGGAGTGGGCCGCCCGCAAGATCGCCGAGATGCGCATCTTCCCGGACGAGGCGGGCCGCCTCGACCGCTCCGTGGAAGAGGCCGGCGGTGCCGTGCTCATCGTCTCCCAGTTCACGCTCTACGCCGACACCCG
>JAQCKI010000131.1 GCA_027592645.1 Chloroflexota bacterium | reverse complement strand
ATCCTCCGCCAGCCGGCGTGGCACGCCGTTGTCCGCGCGCGGCGGCGGCGCGAGCGACGCGAGCATGGAGGCAGGGCGCAGCGCGAACAGGTCGGCGGAGAAGCGGTTGTTCGTCACGCATCGCGCGGGGCCGCGCACACCGACAGCCGCGAGCGCGCGCCAGTCCGCCGCGGTCAGCAACGGCGCGCTCCCGGCCCCCACGTACACCAGCCGCGTGATCCTGTGCTTCCGCACCGCCGCGGCCAGCCGCTCACCGAACTGGAACGGCCCGCCGAAGGCGACATCGGCGTCCGTCTCCACCTCGACCCCTGCGGGAACCGACATCGATGGTGCGCGGTCGGCGAGCAGCAGCGCGCGGCCGGCGGCGCCCGATTCCAGTGCGATTTCCGCAGCGTCGAGTGCGGCCGCCTCCAGCGCGGAGCGCAGCAGCGCCTCGGCGGGGCCACCGTCCATGCCTCCGAGCATGATCACCAGGGTGGGGAGAGACACGAGGGGCGGCTCCAACCGTCGCAGGCGGCATTCGTCGCCCGGCCTCGGATTCTAGGCGCTCGTCGCCCTGAGGCCTCGTCTGGCCGAGAGCATCAGTCCTCGCGCGCGAGGGCGATCGCGTAGACCCGCACTGCGCCGGCAGCGCGCAGGACTTCCGCAGCTGACGAGAGCGTGGCACCGGTGGTGGTCACGTCGTCTACCACCAGCACCCGCTCCGGCGGCACGCGTCGCAAGGCAAACGCGCCCGCCACGTTGCTCAGCCGTTGCTCGCGGGTGAGCGAGGCCTGTGGGGCCGTCGCCCGCACGCGCCTCAACAGCCTCGGGCGATAGGACGCGCCGAGCGCCTCCGCGATCGCGAGTGCGGCCCTGCCGGCCTGGTTGTAGCCCCGCTGGCGCTCACGGCGGCGGGCGAGCGGGATCGCGGTCACGGTCAGCGGCAGCCACTCTGCGGGCACCACCTCGGCAGCAGCCCCGGCCAGGACTGGCAGGTGTGCCGTGATGCTGCGGAACTTCGCTTCGAGGATCGTCCGGCGCGCGTCGCCCTCGAAGCGGAACGGCGCTCGCAGGCCGTCGAACGCGGGTGCGTCCGGGGGCCCGGAGGCGCAGCGTTCGCACCACGTCCCCGCGCCCGGCCGCCAGCAACGGATGCACCGTTCGCCCTCGGCGCGCGAGAACGTAGCGAGGCACGCCGGGTGCAACGACGCCCCAAAGGCGCCGCAGACCAGGCACCGCTGCGGCAGCACGGCATCCACGAGTGCATCGAGGATGGCACGCGGTAGCGACCGCTCCGGCGACTCGGTGTCCATCCGCTGATTATCGATTCTGTGATGCCGCAGTGGATCAGAACGGGCGGAAACACGCCCGACACTCACCCATCGACGCCAGGTGCGAGAATCGGCGCACCTACGGCTGTGTGCGCGGAAGGCACCTCCCCCGACATGGCGGCAACGCCGGCCCAGGGCCCGTCGCCTTCACGGCTCTCCGCCGCCGTCGCTTCCTTGCGCGAGCACGACTATCGAATCCTCGTCGGCACGCAACTGGCGATTGGCCTGACGCAGCCGGTGCTGTTCTTCACGCAGGGTTGGTACGTGAACACCGCGGCACCGGAAGACCAGAAGGTGCTCTACCTCGGCATCCTCGGCGCCGGGCGGGGGCTCGCCTTCCTCGCCTACGTGACCGTCGGTGGCGCGGTCGCGGATCGCTTTCCGCGCCGCGCCGTGCTGCGCTGGAGCCAGGTGATCTCCTTTGTCCTCACGCTGATGATCGGCGGCGTGCTCTTCCTGCCGGGCGTGCAAAGCGGCGGCACCGGCACGCTGGCGCTGATGATCATGCTGTTCGCCTCGTTCGGGCTGATCATGGCGCAGGACCTGCCGGCGCGGACGGCGATGGTGCGCGAGGCGCTGCCCGAACGTCTGCTCGCAGGCGGCATCGCGCTGTTCCAACTCGCGCTCTCATTCGGCGCGATCTTCTCGGCCCCCTTCGCTGGCTGGTCGATCGAGACGTTCGGTATCCCCACGACCTACATGCTCGCCGCGATCGGCCCGGTCGCGCTCCTGCTGCTGATCCGACGCATGCAATCCGCCGATGACGCCGCCGACCCGGATGCCTCCCGTGTCTCCGTCCTCACCAACATCCGCGATGGTGTGCGCGTCGTGCGCCAGGATCCCGTGGTGCGGTGGACGGTGCTGCTGATGTGGTGGAGCACGGTGCTGGGCCTCAGCGTGATGGGCGTCCTCGTTGCGGCGTGGGTCAGCGACATCCTCGATCTCGGCGCCGCCGGCTGGGGCTTGCTCGGGCTGTTCTGGAACATCGGCGCGATCACCTCGTCGGTCTACCTGACGCTGGTCGGCGTGCCGAAGCACAAGGGCGCGTTCTTTCTCTGGAGCTCGCTCGTGTTCGGCCTCGGCGTGCTCGGCTTCAGCCTCAGCCGCGACGTGTACCTGACGTTCGCCTGCAACGTGGTCGCGGGCGGCGCGTTCATGGCGCTGAACATCGCCTCGCTCTCGATCGTGCAGACGATCGTGCCGAACCGCCTGCTCGGCCGCGTCACCGGCCTGCTCATGCTCGGCAACGGCCTGATGCAGATCTGGGCGCTCGCCGTGGCGGTGGTCGTCCTGTTCGTGGGGATCGAGGTGGTCTACACCGGTGCCGGCCTCGCCATCATCGGCATGACCGTGCTGGTCGCCGTCTCACAGCGACCGCTGCGCACGCTCGTCTGACCGGCCCTCGCCTGCCTCGCCCGCCTGAGGGCGGTCACGCGGCGCGCCTATACTGGCGGTATCGCCCTCGAACCCCCGGAGGCCCCTGTGCGCATCACCGTTCGCCTCTTCGCCGGCCTCCGCGAGGTCGCCGGCAGCGACCGCCTCGACGAGACGTTCGAGGCTGGCCCCGTGACGGTCGAGGTGTTGCGCGCGCGCCTAGAAGAGGCCCACCCGGCGCTCCGCCCCTACCTCTCCGGCGTCGCCATCGCCGTGAACGAGGAGTACATCCTGAAGCCCGGCACCGAACTGGCGGATGGCGACACCGTCGCCCTGATCCCGCCGATTGCGGGCGGCGCGAACGAGACGCCGCTCTTCCTGGTCACCCGCGCCCTGCTCGACCCTCGCGCGCTGCGCGACGCCGTGATGACGCCGGCCAGCGGTGCGTGCGTGGTCTTCGAGGGTGTCGTGCGCGACCACCACGAGGGCCGCGCCGTGGCCCGCCTGGAGTACGAGGCGTACGAGGAGATGGCCGTCCGCCAACTGGAGGCCGTCGCAGACGAAATGCTCATGGCGTTCCACGACCGCGAGGTGTACGCCGCCGGCATCCACCACCGCATCGGCACGCTGGAGGTCGGTGAGACCTCGCTGCTCGTCGTCGTCTCCGCGGCGCATCGCCAGGACGCCTTCGAGGCTGCGCTCCGCGCCGTGGACCGCGTCAAGGAGACGGTGCCCGTCTGGAAGAAGGAGTGGGGCCCGGACGGCTCCCACTGGCAGGAAGGCGTCCAGCCGAAGCCGGCGGGGTAGGGCCACCGCGAGAGCGGAAGCGTCGGAGATCGCACTGGCGGGAACCAGTTTGCGGTCCGGAACGTCTCAACCCGGTCATTCCGCCTCACTTCATTCACAAACCACTCGCAGGGAGCCCCATGTTTCGGTCTCGACTTCTGATCGCCGCCAGTGCGGCAGCCATCCTCATCGTCTCCGCGGCCTGCTCGGGCACTGCCGAGGAAGCGGCGCCGACCGCGGTCGGCCTGATCACGGACGACATGATGGAGGAGTTCTGCGTCATCGGGACGTGGGACGAACTGCCCGGCCGGATGCGCGAGAAGTACGCCGGCATCAACACCCAGATCGGCTTCGCCGCGGGCGAACCGAAAAACCCGGACGAAGCAGATCAGATCCGCGAGATCATCAGCGAACTGAAGACCATCCCCACCGTCGGCGAGGTCTAACGTCGGGACGTTCCCAACCGCGTGCCCGCCTCGGCTGAGGCGGGCACCAGCGCGTCACCCCTTCAGCGTGCGGAAGTCCGGAGCGGTGATCTCGTACACCTCGGACACTTCGCGGTCGGCGAGGCGGGAGGCGATGCGCGTCTCCAACTCGGAGAGCTTCTTGTTCGTCGTCACCACCGTGTGCAGGCGCGCCAGGTGGCGGTGGTTCAGCAACTGGTACAGCTTCTCCTCCGCCCACGGGCTCGACTTCTGCGCGCCGAGGTC
>JAQCKI010000130.1 GCA_027592645.1 Chloroflexota bacterium | reverse complement strand
GGCCGAGGCCGGCTCGCCGGACATCACCATGTACGCCAGGCCACCGCCGGCGACCGCCAGCAGCACCGCGATCAGCATCGAGCCGTTGAAGATCCGTCGCATCCCCGCCCCCTTTGCGCCTCGGCGCTACTGCACCAGCCGCACGATGCGTGCGCCGCTGGTGCCTACGCCTGCGGTCCACTCCGCGCCTGGCACGATGGTGTCGACGAAGCGACCAGTCACCGCCCCGTTCTGCTGGCACGTCTCAATGAAGAAGATGGAGAAGCCCGTGACCACCGCGCTCTCGTTGTTCAGGAACGTGACCACCGGGACGACCACCAGCCGCGTGTTGGTCCAATCGAGGACGCGGTAGCCGCCACCATCCAGCGTTTGCACGACCTGGCTGAACGTGGAGTTGTTGCCCGAGACCCGGCCGGAGTTCCCGCTGCAGCCCGTGCCCTGCTGGGTCGGGCCGTTCATATTGCCCTCCATCACGGATTTGATCTGGCCGATCCGCACCTTGGTGGAGGATCCGCTTGCGATCTTGGCTCGGTAGATCGCAGCGCTGCCCGTACCGGAGTCATCGATGTCGATGGCGTGGAAGTTGCCCTGGATGTGGTCGTTGCACCCGCCACCGCCGCCATTGGAGCCGAGCTTCAGGCAGTAGGACTGACCGAAGACGAAGCCGCCCGGTGGCTCCTCGATACCCCACGGCATCACACCGCGGATCGCGTCGGCGGTACCCACCTGCGCCGCGCCTCGGCTGCTCACCGCGCCGAAGGTCGTGCCGAAGCCGGAGGCGAAGAAGAAGTTCACGCCACCCTGCGTATGCACGGTGACGCGGTCGTTGTCATCCATGTCGGTGGTAAACACCACGTCTTCTGGCGAGATCTCGTAGCCATTGAGGGCTGCGTACATGACCGCGTCGGCTCGGGCCATCGCCAGGGCGGCCGCATTGGTGGTCGGAAGGTAGGAGGCGGCCGCCAGGGCGGCGGCGTCCGCCGCGTTCTGGAGGCCACGACGTTCCACGTACAGGTGGGTGCCATCGATGACCAGCGCCTGAATGCCCATGATCGCGGGCATCGTCATCGCGATCAGCACCGTGCTGATGCCGCGCTCGGATCGCACCAGGGCGGCGAGGCGGAAAGCGAGATGGTGGGGGCGGTGGTAGGTCATCACTCCAGCCTCATCGTGGTCTCGCCGACCAGGGTCAGCGCGCCGTCCGAGAAGAACGCACCAATCAGCGGTGTGAACGGCACCACGTCGAACTCCACGCGTACCTGGAACGGAGCCCCCGCCTGGTACGGTCCTGGATCCACCGTCCACCGCGCGTCCGCAACCGGCAGTCCGGTGAGTGAGATCTCGATCGCGTCGGTGACTCGGTCCTCGCAGCCCGGGTCCAAGGTGCAGGTCGCAGCGCCTACCCGTGCACCCTCTCGCGAGGCGTGCGTGACGATCGCCCAGGCGTTCACCGCCCGTCCGACCTCGATACCGCCGATTACCAGCGTCATCAGGATCGCCAGCACGAACGCCATCTCCACCACGGCCTGGCCGCGGTCGTCGGCGACGCGGTCCTGCCAGTGCGGCATGGCGTGCTGTTTCACGGTTCACCTCGGTTGGCAGGAAGAAGCGCCCCGGGACGCCGGCCCTGGTTGGGCGGCAGACCGGCGACCCGGGGCTCCCTTGCGGGCTATCCGCCGCCGCCGCCGCCGAGGCTGGCCGTCACTTCGCCAAAGAGGGTGCTGATGCCTTCGCCGAGGGTGACGGCCGCGAGCGCCACCACCACTGCGATCGCGGCCAACAGCAGGCCGTACTCCGCCATCGTCTGACCTTCTTCGTCCTCGCGGTCCCAGCGGCCGGCCGAGGCGAAGAGCGTCGCGAGCATTCGATTCGCCATCTCATGTGCCTCCTCGTGAGGTGGCGTCCCCCGCCACCGATCGCGGCGGGCGATCTCGTTCGCCCGCGACACCTAAGAGACAGCGGCCGGTGGCGATTCCTTACACGCCACCAGGAAGAAATTCCCCGCAGGAGTTGCAATGGTGAAGAATTGGTAGTATTTCTTGCGCTCGCGGGATCCCCGGTCAGAGACCGGTCAGACTTCCGCCGTACCGTTCGGATGCGGGCATCCCCCGCAATCGCGCTCCTGGGCGGCAGCGCACCTACCCGGTCGATCACGCATCGCACTGTGCGATGTCGATTTCGATGGTGCGCAATGGTTCTTGCCCGACGCTTCCCGACGGCGGACTTCGATCAAGTACTCGTCTCGCGCGCACGCGCAGGGGATAGCGAGGCCTTCACGCTGCTCATGCGCGAGTATGGCGGCGCGGTCACCCGGCTCGTCCGCCAGTTCGTCCGCGATGTGGACGATGCGCGCGATGTGGAGCAGGAGACCTGGATCCGCGCCGCCTCCAGCCTGCACACGCTCCGCGACGAAGGCCGTGTGCGGCCGTGGCTGAAGGCGATCGCGCGCAACTCCTCGCTCAACTTCATCGCCGCACGCAAGCGCCAGCAGGGCCGCGTCGCGACGTTCGATGACTGCGGTACCGAGGACTTCGAGGACACGTCCGACGCCGCCTCGCCAGAGATGCACACACTTTCGCGCGATAGCCAGCGCAAGGTGTGGGAGGTGCTCGGTGGCCTGTCCGAGCGCGACCGCACCGCACTGTTCCTGCGTGAGTACCGCGAACTGGCCTACTAGGACGTAGCGGAACGCCTGAGGATCACCCGCAACGCCGCCGAGGTCTGCGTGTTCCGCGCGCGAGAGCGGTTCCGCCGCCTCTTCACCGAACTCGATGACCGCCCGCAGCCGTGTGGCATTGACCCGTTCCGGCTCTCTTCGCTGATCGATGGCGAGATGGACGCCGATTCGGCTGAAGTGCTGCGCGGGCACGTTGATACCTGCGGGGCGTGCGAGGAGCGCCTGACCACGATGAAGGCCGGGCAGGCGCTCTACCGCAACCTGGGCATGTTCGGCCTGCCGATCGGCCCGGGCGCTGGGCTCCTGGGCGAGATCAGTGCGGTGCTCAGGAAGATCATCGGATTCTTCACGGGCGGTGCCGGCACGGCGTCCGCTGGCACCGCGGCCGTCGGAGGCACATCCACCGCCGCCACGGTTGGAACCGGCAGCGCGGTTGCGGCGGGGGCCGCCGGGGGCATCGCCGTCACCAGCGCGAGCCCCGCGATCACCGCCATCCTCGCGACGATCGTCACGATCGCAGCCACCAGCGCGGCCGTCGCCGGCGTGACCCAGCCACCGAAGCCTGCGACCGCTGCGCCGCCGCCCGCTGTTGTTGCGACGGTCGTGCCGCTACCAGCCGGGACGTCATTCGCATCGACGATCTCGCTCGCGGGTGAAGCACCAACCGTGACGCTTTCGGGCGCGACGCCTGTCAAAACCTCAGGCCTACCGGTTGGTATGGCTGAGGACTACCCGGAGCAGGTGACGGTCACGTCCCCGCCGCTCGTGAACAGCGCGGTGATCGAGACCGGCCCCTTCACAGCGCCGATTGGCGGGGGGGCATCGGTCGTAGTCGTCGTCGCCAGTTCCCCCGCACCATCCCCGGAGCCAGCCGGCGGTATGGCAGCGCAGCCGGTCTCTGACGAGGGCGGTGAGACTGGTGACGGTGAAGACGGCGAGGGCGGGTCCGGTTCAGGCGAATCTGGCGGTGAGTCCGGCGGCGGCACTGGCGGCGGAGGGTCGTCCGATCCACCACCACCGCCCCCGCCATCGGGTGGCGAAGGCTCCGCCCTGGTCGGCTTGCCGCCCGGGCTCGCCAAGCAGGCCGCCGCCGGTAACCTCCCACCCGGCCTCGCGAAGCAGGCGGCCGCCGGTGGTTTGCCTCCGGGCTTGGCGAAGCAGGCCGAGGCGGGCCACGTCCCGCCAGGTCTGGCGAAGCAGGCAGGCGCGACCACCACGCCTCCAGGTCTGGCGAAGCAGGCGGAGGCCGGCCACGTCCCGCCGGGCCTGACGAAGCAGGCCGGATCTGCCGCCGCCACGCCTCCCGGCCTGGCGAAGCAGGCGGAGGCAAGCAACGTTCCCCCGGGTCTCGCCAAGCAGGCAGGCGCGGCTGATGGCACGCCTGCGGGGTTGGCGAAGCAGTCGGAGGCGACCGTGAGTCTCCCGCCCGGTCTCGCGAAGCAGGCCGACGCGACCGCCAGCCTCCCGCCCGGCCTGGCGAAGCAGGCCGAGTCGAGCAGCCCTTCGCCCGGTCCTGCCAAGCAAATGGCCGCGGCCTCGGTGGCCCCGTCAGGGCCACCGCA
>JAQCKI010000129.1 GCA_027592645.1 Chloroflexota bacterium | reverse complement strand
CGCCGTGTTTCGTATATTTCACCAGTCGGTTAGATAACTGGCTGGTTGAATACTGCACGAGCAGGCAGGTGGCCCTCATGGTCGTCGAAGCCCCACCAGCACCCGAAGCGCCGGACGTGTTGAGCATGACGCTCTCCGCGCTCGCCGACCCCACGCGTCGAGCGATCCTCGCGCGGCTGTCGGATGGCGAGGCGTCCGTGACGGAACTGGCGGAGCCGTTCGCGATGAGCCTGCCGGCCGTCTCCAAGCACCTGAAGGTGCTGGAGCGCGCCGGCCTGATCACCCGCACGCGTCACGCCCAGTGGCGCCCCTGCCGGCTGCGGCCCGAGCCTCTGCGCGACGTCTCTTCCTGGCTGGACCAGTACCGGCGTCTCTGGGAGGAACGGTTCGACCGGCTGGAGGAATACCTGGCCGGCCTGCAGGAAGAAGAGCAAGCAGAGGCCAATCAGGCCGCATCGTTGGAGACTGAAGATGACTGACCCCAGCCCGGCCGTCGCCGCCCTGAGCAACACGCTCACCGTGACATTGGCCTCTGATCGAGAACTGGTGATGACGCGCGCGTTCGCCGCATCGCGCCCGCGCATGTGGGAGATGTTTACCCGCGCAGAGCACCTGGCGAACTGGTGGGGCCCGCGCGGCTTCTCGCTCGATCCGAACCACCTGGACTTCCGCGTGGGCGGGACCTGGCACTACGCGATGGTGTCCGACTTCATGGATCCGGCGTGGGGCAAGATGGTCTACCAGGAGATCGTGGCGCCGGAGCGCTTCGTCGCCATCGATTGTTTCTCGGACGAGAGCGGCGCGATCATCCCGCCTTCGTCCACCATCACCTTCGAGTTCGAAGAGCGCGACGGCGGCACCCTGCTGAAGTCGCGCGCGCTCTACGCCACGCCGGAGGACCTCCAGGCCGTCATTGAGATGGGCATGGTGGAGGGCATGGGAAGTTCGCTCGACCGCCTCGAGGACGTCCTCGCGGGCCGGGCGGGCGGCACCAACAGCACCTCGTTGGTCATGACGAACGACACCGAGATCATGCTCGCCCGCACGTTCAGCGCGCCTGCCGACCTGCTGTTCAAGGCGCTGACGCAGCCGGAGCACGTACGCAAGTGGGGCGCTCCATTCGACATGGTATTCACCGAGTGCGAGATCGACCTGCGCGTCGGCGGGTCGTGGCGCTACGTGCAGCGCGACCCGAAGAGCGGCGAGGAGTACCCGTTCTCCGGTGAGTTCCGCGAGATCGTGCCGGGCGAGCGCATCGTCCGTACCGAGCGCTTCGAGTTGATCTCCGGCGCAGAGTCACTGGTGACGATCACGCTCGAAGCCCGCGGGGAGCAGGCGACGCGCCTGGTCAGCCGCTCCGTGTACGCCAGCCGCGAGGATCGGGATGGGCACATCGCGGCCGGCATGGAGGCGGGCGTGCGCGATGTCTACGACCGCCTGGAGGCGCTGCTCGCCACGCTGTAGCAGACACCGCTCATCCGGTGATGTGGCCTCGGGTGACACAGGCGTGTGCCTGCGATCGCCCGAGGCCGCATGATGGATCGCGTTGGCGTCCCTCGTCTGGCTAGGAGCACACCCCACGATGGCCCTCGACACCCACCCGCCGAGGGCGGGGCGACGCGAATGGATCGGACTCGCGATCCTCGCGCTGCCTTGCCTGGTCTATGCCATGGACCTGACGGTGCTGCACCTGGCCGTGCCGGAACTCAGCGCTGACCTGCGCCCATCCGGCGCCCAGTTGCTGTGGATCATCGATATCTACGGCTTCGTGGTGGCGGGTTCGTTGATCACCATGGGGACCCTCGGCGACCGGATCGGCCGGCGCCGGATGCTGTTCGGCGGCGCGATGTTCTTCGCGGTCGCCTCGGTGATCGCGGCGTTCGCCACGTCGGCGGAGATGTTGATCGCCAGTCGTGCGCTGCTGGGACTGGCCGGCGCCACTGTGGCACCCTCCACGCTCTCGCTGCTTCGCAACATGTTCCTGGATCCGCTCCAGCGCACCACCGCCGTGGCGGTGTGGATCATGAGTTTCTCGGTCGGCGGTGCGATTGGCCCGATCGTGGGCGGCCTGATGCTGGAGTTCTTCTGGTGGGGCTCCGTCTTCCTGCTGGCGGTACCCGTGATGATCCTCCTGCTGGTGCTCGGCCCGTTCCTGCTGCCCGAATACCGCGACCCGGATGCCGGCCGGCCGGATGTGTTCAGCGCCCTACTCTCGCTGGCGGCCGTCCTGTCCGCGACCTACGGACTGAAGGAGATCGCGCAGGAGGGACTGGCACCGATTCCCGTGGTCTTGCTGGCGGTCGGTGGAGCGCTCGGGTACGTGTTCGTTCGCCGGCAGCAGCACCTGGCCGATCCACTGATCGACATGGCGCTGTTCCGGCAGCCGGGATTCAGTGCGTCGCTCGCCACGTATGCCAGCGCCGGGCTGGTGATGTTCGGCGGGTTCCTCTTCATCCCCCAGTTCCTGCAACTGGTGCAGGGCTACTCGCCGCTGATGGCGGGCGTATGGATGCTGCCGTGGGCGCTGAGCTTCATCGCGGCGTCTGTGGTCACGCCTCGGCTGGCGCGGGCGTACGGCCCGGCCACGGTCATGTCGGTGGGCCTGCTCGTCGGCGCGGTCGGCTTCGCGACGTACACCCAACTGGGCCCCGACTCATCGCCGTGGCTGATGGTCGCCGGCTCGCTGTTGTTCTCGCTCGGGATCGCGCCGTTGTTCACGCTCACGGTCGACCTGATCGTGGGCTCCGCACCGCCGGAGCAGGCGGGGGCCGCTGCCGCCGTCTCCGAGACGGGCATCGAGTTCGCCGGTGCATTCGGCCTCGCGCTCTACGGCAGCATCGGCATCGCCTTCTACCGCCGCACGATGGATGCGGCGAGCATCGAGGGCGTGTCCGCGGCGGTGGCGCGTGACGCCCGTGACACCCTGGGCGCCGCCGTAAACGTGGCGAGCACCCTGCCCGCCTCCACCGGTGGCGAACTGGTGGCGGTCGCTTCGGAGGCCTTCATGCGGGGCCTGCACGTCACGGCCGTGATCAGCGCGGTGGGGGCGGTAGCCCTCTCCGCCTTCGTCTGGCGCTTCCTCCGAGGCGCCCCGGCGGCCGAGGGTGGGCACGGGTAGCAGTCCCGCCGGTGCCTCTTCGTGTTGGATTCCGCGATTTCGACGCGCTCCGCCACACGTATTACACTGCGCCCAGACGGAAGCACGGCCCCAACGCGAGGCCGGTACGGGGGATCCCATGGAAGACATCGTCATTCTTGGTGGCGTTCGTACGCCCATCGGTTCATTCGGGGGCACGCTGAGCGAGACGCCCGCGTCTGACCTCGCCGCCCACGTCATCCGGGAGGTGGTCAAGCGCTCCGGACTGACGCCGGAGCAGGTAGACCAGGTCATCCTCGGTTGCGTCGGCCAGGTCGCGGAGGACGGGTACATCGCCCGTCACGCCTCCGTGAAGGCCGGCATGCCGATCACCACCCCCGCCTACACCGTCAACCGCATCTGCGGCTCCGGCCTGGAGGCGATCAACACCGCCGCCCGCTGGCTGCAGACCGGCGACGCCCAGGTGGTGGTGGCCGGCGGCGCTGAGAACATGAGCCTCATGCCGTACTACGTCCGCAAGGGCCGCTACGGCTACCGCTACGGTGATGGCAAGCTGGAGGACGGTACCCAGGACCTCGTGACCGACCCGTTCGAGGACGTCCCGATGGGCGTCACCGCGGAGAACCTCGCGTCCCAGTTCGAGGTCTCGCGCCAGGTGCAGGACGAGTACGCCGTCCGCTCGCAGGATCGCGCCCTTAAGGCGATCGAGGCCGGCTACTTCGTCGACCAGATCGCCCCGATCGAGGTCAAGAAGGGCCGCGACACGATCGTCTTCGACAAGGACGAGTTCCCGCGCGCCACCTCCATGGAGGTGCTCGGCAAGTTGCGCCCGGCCTTCAAGCCGGATGGCTCCGTCACCGCCGGCAACTCCTCCGGCATCAACGATGGTGCTGCCGCACTCGTGGTCACCACCGCGTCCAAGGCGCAGGAACTCGGCATCAAGCCGCGCATGCGCCTCGTCGCCCGCGCCGAGTCCGGCGTGGAGCCCAGCATCATGGGCTCCGGCCCGATCCCGGCGATCCGCAAGGTGCTGGAGAAGGCCAACCTCACGATCGAGGACATCGATGTCATCGAACTGAACGAGGCGTTTGCCGCCGTGGCGGCGGCCTGCTCCGTGGCGCTGGACCTGCCGCAGGACAAGACCAACCCGAACGGCGGCGCGGTCGC
>JAQCKI010000021.1 GCA_027592645.1 Chloroflexota bacterium | reverse complement strand
TGCCGACCGAGGTGGCAGCGGGAGCGGCGCCGGCGCGAACGGCAACGGCCGCCGCACCGAGAGCCGACCCGCCGCCAGCGCCGAGGGTGAGCGCGACGGCAACTACCGCTGGGGCCGCCGCGTTGAGGGCGACGAGGCTCGCCAGCGAGGCGAGCAGGCCAACCGCCGCCGCCGCTTCACCCGCCCACAGCGCCAGGATCTGGACGCTCCGCTGCCGGAGGACGTGGCCTTCCGTTCCGGCGAAGAGGGCGGCGACCGCTCCATCCTCCCGGCCCGTCGACGGCGCCCGACCGGCCAGCGCGACACCAGCCGCATCCTCGTCGGTGGTGCGCGCACCATCGGCAACTGGGTTCCGCGCGATGACGTGACGTCCGCCGCCCGCCCTGCCCCGCTCCGCGCCGAAGAGCCGTCCGTGGATCAGCCGCTCCGGCTGGTCGCGCGCGATGACCGTGACATCGATGGCGACGATGGGGATGACATCGGCGAGCCGATCAATGCCGTCGCAGGGGGCCGCGAGAGCGGCGACGAAGGTGACGAGACCAACGGCGACGCCCCGGCCAAGCGCCGCCGCGGACGCCGAGGTGGCCGTGGCCGCCGACGCACCGAGGACGGCTCGCCGGTTGCCGCCGATGACCTCGACGGTGACGAATCGCCGCGCGATGACGTCGACAGCGATGCCGTCAGTGATGGTGATGCAGACGAGGTCGCGGACGATGACGCCGACTACGGCGCTGAGAGCGAAGACGAGTCAGAGCGCACCGTCGTGCCGGCCGCCATCGAGAACGATGACGCCGACGAACGCCCCGCTCAACGCCGCCGCTCGACGCGCGCCGTCGAGCCCGTCGCCGAGAACGCTCGAGACGAACGCCGCGACCGCAATGAACGCGATGACCGAGATGACGACCAGCGCGAGCAGGCGCCTCGTCGCCAGCGATCCGCGGAAGTGGTCGACGCCGCCTCGTTCCCCGCAGCGTTCGTAGCCCTCGGCGCGACCGAGCGGACACTGGTGCCGCTCTCGCGCTTTGGCTTCCAGACCGCCACGCCCATTCAGGAGCAGGCGATCCCGGCGCTGATGAACGGATTGGATGTCGTCGGCATCGCGCAGACCGGCAGCGGCAAGACCGTCGCCTTTGGCGTGCCGATGGTGGAAAAACTGGACCCGGATCTTCCGGAAGTCCAGGCAATCGTCCTGGTTCCCACGCGAGAACTCGCGCAACAGGTACTGGACGTCCTCGCGGATCTGGCACGCTACACCGGGCTGGACGCTGTGGGCCTGCTCGGCGGCCACTCACTCCAGCGCGACTTCAAGGCGCTGGAGGCGCGGCCGCACATCGTGGTCGGCACGCCAGGGCGCATCCTGGACCACCTCGGTCGTGGCACGCTGGCACTCCGCTACGTGCGCTACGCGGTGCTGGACGAAGCGGACCAGATGCTGGACATCGGCTTCCTGCCGGACATCCGTCGCATCCTGAGCCGGACGCCGCAGCGCCGCCAGACCTGTCTGTTCTCAGCCACCATGCCGGGCACCATCCGCCGGTTGATCTGGCAGTTCATGCAGGACCCGGAGACGATCAGCGTCGCCGCCGAGTCCACCACGGTGGACAGCGTCTCGCAGGTCTACATGGAGGTCGCATCGCGCGATAAGGTGCGCGCCATGCGTGAACTGATCGAGCGCGAACTCAAGGGCCGCACCCTGATCTTCTGCAACATGAAGCGTCGCGTGGACAACCTGGAGCACGACCTGGCGCGCGATGGCGTGCGGGTGGGCGCGCTCCACGGCGACATGGACCAGAAGCAGCGCGACCGCGTGGTGCAGCAGTTCCGCGAAGGCGCGCTGGACGTCCTCATTGCCACCAACGTGGCTGCCCGAGGACTGGACATCCCGGAGATCACCCACGTGGTGAACTACGACGTGCCCCAGAACCCGGAGGAGTACGTCCACCGCATCGGCCGTACCGGCCGCGCGGGGCGTGACGGCAAGGCGATCACCTTCGTCTCCGAGTGGGACATGGACTCCTTCGATGCGATCTACGCGAAGCACGGCGACCGGATGAATAAGGAAGACCTGGACCTCTACCGCCCGGTGCCGCCGCGCTCTTCGGAGTCCGTCTCCTAGTACGTCACTGCATGTTCGACACACTCGATGCCGCGCCAGTTGGTGCGGCATCGTTGCGTCTGCGCACGCCGCCCCGCACCACTCGACACCAGCAAGCGGGTACGGTGAGACGTGGAGATCGGAGCGCACGCATGGAGCGGTTCACAGGACAGGTGGCGATGGTCACGGGCGGCGCGAACGGCATTGGCGCCGCATGCGCCCGGCGGCTCGCGGCGGAGGGCGCCCGCGTCTTCATCGCCGACGCAGACGCCGAGGCGCTCGATCGCGTCCTCGCCGAACTCGCCGCCGAGGGGCACTCGGTCGACGGCCTAGCGACGGATGTGACCGACGAAGTGGCGATCGAAGCGGCGTTCGCCGCGCTCGATGCGTTCGGAGGAGGACGGCTGGACGTGTCCCTGCACATCGCGGGCAACTCAGCCTTCGGCCTGGTCGAGTCGCTGCCAAGCGCCGAGTGGGAGCGCCTCTGGAGGCTGAACGTGCTCTCCACGGTGATCTGTAGCCGCCTCGCCGTCGTGCGGATGAAGGCGTCGGGCGGCGCGATCGTGAACATGGGATCGATCTCGGGCCTCGGCGGTGACCCGGGCTGGGGGGCGTACAACGCCGCGAAGGCGGCGATCGTCAGCCTCACGCAGTCGCTGGCGTGGGAAGTGGGACGCTACGGCATCCGCGCCAACGCGATCTGCCCCGGCCCGATCGGCACGCCTCGGATGTTGCGGTCGCTCGAGGCGGATCCAGCCGCGCGCGCGGCCTATGACGCGTCGACCCCGCTCGGGCGCATCGGCACGCCCGAGGAGTGCGCGGCGGCGATCCTGTTCCTCGCGTCCGCAGATGCCTCGTTCGTGAACGCCACCACGCTCGTCTGCGATGGCGGCCTCACGGGGGCCACCGGCCAGCCGCGGTTCGACGCCGAGCGGTACTCGTTCAGCGGCTGAGGCGCACGCGTACACTCGCGCGAGCATGATCGAGATCACGACCTACCGCAAGATGACATCCCGCCCGACCTGAAACGGCAGGTGCTCGGGCTGCTCGTGTCGGCGTGGCCTGACCCCCGACCAATCGAGGTCCGCCTCGCCAAGCCGCTGCACGATCCACGCAGCGAGCCGAAGGTCATGGTGCTCACCGACAACGACGAGGTGCACGCCTACCTGGCGATCCCGACGCGCACCATCTCGCACGCCGGCGCCGAGCTCCGCGCGTCCGGCCTCGGCGCAGTGGTGAGCCACCCGAACTCACGCGGCGCGGGCTACGGCGCAAAGATCGTGGTCGCCGCGCGCGAACTGATCGAGGCGAGCGGCGTGGACATCGGCATCTTCACGTGCGACCCACCACTGGTGGCGTTCTATGCGCGCTGCGGCTGGGATCCGATGCCCTCGACGGTGGTCGTGGGCGGCACGCGCGAGCGCCCGTTCCGCGCGGACTCACTCGACAAGGGCACGCTGATGGCCTTCTTCACGCCGCACGCGCAGGCACATCGCGCCGACTTCGTTGCTGCCGACGTCTACGTGGACCTCCGCGAAGGCGACCTCTGGTAGCGATCGTGCACCGGGATCCGCCAAACGACCGCCGCCTATGATCCCCAACGGGAGGCGCGCTTGATCATCACGCTCGTTGGCGGCATCGGGATCTTCCTCCTGGGGATGGTGCTGCTGACGGCTGACCGGCGGCTCGGTGAAGGCGGCCGCCTCAGGCGCGGCGATCACCGCACTGGTGCAGTCGTCGAGCGCGACCACGCTCGCGACCATCGGGTTCGTCAGTGCCGGGCTCCTCACCTTCCCGCAGTCCATCGGCGTGATCTTCGGTGCCAACATCGGCACCACCAGCACCGGGTGGATCGTCTCCGTCCTGGGGCTGAAGGCGAACATCGCGATGGCAGCGCTGCCGCTGGTGGCGGCGGGCGCGTTGATGCGCCTGCTCGGCCGCGACCGCATCGCCTCGTACGGCCTCGCACTCGCCGGGTTCGGCCTCATCTTCGTCGGCATCGAGTTCATGCAGGACGGCATGACCGGGCTGGCGGACAACATCGATCTTGGTGCGATCTCGCCGGACGGCGTCGGCGGACGGCTGTTCCTCGCGCTGATCGGCATGGTGATGACCGTGCTGATGCACTCCTCCAGCGCCGCGATCGCGACCACACTCACCGCGGTACACACCGGCGCGATCGACATCGAGGCGGCGGCCGCGCTCGTCGTGGGGCAGAACGTGGGCACCACGGTGACGGCGGCGCTCGCCTCCATGGGCGCATCGGTCCCGGCGCGACGGACAGCGGTCGCGCACATCGGCTTCAACGTGCTCACCGGCGCCGCCGCGTTCGTCGTCCTGCCGCTGGTCGCCGGCGTCGCCGATGCCATTGGGCTCGCCGACGACCCGGCGATCGCGGTCGCTGCCTTTCACACCGGGTTCAACCTGCTGGGCGTCATGCTGTTGCTCCCGTTCGCGTCCCGCTACGCGCGCGGCATCGAGCGTCTACTACCCGAGCGCGGCAGCGCCCTGACCCGCCACCTCGATGTCTCGGTCGCAGAGGTGCCCTCCGTGGCACTGGAGGTGGCACGGCGTACCTTGCTGGGCGCGGCCGGGATGGCGTTCGCTACGGCGCACTCGTTGCTGGAGGAGACCCCAAGGCCACACGTGATCGGTCGACAGTCAGCCGATGCACGCGCCGCGCTGGTGAACACGCGCCAGTTCATGGCGCACGTGCGCACCTCCCCGGATTCCGGCACCGAACACGCGCGACACAGCAACCTGTTGCACGCGTTGGACCACCTGGATCGCCTCCTGGACGCGCTCGATGAGGCGCACCACGCCACCACCGTGCGTCTCGCGGAAACGCCACGCGAGGCGGGGCGCCGGCTCGCACGCGCACTCGAAGCGGCGCTTCCGTGGTGCTCGATGGACGGGGTACCCTCGACCGTGGCCGCGCTGGCGGAGGCGTCTGCGGCGCTGGCGGAACAGCGCCGTGCGCACCGGCGCGAGTTGTTGGAGTACGCGGCGATACGCTTGCACCCGGACGAGGCGATGCGCCAGATCGACGCGATGCTCTGGCTCGACCGCGTCGGCTACCACACCTGGCGAGCCGCCGTGCACCTCGCGGGCGAGGCGGCACCCATCGCGCCGGAAGCCTACGCGGATCCGGAGCCGGTACCGCAGACGGAAGCAGGAGGCACGTAGTGGAGACGTGGTCGTCCCGCACCGGATTCATCTTCGCCGCGATCGGCTCGGCCGTCGGCATCGGCAACATCTGGCGTTTCTCATCGGTCGTGGGCCAGAACGGAGGGGGCGCGTACCTGCTGCCGTTCTTCTTCGCGGTGTTCGTCCTCGCCGTGCCGCTGATGGTGCTCGAACTCGCCGCCGGACGGCGGCTGCGCACGAACCTCGTCAGCGCGCTCCGTACGCTCTCGCCGCGGATGGAAGTCATCGGGTGGCTGATCGCCACCGTCGTCTTCACCGTCCTCTCCTACTACCTGGTGATCACGGGCTGGACGCTGGCGTTCTTCGCCAGCACCGCCACCGGGAACGACCTGCGCTTCGATGAGTTCTCGAACGGCTACTGGCCGGTGGTGGCGTTCGCGGTCTCGGTGCTGCTGGTGGGCGTCGTCATGTCGCTCGGCGTGCGACAGGGCATCGAGCGCATCTCCACGCTGCTGATGCCGGCGGCGCTGGTGATCCTGCTGGTGCTGTTCGCCTACGCCACCACGCTCTCCGGGTTTGGCGAGGGCTTGCGCTTCCTTTTCGAGCCGGACTTCTCCGTCCTCGGCCGTGCCGAACTTTGGAGCGCGGCACTGGGGCAGGCGTTCTTCTCGCTGTCGGTCGGCTTCGGGATCATGCTGACGTACGGCAGTTACGTGGATCGCCAGACGGACCTGGTGAAGTCATCCGCGATCATCGCTGTCGCGGATATCGCGGTGGCGCTGCTGGCGGGCATGACCGTGTTCGCCGTGGTGTTCACCTACGGCCTGGAGCCAGCGGCCGGCGCCGAACTCGCCTTCTCGTCGCTGCCGCAGGCGTTCGCGCAGATGCCCGGCGGCACCGTGCTGGCATCGGCATTCTTCCTGCTGCTCTTCTTCGCCGCACTGACCTCGGCCGTCTCGATGCTCGAACTGAGCGTCGCCGCGCTGACGGAGCGCACCCGGCTCGTCCGCCGCCAGAGCGCCGCGCTGCTCACCGGCGCGGTCTTCCTGCTTGGCCTGCCGTCCGCGCTCTCCTACAGCGGCATGAATCTCCAACTGTTCGGCTGGAGAGTGCTCGACCTGCTCGATGAGACCGTCGGCAGCATGGGCCTGCCCATCACCGCGCTGCTGATCGCGATCATCGTGATGCGCTATCTACCGCGCGGGTGGATGGCGGAGGAACTGGGCCTGCGCCCCGGGGAGCGATCCGTGCGCGCACTGATTGAGCCGATGGCGCGGTGGGTGATCCCGCTGGCCCTGGTGATGGTCACGGTCTCGCGCATCGGCCTCGGGATCGACCCGGCCGGGTGGCACCAGATGCCCGGCGTCGCGTACCTCGGGGCGGGGCGGCAGGCGGCGGTGACGCTGCTCCTGGTCGCCCTGCTGCTCGCCGCTACGCTCGCCGTCGTATGGGCGGCACGGCGCCAGTGGCCGGCCGAGGGCGACCGCTAGGGAGCCCCGCACGCGCCCGGCTTGCCGCCCGCGGGCGCATCGGTTCTCATAGAGGGAGCACCACGACCGCGCTGGCACGCGCCGCGCCCGCCCCGGATGGACCCGTGTAGGATACCTCGCTCGCTCCTGATCGCTCCCAGCCCGCCGAGGTTCCTGCATGTCCGCACTCGCCCCCGAAATCGCCCGCCGTCGCACGTTCGCGATCATTTCGCACCCGGACGCCGGCAAGACCACGCTCACCGAGAAGTTCCTGCTGTACGCGGGCGCCGTCGATGTCGCCGGCTCCGTGCGCGCGCGCAAGACCGCGCGCTACGCCACGTCCGACTGGATGGCGATGGAGCGCGAACGCGGCATCTCGATCACCTCGACGGTGCTGGAGTTCGACTACGAGGGCATCCGTTTCAACCTGCTGGACACACCCGGCCACCAGGACTTCTCCGAGGACACGTACCGCACGCTGATCGCCGCGGACAGCGCGGTGATGGTGCTGGACGCCGCCAAGGGCATCGAGCCGCAGACCCGCAAGCTGTACGAGGTCTGTCGCGCGCGCCGCATCCCCATCGTCACGTTCGTGAACAAGATGGACCACGACGCGCTCGATCCGATGGAACTACTCGACCACGTCGAGCGGACGCTGGGCCTGGACGCCGCGCCGCTGACCTGGCCGATTGGTGATGGCCCGTCGTTCCAGGGCGTCTACGACCTGCGCGGGCGTCGCGTGCTGCGCTTCGAGCGCACCGCCGGCGGCCGCCATCGCGTCCCCGTGATCGAGGGCGACCTGGACGACGCAGACGGTGCGCTCGCCGCGGCGATCGGCACGGAGGCCGTGGTGCGGCTGCGGGAGTCGGTCGCCATCGTGGAAGAGGCCGGCGCGGCGTTCGATGTCGATGCGTTCCTCGCGGGCACCCTCACCCCCGTGTTCTTCGGGAGTGCCGTGAACAACTTCGGTGTGGAGATGCTGCTGGAGGCGATCGCGGAGTTCGCGCCGCCGCCCGCCGCGCGCGAGACGGAGCGCGGGCCGGTGGAGCCGGACAGCGAGGCATTCTCCGGCTTTGTCTTCAAGATCCAGGCGAACATGGACCCGCAGCACCGTGACTGTATGGCATTCGTGCGCGTCTGCTCCGGCCACTTCGAGCGTGACATGCAGGTACATCACCCGCGCAGCGGCAAGCAGGTGCGCATGCGCGGCTCCCAGAAGCTCTTCGGCCAGGAGCGCGAGACCGTCGACGAGGCGTTCCCGGGCGACATCATCGGCATCATCAACCCGGGCCTGCTCGGCATCGGCGACACGCTCACGACTGACCCGACGATCGCTTACGACGCGATCCCGCGCTTCGAGCCGGAACGCTTCGCGCGGCTCCGCAATCGCGACGTGCTGCGCACGAAGCAGTTCGCGCGCGGCCTGGAGCAGCTGGAGCAGGAAGGCGCCGTGCAGGTCCTGTGGGAGGCGGACGGCGCCCGCAGCGCGCCGATCCTGGCCGCGGTGGGCGACCTGCAGTTCGACGTAGTCATGCGCCGCCTGCGCGACGAGTACGGCGCGGAGACAGTGCTGGATCTGCTCCCGCACCAGGCGATCCGCGTGGTCACCGGTTCCGGCGAGGGCGTCCGCTGGCCGAGCGAGGGCCTGCGCCTGATCGACCGCGACGGACGCACGGTGATCCTCTTCCGCTCGACGCGCGACGCCGACTACTTCCGCGAGACGTTCCCCGCCACCGGGCTGAAGCGCATCTCCGAGGCGTAGCGCACTAGCGTCGTGCCAGCGCGGCAGCGCCTGTCGGGCTGTCCTCGCCCGGTGGCTTCGCCAGCAGCACCGCGAAGATCGCCATCGCCGGCATCAGCGCCATGAGTGCGATGCCCGGCCGGAAGCCATCGAACAGTCCTTGCAGGAACGCGAAGGGCAGCGGCCCGAACGCCGAGGCGGCGATCCCGATCATGCTCGCCGAGCCCTGCACGCGCCCCAGGCCTTCCCGCCCGTAGTAGTGCGCCCAAGTCACGCCCGCGACGATGCGCGTCGTGCCGTTCGTCGCGCCGATCAGCATCGCGTACAGGATCGCGACGCCGAGCGAATTCATCACCTGTGCCACGCCCATCGCGCAGAGCAGCAGGCTCATCGAGATCGCGAACATCACCTTGGGCCCCAGGCGGTCGATGGCGAACCCGGCGACCACGGAGATGCTGGCTGAGAGCACGGCATAGGGCAGGAACAGCGCCGCCGCCGTCTGCGCACTCAGACCGTTCTCCTCCACGATGCCGGTCTGATGGAAGATCAATCCCGTCACCACCAGCGACGGCGTTGCGAGTGGCAGCGCGAGCAACCAAAAGCGCGGTGACGAGAGCACGCGCGGCGGTGCGATGGTCGCGCCATTCGCAGTCGCCTCGGCGGCAGCGCTCGCCGCGGCGACCTCGGCCGCTGGAGGGCTATCGGCACCGTCGGGGTGCAAACCCATCTGCTCCGGGCGGTCACGCACAATGAACAGCGCGCCGGGCAGCACCAGCACCCACACCATCACGCCGAGCACCCCGTACGCCTCACGCCAGCCGATCGTGTCGATCAGGTAGCGCGTCATCGGCGGCAGGATCGCGGCGGAGAGCGGAAAGCCGAGGCCCATGGCAGCCACCGCACGGCCCCGCTTCGCCACGAACCACTGGGCGGTCAGCAGCGTCGCGTTGATCGTCATCGAGCCCTGGCCCAGCGCACGCAGCGCAGAGAAAGCCAGGAACACCATGAACGCGCCCTGCGCCCACGACATTGCGAAGCACGCGAAGCCGAGCGCGGTCGCCGCGCCGATCAGCGTGATGCGCGCACCCCAGCGATCAGCCAGGCGGCTCACGGTGAAGACCATGAACGCGCTCACCCCGGTGCCGATGGCGTAGAGCCCGGAGATCGCGGTACGGCTCAGCCCGGTGTCCTCGATCAGGCTGTCCAGGAAGACGCCGAAGATGAAGGACTGCCCGGGCCCGGAACTGAACGCGACCAGCGCGCCCACGCCCACGACCCACCAACCATAGAACGGTCGACCGACGCGGAGCCGTGACCCGTTCATCGAGGCCCTGTCTGTTGCCGGGGAGCGGGCACGTGTTCGGCCCGCCGGTCGCGGCAAGTTAACACGGGCCTGCAGAACGTCCTACTGCAGAACCAGTACGCCCGCCTCGCAAAGCGCAGCAATCTCTGCCGGCGTGAACCCGCCCTCGGTCAGCACCTCGGCGGAATGCTCACCGAGCGCCGGCGCGGCACGTTGCACCCGAGTCGGCGTCGCCGACATGTTCACCGCCGGCCCCACGACACGCTGCGGGCCGGTGATCGAGTGCTCGATGTCCCACATCATGCCGTCCGCGATCACCTGCGGATCCTCGGAGAGCACCTCGGGGTTGCGGACAGGTGAGACCGGCACGCCCGCAGCGTCGAAGTCGCGCACCCACTCCTCCACCGAGCGCTCCATGAAGCGCGCGCGGAAGCGATCCTTCCACTCGTGGGCGAGCGTCTGGTTCGCCGGGTCCATCGCGTCATACCCCGGCTCGTCGCTGTTCTCGTCCGTGAAGCCCAGCACCACGCGCATCTTGTCGCGGTTCGCTTTCGTCAGCGCGCCGAGTACCACCGCGCCATCCTTCGCCCGGTAGCCGCCGTAGTAGAGGCGGAACGCGACGCGCAGGCCGGCGCGCCGCTTGCGGATCGCGAGCATGTCGGCGTAGGAGGCGCCGTTCGCCATCGCCTCGTCGATCTCGATCAGCAGCTGGTCGCGCAACACGGCGTCTGTCACCGGTTCGCGCATCACGAGGCCCGCCTGCAGGAAGAGCGAGGTGCGCAGGAGCGACGTGCTGAGGTACTGGCCCTCGCCCGTCTTCTCGCGGTGGTAGAGCGCCATGCCGACGCCCATCGCCGCCGCGAACCCGGAGGCGATGTCCGCGATCGGGATCGCGATCAGGTCGGGTGCGCCGGTGTCGTCCATCTTGGAGTCGTTCACCATCAAGCCCGAGTAGGCCTGCGCGACGACGTCCGAGCCGGCACGGTACGCCTCTGGGCCCTGTTCGCCGAAGCCGGTGTTCTGCCAGTAGATCAGGTTGGGACGGATCGCGCGGAGCGTCTCGTAGTCGATCCCCATGCGCTCGGCGACCCCGAACCGGTAGTTGATCAGCACCACGTCCGTCTGCCGAACCAGGCGCTGAATCACCTCGTGCCCGCGGGGATCGCGGAGGTCCACCACCAGCGAGCGCTTGCCGCGGTTCAGCGCCTGGAAGCCCTTGCTCTCCTTCGGGATCACGGCGCCGGTGTTGCGGGTCTGCTCCCCGCCCGGCGGCTCCACCTTGATCACGTCCGCACCGAAATCGGAGAGGTTCACGCCCGCGACCGGTGCCGCCACAATCTGCGAGAACTCCAGCACACGGATTCCATCCAGTACCCCCGCCACGGCGCGCTCCCGTCCGCGGTGGCCCTCATAACGCCGGGTGGTGGCGCGGGCTCCCGCAATCATCTCTGTGATGCGGGAGCCTACACAATCGGCAACCCCGATTCGCGCCGCCGTGCACAATCGACGCCGCCGATGCCCTAGTCACGGCGCCCGATGGCGCTACGCTCGCCGCTTGCGCGGCCGGATTCGGCGCCGCGCCCGAGGGAGAGACATCGATGCGCGCAGCCCTGGTCACCGAGTACGGCCCGTTCGAGGGCATCCGCGTCACCGACGTCGAGACACCGAAGCCGGCGGCCGGGCAGATCCTCGTGCGGGTCAGCGCCGCCGGGGTGAACTTCGCGGACGGCGGCATGGTGCTGGGCACCGCTCGACGGTCCGCGCCGCCGTTCGTCCCCGGTGTGGAGGCGGCAGGTGTCGTCGACGCGCTCGGCGATGGCGTCGATGGGTTCGAGGCGGGCCAGCGCGTCGTCTACTGGAACCCGCTGCCGAGCGCCTTCGCGGAGTACGCCGCCGTCCCCGCCTGGCGCGCCGTGCGCATCCCGGACGGCGTCACCGACGAGGTGGCGGTAGCGCTGATGGTGCAGGGCACCACCGCGCACTACCTGGTGACCTCGTCGTTCAACCTGCAGGCTGGCCACACGGTGCTGGTGCACGCGGCGGCGGGCGGCGTCGGCCACCTACTCGTGCAGATAGCGGCCGCGAAGGGTGCGCGTGTGATCGCCTCGGTCGGTGGCGAAGGCAAGGCGCGGCTCGCCCGCGCGCTCGGTGCGCAGGTCGTGATCGACCGCACCGAGCGCGACGTGTTCGAAGCCGCGAAGGAAGCCACCGACGGCCAGGGTGCCGACGTGGTCTACGACGCGATCGGCGCCGCCACGATCGAGCAGTCGCTGCTGGCGACCAAGCGCCGAGGCACGTGCGTGTTGTTCGGCGGTGCTTCCGGCCCGGTCGGTGTGCTCGACACGTCGCTGATGCAGCGTGCCGGGTCGATCTTCTTCACGCGTCCCGGTCTCGGCGACCACCTCCGCGACGCCGAGGAGTACCAGTCACGCATGGCGGACCTGTTCGCCTGGCATATTGCCGGCACCCTGAAGCCGCACCTCGGTGGGTCGTGGGGCCTCGACGGCGTCCCGGAGGCGCTGGCCCAGATCACCGGCGGTCAGAGCGTGGGGAAGTTGATCATCCGGCCGTAAGGTCAGCGGCCAAGCCCGGGAGACCCCGCGAACGGGTGCCGCCAGCGCAACCCGGGGAAGCGTGCGAAGTCGCGGTCGGTGGTGATGAACTCGCTTCCCGACTCGATCGCGAGCGCGGCGAGGTAGGCGTCCGGGACCAGGTTGCCGCGGGCTTCAACATCGCGACACAGTCGCGAGAAGATGTCCCAGTGACGTGGGCCGGGGTTCACGATGACCGCGTGCGGCTGGCCCCGCAATGTCTCCACGAAGTCGAATGCCTCATCGGTAGTGGCCGGCGGCGAAAACGCGCGCCGGTGTGTCACTATGCGCAGGAAGCCACTCAGCACGAGATCGCTGAGCCCGAACGTCTCGTCGCCTTCGATGGCACCGGACAGCCAGACTCGCGCACGCTCGTGCTCGACTGCCTCTGGGCGAAAGGCATACACGAGAATGTTCACGTCTAAGAGGATCAGTCGTCGTCCTCTTCCATGAAATCCAACAGCGCCGCGTTGCTATCAAGGTCGACACCCGGCATGACGTGCCCAGGTCGACCGAACACGGGGAGCTTCACCCGCGGCCGCATTGGCGCGGTAGCGCGCTTTGCAATCGCTTCACGAAGCGCGTCCTCAACAACCGCCCCTAGGCTCTTGCCTGTCTGTGCGGCAATCGCCTTCGCTTCTTCCAACACGGCGTCGTCGATAGAAATCGTCGTTCTCATGCATCAAAGCATCACGAGCCTGCATCAAGATGTCAACGCCTTGCCGTCATCGAACCGCACTAGCGTTCGGAACGAGCGTTCTGCTATTGTCCTCTCGTCTCGCTGATCGCAGCGTCGAGGGGGTCGATATGAGCGTCGAACGTGCCGTGGCAGCCCTCGGGGCGTCGCCTGACCTGAACGAGGGCGACCTGACGTGGTTCACGCTCCCGTCGCGAGGCGCGCGCCACGCGCCGTGGCCAGACGGCCTCGACCCGAGGCTCATCGCCACGCTGCAGGCGCGCGGCGTGGAACGGCCGTACACGCACCAGGCGCGCGCCGTGGAGCACGCGCTGGCCGGGCGTGACCAGGTCATCGTCACGCCTACCGCCTCCGGCAAGACGCTCTGCTACACCCTGCCCGTGCTGCAATCGATCATCGGTGACCCCGCCTCGCGCGCGCTCTACCTGTTCCCGACGAAGGCGCTGGCGCAGGATCAGTTGCACGAACTTCACGAACTGGTCGGCGCGGCGGAACTCGATGTCCGCACGTTCACCTACGACGGCGACACCTCGCCGGGCGCGCGTCGAGCGGTGCGCACCGCCGGGCACGTGGTGATCACGAACCCGGACATGCTGCACAGCGGCATCCTGCCCCACCACACCAAGTGGACGAGGCTATTCGAGAACCTCAAGTACGTGGTGATCGATGAACTGCATTCGTACCGAGGTGTGTTCGGCTCGCACGTCGCGAACGTGATCCGGCGGCTGCTTCGCATCTGCCGCTTCTATGGCTCCGATCCGGTATTCATCTGTTGCTCTGCCACCATCGCCAACGCGCGCGAACTCGCCACCACGCTGCTGGGCCGCGAGGTCGAGATCGTCGATGAGTCCGGGGCGCCGCAGGGCGAGCGGCTGGTCGGGCTGTTCAACCCACCGGTGGTGAACCGCGAACTCGGCATCCGTCGCGGGGTCGTGCGTTCGGCGACAGACGTGGCGGGCGTGCTCCAGGAGCACGGCCTACAAACCATCGTCTTCGCCGGTTCCCGTACCCAGGTCGAACTGATGACGCAGTACCTGCGCGAGCGCCCCGGCCCGAAGCGCGCGCCGAACGTACCGGAACCGGTGCGCGGCTACCGCTCCGGCTACCTGCCGCACGAGCGCCGGGCAGTGGAGGCGGGCCTGCGCGATGGCACCGTGCGCACGGTGGTCTCCACGAACGCGCTCGAACTCGGCATCGACATCGGCGGGCTGGACGCCGCCGTGCTCGCTGGCTTCCCCGGCACCGTCGCCAGCACGCGCCAGCAGATGGGGCGCGCCGGGCGCAGCAACGCGCCCTCGGTCACGGTGATGGTGGCGGGCTCGTCGCCGCTCGACCAGTACGCCGTCGCGCACCCCGACTATCTGCTGGGCGAGGCGGTCGAGTCGGCGCGCATCAACCCGGACAACGCGCTGATCGCCGCCGAGCACGTGAAGTGCGCCGTCTTCGAGTTGCCGCTGGACGATGACGAGCGCGGCCTGCTGGGCCCAGCCGGGGAGATCGCCCTCGCCGCCCTCGATGAGCAGGGGATGGTGCAGCAGACGCGTGGCCGCACCTACTGGACCAGCGAGGCGTATCCGGCCGTGGAGATCTCACTGCGCACCGGCCCTGACCAGAACGTGGTGATCGTGGAGCAGGGCCCGCCCGCCCGCGTCATCGGTGAGATCGACCGCCCCTCGGCGATGACGCTGGTGCATGACGAGGCGATCTACCTGCATGACGGCCGCCAGTACCACGTCGACCGGCTCGACTGGGAAGAACTGAAGGCGTACGTGCGGCCGGTGGAGGTGGACTACTACACGGACGCGAACCTCGCGGTCGATCTGCGCGTGCTGAACGAAGATGAGCGGGAGGGCGATAGCGCCGCCGGCCAGGTGGCAGTCACCTTCCTTGCCACGATCTTCAAGAAGATCCGCCTGCACACCCACGAGAACATCGGCTGGGGCAAGATTCGCCTCCCGCAGGACGACCTGCACACGGACGCCTTCTGGCACACGCTGCCGGAGGAGCTCGTCGCCGCGTGGACGCGCGAGGAGGCGGAGCAGGCGTTGATGGGCCTCGGCCAGCTGCTCGCGGGCGTCGCACCGCTGCTGCTGATGTGCGACCGCGGCGACCTGTCGCTGAACGTCCAGGTGCGCGCGCCGCACACGCGCCAGCCCACGATCTTCCTCTGGGAGCGCGTCCCCGGCGGCGTGGGCTTCAGCGCGCAATTGCTGCGCGAGCGCGAACGGCTCCTGCGCATGGCGCGCGAACTGGTCGAGGGCTGTGCGTGCGTCCACGGCTGCCCTGGCTGCGTCGGCCCGCCCGCTGCGCCCGGCGATGCCGTGAAGGCACGTGTGCTGGAGGTGCTCGCGGCAGGCTCTCGGCCGGCGGTGGTGGTGTGACCCACACCGCACCCGGTCACATCGCATCGAGCCACATCGATCGCGCCGAGGCGCGGCGCGCGCTGCAGACGCTGATCCGCGAGATCGAGGCGCGCCCGCCCCGGCCGCCCTCAGTGCCCGTCGCACCAGACGGTGCGCTGACGTGGCTCTCTGGCGACGCTGGCACCGTCGGCTATCGCGAACTACGCTACGACGCGTCCGAGGTAGTAGGCCACCAGTCACTCGCACCGCTCTTCGTGACGGACGACCGCACACTGGCGCTGCTCGGCCGCGGCGACCCTGACCTGGCCGAAGGCGACGGCACGAGCGCGTCCGACCTGGTCTTCTTCGACATCGAGACGACCGGCCTCGGCGGGGCCGGGGCGTCGGTGTTCATGGTCGCCACCGCGCGGGTGGAGGCCCAGGCGCTGGTGGTGCGCCAGTACGTGTCGCCATCGCCCGCCGACGAAGGTGCACTGGTGGACGCGGTGCTCGGCGCGATCCGTGCGCAGGACGATCCGGTGCTGGTCACCTACAACGGGCGCACGTTCGACGCGCCCTTCCTCGATGAACGCGCGACGATGCACCGTCGCCGCGGCGGCTTGCAGTCCGCGCGCCACCTGGACCTGCTGCACACGGTGCGGCGTGGCTACCGCGGCATGTTGCCCACGAACCGGCTCGCCGACGTCGAATCGTTGATCCTCGGCGTCACCCGCCCGGAGTTCGAAGTCGCCGGTGCGGAGATACCGCACTGGTACTTCCGCTTCGTCCGCACCGGTTCGATGAAGTACATCGATCCGATCCTGGAACACAACGCCGTGGACGTGGTTGCACTGGCGGCATTGGTCGCACATCTGCACGAGGGCGTCACGAACGGCTTCTCACCGACCGGCCTCGATCCGCGCCGGTCGCTGGCACTCGGCCGGCTGGCGGTTGCCGGCCGTCGATTCGCGGAGGCGACGCCACACCTGGAGGTCGCCGCCAGTACCCTCGAGCGTCACGGGCCGCGCGAGGATGCGGTGCGCGAACTGGCCTCCGTCTACCGGGCCACCGGACGCCGCACCCTGGCCGTGCCGCACTGGCAGTGGCTGGCCGAGCGCTCCGCCTCGCACGGCGCGTGGGCGCGACGGGAACTCGCGATCCACTTCGAGCACCACACGCGCGACCTCTCGAGCGCGCTCGCGATCGTCGAGGCGACGACCACGCCCCCACCACGCGAAGACTGGTCGCGCCGCCGCGATCGGCTGGTGCGGAAGTTGGAGCGCGCCGGCGGCGCCCCGAAGGCGGCGGCTACCGGCGTGTGAGCCGGTTCGAGATTGCCGAGGCGACCGTCAGTCCCACCTCGCCGCGTTCGTCATGCACCCGGCACGTGCCGACGGCGATGCCCGAGGTCACCCCGAGCGAGGCGCACGATGCACGACGTGCGGCACGACGAGCCGAGCGACGAGCCACGCCGCGTCAGGTGCGCGCGAGCGACTGAGCCAGCCGCCGCCACTCCTCGGCGAGTGTCCCAGCGGTGACAGCCGGCACGCTTCGCATTGGCCTCACGGCCGGGAACCTGCCGTTCCCGAACACCCCGCCGAACGAGGGCTTCGAAGGCCGGCGTTTCGTCGGCTACCAGATCTATGACGGCCTGTTCCGCTGGAACACCTGGCAGGGCGACACCGTACCGGAGCCGGAACTGGCCCTCGCCGAGTCGTTCACGATCTCCGAAGACAAGCTGACGTGGACCTTCAAGTTGCGCCAGGACGTGGTGTTCCACGATGGCACCACGTTTGACGCGGACGACACGGTCTTCCAGTTCCGCCGCATCAAGGATCGCGACTTCGAGTACTACGACGCCAATCTGGCCTCCACCAACGGTTCGGCTGCGGCCGCCATCGTTGGATGGGAGAAGATCGACCAGTACACGATCGCGATCACGACGAACGCGCCCAACGCGTTCCTGCCCTACGACCTGACCTACATCTACTTCCCTTCGCCGGAAGTCGTGATGCGGGTCGGAAACGACGACTACATCAAGGAAGCCACGGGCACCGGGCCATTCAAGATGACCCGCTACGTCGACGGCCAGGTGATGGAGCTTGAAGCGTTCGAGGAGTACTGGGACGGGCGTCCCTCACTCGACAAGATCGTCCTGTTGCCGATGCCGGAAGCCGCCACGCGCCTCGCCGCGCTGCAGGCAGGTGACATCGACTGGGCGGAACTGCCGCCCCCGGACTCCATGGCACTGTTGGAGGCGGGTGGGTTCCAGATCTTCCTGAAGGAATACCCACACGTCATCACCTACCAGCTGAACACGTACGAGGGCAGCCCCCTGAGCGACGTGCGCGTGCGGCAGGCGTTGAACTACGCCGCCGACCGTGAAGGCGCCTCCATCCTGGTGAACGGCGTCGGCTTCCCCGCTTCGCAGTACATGTACCCTGGGCACCCGTGGTTCGACGAAGCGTGGGAGGGCTATACCTACGACCCGGACAAGGCCAAGGCGCTGCTGGCAGAGGCCGGGTACGCGGACGGGCTGTCACTGAGCATGATCTACCCGACCGGCGGATCCGGGAACATGTTCCCCGGCCCCATGAACGAGAAGTTGAAGCAAGACTTCGCGGCCGTGGGGATCGAACTGGATCTGATCCCGATCGAGTGGAACAACATCCTGACCGCCTTGCGCGAGGGGTTCGCGAACCCTGCCTGGGCGGAGTACGACATGTCGTACATCTCGCTGGCACCGGTCGCCCCCACAGGCTTCCGCTCCTACATCGGCGCGTACATCCCGCCGAACGGCTGCTGCAACCAGTCGGGGTACACCACCCCGGCCACGGATGCACTGTTCTTCCAGGCGCAGGAGACGTTCGACAAGGCGGAGCAGGATCGGCTCCTGAAGGAGTTCCACTCGACGATGATGAAGGACGCTCCTGTCCTCGTCACGATTCACGACCTGAACCTGCGCGTGATGTCACCAAGGGTGAAGGGATTCGTCCAGCCGCAGTCCTGGTTCGTGGATCTGCGCAAGGTGTGGATCGACGAGTAGTGACCGCGCCGCCTCGGCCGGATCACACGAGAGGGCTGCCCGCAGGGCAGCCCTCTCCGCTTGTCCGCGCACGCATCGGTGCAACGTGCCACACACCTCGTCGTGACACCGGCGCGGTCGATTCGCCACCTGAACGTAACCGCGCCGTCGTACCATGCCCGTATAGCGACCACGACAGGGGGCCAACATGCTGGACTCACGCACGCGACTCGACGACGCCACCATTGAGGAGTACCAGCGCCGTGGCCGCCAGCACCTGTGGATCCATACCCAGCAGGAGAACGAACTCGCCAAGGACGACGCCTACACGGTGATCGAGGGCGGCGAGGGCATCTACGTACACGATACCCACGGTCGCCAGTACATCGACGCGATGTCGGGCCTCTGGGTGGTCGCCATCGGCCACGGCCGGCGGGAACTGGCGGAGGTGGCGAAAGCGCAGATGGAGAAGATGGCGTTCGCCAACCCCTTCGCGTACGCCACCATGCCCGCGGTGGACCTGGCGACCAAGATCGCGGAGGTCACACCCTCCAACTACACGCGCTCGTTCTTCGTGAACGGCGGCGCGGAAGCGGTGGAGACGGCGCTGCGCATGGCGCGCCAGTGGCAGTACAACCGCGGCCAGACGAAGCGCTACAAGTTCATCTCACGCATCGGCTCGTACCACGGCATGACACTCGGCGCGCTCTCCGTGAACAACGCGACGATGTTGAACAAAACCCCGTTCGAGCCGTTGCTGCCGGGGACGCTGAAGGCGCCCGCCGTGGCCTGCAACGGCTGCGGCGACACCTGCCTGCCCGGATGCGAGACGCCGACCGGCATCAAGTACCTCGAACAGCTGATCGCCGCGGAGCGGCCGGACACCATCGCCGCTTTCATCACGGAGCCCATCTCCACGTCGAACGGTTCGTTCATGCCGTCAAAGCAGTACTGGCAGGCGATCCGCGCGCTGTGCGACCAGCACGGCATCCTGCTGATCGCTGACGAGGTCATCAACGGCTTCGGCCGCACCGGCACGTGGTTCGCACAGGAGCACTTCGGCATCCAGGCGGACATGATGACCGTCGCGAAGCAGATCTCCTCTGGCTACGCCCCCATCGCCGCCGTCGTTGCCACCGAGAAGGTGGCCGAGGGCTTCCGCGGCACGCAGCAGGAGGCGTTCATCGGCGGCTCCACGTTCGGTGCGCACCCAGTCTCGTGCGCCGTGGCGCTGGCGAACATCGAGATCATCGAGCGCGAACGGCTCGTGGAGAACGCCGCGAAGGTGGGTGGCTACCTGACGGAGCAACTGCGCGAGATGCAGTCCCGCCACCGCATCATCTCCGCCACGCGCGGCATCGGCCTGATGCAGGTGATTGAGATGAAGCGCGACCCCGCCGCCGGCGTGGAGTTCACGCCTGACGACGACCTGTCGCACCGCGTGCCGCGTCTGCTGAAGGAGAACGGCATCCTCTCGCGCGGCGGCAGTTCCATTCAGGTGGCGCCACCGCTGGTCATCAACCGCGAAGAGATCGATGAACTGGTGGACGGCCTGGAGCGCACCATCGGCGCGCTGGAACAGGAACTCGGCCTCTAGCCGCGACACCCGCCACCGTGGCGCTGCGCTCGGTCAGTCGAGGCGCAGCGCCACGGTGAGGACGCCCTCCGACGCCGTGCCGATCAGGTCTTGTGGCGCGCCGCTCCACATCGTGCCGCCCGTGTTCACCAGCGGCAGGCCGGTCAGGTTCAGCCCGTGCACGACCAGTGATGTCCCCGCGCACCGAGGCGGTAGCGAGCGTGTCAGTGCCTGGCAGAGCCGCACTTCACCGTCCGCTACCACCAGGAACCCGTGAACGTGGATCGGCTCGCCGTAGGGCGCCGTCAGCGCCTCCACGACCGAGACGTACGGCAGTCCCTGCGCCGCCTCCGCAGACGGGGTCGCCGAGGTCGTTCGCCCGCTCGCCGCACCGTCCGGCACCACGCCCAGGGCCGTCGCCACCACCAGCGCCAGTGCTCCACCCAGTACCCATCGTGCCAGCCGTCGCATCGCCGCCCCCTGCATCCGTCCCTAAGACGGAGCACGTGGCGCGGCGGTTCCCGGAGACTCGGTCGGTGGCCTACCAGGTGTGGTTGTCGAACACCCAGTTCAGCAGGCGCTCCGCGTCCGCGTTGCGGTCGAATGCGTTGAGCAGCACCACGTACACGCGCTGCCCGTTTCGCGTGGCAGACGCGGCGAGCGTGCGCCCGGCGGACTCCGTGAAGCCTGTCTTCACGCCGTCCGCGCCGGGGTAGAGCGACATGAACGAGTTCACATTACGCATCGACAGCACGCGGTCGCCGGACGCGGTCCAGTTCGGCGCGGCAACGATGTCGCGGAACGCCGGCAGCGGCATCGCGTAGCGGGAGAACATCGCCACGTCGTACGCCGACATGCGGTGACCGGGCCCGCCGAGGCCGTGCGCGTCAGTGAAGTTGCTGGTCGTCAGCCCGAGCCGCAGCGCGAGCGTGTTCATCTGGTGGATGAACGCGTCGTCCGAGCCGGCTGCGTACCGCCCGATGGCGAGCGCCGCGTCGTTGCCGGACGGCAGCATCAGCCCGTACAGCAGGTCGCGCATCAGGAAGCAGTCGCCGGGGACGATCCCCATCACGCTGCTGCCCGGCATCTGGCGGTAGTCCACGTCCGCTACGTGGACCCAGGACTCCGTCGCCGTCGCCTCGATCGCGAGGATCGCCGTGACGATCTTGGTCAGGCTCGCGGGCGGCAGCGGCTCGTAGCCGTTGTACTGGAACAGCACCTCGCCGGACGCCTCGTCAACGACGATCGCGGCGCGCGCATCGATCGTCGGGGGTGTGGCCGTCCCCGTGTACGCCGGCGCGGCACGCGTCGGCGCGGGCAGGGGCACCGAGGCGATCGCGGAGATGTTGGAGTCGGCCGGCTGGCAGATCATGATCAGCGGCGTGCCCGCCCTGATCGAGCCGCCGGGGTAGGCGGTCAGCCAGGCGCGGTTCACGAAGTCGGGCGCGCCGAACTGATAGCCGACCAGCCCGCCGCCGGGCAGGCTCCCCCAGATCGAGCGCAACTGGCAACCCTCGGTCATCGCGAGCGTCTGCACGCCGTGAACGGTGCCTCCGCCCCACACCACCAGCCCGAAGCCCGCGCTGCTGGGCACCGTTCCGGTGATCCCCGGCGGCACTGCCGGTGCGCTGCAGGAGTCGGAAGACGCGGGACCATCGAACGGGGCCAGGAACTCGTCCGCCACCCAGCCGGATTGCTGGCGATAGGACACGAACTGCCAGCGGTAGCCATCGATCTCAACAACGTTCGGCAGCACGGTCAGGGTGGCGCCGTCCGGGATACATCCCACCTGACGTCCGCCGAGGCCCGGCGACTCGCGCAGGCGCAGGCAATCGCCATCGCCCTCCACAACGGCAGTACTGCCGGGCGTGAGCGGTTCGCCATCAATGGCACGAGTGGTCGAGGATGCCCGCGGCGCCGTATCAGCAGCGCCAGCGGTACGCGGCAGCGCGACCGGGGGCGCAGCCACCAGCGCGATCATGGCGCCGAGGAGGATCGCTCGAACCGCCCGAGGTACGGGCATGCAGCCGCTCCACCCCACCCACCGGATGACAGCATACCCCTATCTGCACATGCGGACACGCGGGTATACGGGCACCGCCCGTATCGCGGATACTCCGCGCATGCCACGAAGCGCGAACACCGATGCCGCGGTGCTGGATCTCCTCACCAGAAGGTGGCGGCGACACCTCGATGTGACCACGGTGCAGCAGGCGCAGGACGCGCTCGCACTCCCGCGCGATGTGGCACAGCGGCTGCGCCTCCTCGATGTCCTGCAGCGGCGCAAGGCTGCGTGGAAGCCGGTCGCCGGCTACGGCGCGACGCCCCTCACGCTCACCCTGACCGAGGACGAGAAGCTCGTCGCGCGTCACATGCTGGATGGCGTCGCGTTCGCGGAGGCCTGCGCTTGTACTGCACTCGACGACGACGCCATGCGCACCGCCCGCCGCTTCCTCACCGCCACTGGCTTCCTCAGCCGTAGCCGCACCGCCGCGGACACATCGAGGTTCCTCGAAGGCACCGGGCTGCAGTTCCACACCGTGCGGGTGGAGGGCGAGGCCGCATTCAACGTCCCCTGAGCGGTGGACTTCTTGCTGCTGGTCAGCGGCAACTACCCCAACCACGGGCTCACCATCGAGGACGCCTGCACGCAGACGCATCGGAAGATGCGTGTCCGCTTCGATGGCGGCGAGGTGAGCGGGACCGACCCGGAGTCGCTCTACCTGCTGCGCGGCGGCACCTGAGGGACCAACAATCTCTTCTGGTCAGAAGAGGACGCACGCACCTGGCTCACCACCCACCCGGACGCCTTCCCCGAGGGCGAACGGCTCGCGCTCTACTTCGAGGCGATGCGTGAGGCGCAAATCACCATGAGCAACGTGGAAGGGCTCCGCCGCTCCACGGAGGAGTACCGCGAGATGATACAGGGCGGGTTGCAGAAGGTGCGCGCGCGCGAACGGCGGCGCAGCCGCGGCGCCTAGCGGCCCATCTCTTCGCGAAACGACTCAACGGTCATGCGCAGTCCGTCGTCCAGCGACACGCGCGGCGACCAGCCCCACGTCGCTCGCGCCTTCGACGCATCGAGCGCGATGCGCTCGATGTCGCCGGGCCTCGGCGGGCCCATGATCGGCGCGCGCTCGTAGCCGCAGTGCGCGGCCAACCGCTCGAAGATCTCGCGCGTGCTCGTCTCCACGCCGGTGCCCACCAGGCACATCGCCCCCTCGGGTGCCATCGCCGCGGCGACCTGTGCGTCCACCACGTCCGAGACGAACACGTAGTCCCGCGTGTCGGTACCGGGCGCGAAGATCGTCACCGCGTCCCCACGCAGCATCCGCTGCGCGAAGATCGCCACCACACCCGCCTCACCGTGCGGATCCTGCCACGGACCGTAGATGTTCGCCGGCCGCACCGAGGCGACCGACATCCCCGTCTCCGCCTCGATGATTGACAGGTACCGCTCCGCCGCCACCTTCGACGCGCCATAGAACGAGCGCGGTGAGACTTCAGTCTCCTCCGTCGCCGGCACCACCGCGGGCTGCCCGAACATCGCTCCACCGCTGGAGGTGAAGACGAACCGCCGCGTCCCGGCTGCCGCCGCGGCCTGCGCCAGCGTCACGGTGCCCAGCACGTTCGTCTCGATGTCCAGCCGCGGCTCCCGCATCGAGACGGAGACGGACACCTGCGCCGCGAGGTGGAAGATCAGTTCCGGGCGCACTTCCTCGAGCAGTCGGCGCACCGCTGCCTCATCCCGAATGTCGGCACGCACATCGCGGTACGCGTCGAACGGCTGCCGCTGCTCGGCCACGTCGAGGCCGGTGACCTCGTGCCCGTCCGCAACGAGGCGGCGTACGAGGTGACTCCCAACGAAGCCGGACGAGCCGGTGACCAGGACGCGCACGCTACTGGCTCGCGATCAATACGGCGGAGCCAGTGTGCAGGTGTCCCAGCAACGTGTTGGTGAACGCCGGTGCACCCGGCGTGTAGCTCAGCCAGCGGCCAGTCGTCGCGTGTTGCGCCCAGATCGCGCGCACCGGGTAGGACTGCGCCCGCGCCAGCAGCGCCGGGTGCGTGGTACCGGAGATCCCCAGCGTCCACACCACGTCAGGTGCGAGCGCGATCTTCCGAGGGTTCCCCTCCACCCGCTCCGCCCGCACCACCGTGCGGGACGAATACGTGGCCGTCCGAGGATCAAACTCGCCCGTGCAGGTGAACATCGTCAGCGAATCGACGGATACGTTCGCCGACCACATCTCGCCCCAGCGGGACGCATCCTCCGGCAGCGTCCGCTGCCACGAGACGGCGTACTGGTACCTCACGCCGTCGCGCTCGACCTCGACGATGTCGCCCGGCACCAGTTCAGCCAGACGCGCAAACGCGCCGGGGCCGCGATACCGCGTGCCCGCGTATGGCACCGTGGCGTTGTAGTCCACGTGCGCAGAGAGCACCGTGTTGCGCCCCCCCACCGGGCGCGCCCCCCATGCCGGGGAAGTGCTGAAAGTCGTACCAGGCCACGTCCGCGGGGCCGTGCGGATCAGGCATCTCACCCTCAGCCGAGACGAGGTGAGGCGCGATCCCGGTGTCGACGCCAATCGTGGCGATGCGGATACGGCCGTAGGTCGCCTCGTCGGGCAGGCCCACGGAGATCGTGAACGCCGCCAGCGCCGTGGGTGCCGATTGCGCGCGGCCATCCGTCGTGGACATGGCCAGACCGAGCATCGCGGCCATCGAAGCGACGAGCGCCAGCCGGCGCAGTGACTTAGACACGTTCGACATGATCCAGGGGCAGCACGAAGAGCACCGCGCCGCCCACGCGCACGTCAACCATCGCCGCCGGGCCGGCCTCGAGCTCATCGGCAAACGGCAGGCTGGTCAGTGGCATCCGCTCCACCACCTCCGGGAACTCCCGGTGCAGCAGCGCGACCAGGTCCGGGACCTTGTCCGCGGCAATCGCGCTGAAGACCGTGGCACTGCCCCGCTTCAAGAAGCCGCCCGTGGAGCCGATGCGCGTGGCACGGAAGCCCTGCTCGCCCATCTGGGCGAGCAACCGCTCGCCGTCCGGCGACGGCACGATGATG
>JAQCKI010000128.1 GCA_027592645.1 Chloroflexota bacterium | reverse complement strand
TTCCCGCCGGTGCGCGCAATGGGCGGCCCGCCGCAACACATGTGGACGTACCACGTAGGCCCGCAGTGGGCGAAGTACATGCTGCTCACCGGTGAATTCGTCACGGGTGTGGAGGCGGAGAAGATCGGCCTCGTCTGGAAGGCTGTCCCCGGCGACGACCTCGAAGAGACCGTGGAGGAACTGGTCGACCGGATGGCGATGATCCACCCGGACCTGCTCTCCGCGAACAAGCGCTCCGTGAACCTCGCGCTGGAACTGATGGGCGGCCGCACCATGCAGCGGCTCGCCGCCGAGATGGACGCGCGCATGCACACCTCCCCGGCGATGGAGGATTGGCGCGGACGCAACCGGGAGCAGGGGCTGAAGGAGGCGCTCGCCTGGCGCGATGGCCGCTTCGCCAACGCGGAGCAGCGCCGTCAGTGGCAGGAAGAGCACTGGCCCGAAGGCCCGCGTAAGCCGGCACGGTAGGCGCACGGCCGGAAATGGCAGCGAACGCCAGCGCGCACACCGCACTCGCCCAACGCTTTGAGCGGTTCGCCGAGGTGGAGTGTCGCGGCGTGTCACCGCTCTACGAGGCGATCGCCACGCACGTCGCCCGCTCGCCCGCGCTCCTGGCGTTGGCGGCGCACGCCCGACCAGACTCCGCGCCGCCGAACCTGTTGCTGGCGGCGATTCAATTTCTGCTCATGCGGGACGGCGACCCCGAGCTCGCGCCGTACTATCCCAGCATCTCCCCCACGCCTAGCGCCGTGAACGTCGAACTGCCCGGCGCGGTGGATACGTTCTGCGAGCGCCGCGCCGACGAGATCGTCCACCTGCTCCGTACGCGGCTGGTGCAGACGAACGAGCCGCGCCGGAGCGCCGCGCTCCTCCTGGGCCTGGCAGAGGCGGCGCGCGCCCTCGGGACGGACGCATGTGCGCTGGTCGAGGTCGGTGCGAGCGCAGGGCTGAACCTCTTGTTCGATGCGTACCGGATCGACTTCGGCGCCGGTCGTGTCGCCGGCCCGGCAGACGGAGTGCTACTGACGTGCGACCTGCACCCGCCATCCGTAAGTCCGCCGGACCGCCTTCCGCTGGTCGCGCCGCGGATCGGGATCGATCTGAATCCGCTCGACGTCACCGACGCTGGTACGGTGGCATGGCTGGACGCGTTGGTCTGGCCGGAAGAGCACGACCGGCGGCGCACGCTACGGGCCGCCTTGCGGCAGGCAGCTGCCCAACCGCCGCTGGTCGTCGCCGGAGACGCCATGCGTGCGCTCCCCGCGGTCGTTGACGGACTGCCTGAGGGGATGCCGGTGTGCATCTTCCACTCCGCCACGCTCGCCTATTTCCCGGAGGGCCTGCGGGATGAGTTCACGGCGCTCCTCCACCGCCTGTCGCAGAAGCGTCCGGTCGCCTGGCTATCGCTGGAAGGGCCGCGGGTCCTTCGCCAGTACGCCGCGCCCGCTCCCGCGCCGGATGCCCTTGGGGGCTACATGCTCCTGGGCCTGACGCTGCTGAACGGCGGACGGGCAGAATCGCGGACGCTCGCTGCGGTCAACCCGCATGGACGCTGGATCGAGTGGTACGCGACGCCTCACTGAGGCCAGCCTCGACACCCCGCACCGCTGCTATCCTCCCCGAGCACCGGGGAGGCGCGACATGGCTTCGATTTCGCTCGTCGGAGGACGCGTCTGGGATGGCCTTGCGGACAGCACCGCCGAGGGTGCCGTTCACGTGGCGGACGGCCTCATTGTCGAAGGCCCACCCACGGACGCCGAGGTGATCGACCTCGGCGGGTGCACCGTGCTCCCCGGCCTGATCGAGGCGCACACGCACCTCTGCTTCAACTCCGGCACCAACTGGCGTGCGGTCTACGACGGCGACAGCCGCGGCAGCATGCTGCTGCGGATGGCCGGCGCCGCCCGGCGGATGCTGGACGCCGGGATCACCACCGTCCGCGACCTGGGCGCGCCCACCGACCTGGCCGTCGAACTGCGCGATGCGCTCCGGGCCGGGCTGCTCGTGGGACCCGACCTGCTCGTGGCGGGCGCACCGATCACCACCACCGGCGGCCACTGCTGGTTCATGGGCGGCGAAGCGGACGGCGAACTCGGCGTGCGCATCGCGGTGCGCGAACGAAAGCGGGCCGGGGTCGACTGGATCAAGGTGATGGCGTCTGGCGGCAACATGACCCACGGCTCCAACCCGTTCCGCGCCCAGTTCACCGTCGCCGAGCTCTCCGCCATCGTGGAGGAGGCGCACCGCGTCGGCCTCCGCGTCGCCGCTCACGCCCACGGCGTGGAGGGCGTCCGCGCCGCCGTCGCCGCGCGCGTCGACACCATCGAGCACTGCTCCTTCCAGACGGAGCGCGGCAGTGTCCGCGACGACGCGACGATCGCGCAGATCGTGGAGTATGGGATCACCGTCTCACCCACCGTCACGGGGGGCCTCGGCGCGCTGGAGGGCACCGAGCGCTGGGAGTTGCGGGCGGATCTGATGCGCGCGCTCTTCGCGGCGGGCGCCCAGGTCGTGATGAGCACGGACAGCGGCATCCCGAACACACCGCACGAGGACATCGGACGGGCGATCCGGACGCTGCAGCGGCTCGCCGGTATCACGGCGGCCGAGGCGCTCCGACGCGCCACCAGCACCAGCGCTGAACTGCTACACCTGCCGGACCGTGGCGTGATCGCCCCCGGCAAGCGCGCCGACCTGCTGGTAGTGGATGGCGACCCCACGGTCGAGATCGAAGCCCTCCAGCGTGTGCGGTTGGTGGTGCGGGCGGGCGACGTGGTATTCCGCGCACCCTGACAGCGCGGCCTGATGGGGAGGACAACATGGCTCGACGAGACCGGCTCTCAGACGCCGCCATCACGGAGGCGCTCGCCACCCTCCCCGGCTGGACGCGTGAGGGCGACCAGGTCACCCGCGCGTTCGAGTTCAAGGACTTCTCGGAGGCGTTCGGGTTCCTCGCCCGTGTCGCCCTCCTACAGGAACGGGCCGACCACCACGCGGAGGTCTCCAGCGTCTACAACCGCGTCCGACTGACGCTCTCGACCCACGACGCGGGCGGCATTACGGCGGTCGACATCGACCTGGCGAGGGAGATCGACGGTGTCTCCGGTTAGCAGGCCCGTACTGGCGAAATAATCAGGGATTTCCTCGCGGATTCTGTTGAAGTGAATGAGCGACTCGTCGCATACTGCTGACTGACAGGCGGGCGAGAGGATTTCCGTGGCATCGGCTGTGTTTCGGCGCGCGCAGCCCTATGTGGCAGCCTTCGATGGCCTTCGTGCGCTGGCGGTCGTCGCCGTCGTCGCGTACCACGCCTCCATGTCCTTCGCCCCCGGCGGCTTCTATGGCGTCGATGTCTTCTTTGTCATCTCCGGCTACCTGATCACCGCGCTCCTGCTGGATCGCGCCGCCGAGCCCGGCACCACCGAGATCCTCGACTTCTGGCGCAGGCGGCTGTTGCGCCTCGTCCCGGCGGCACTGGGCGCGGTTGCCGCGACATTCGCGATCTTTGCGCTGCTCCAGGTGCGCGGACCGGGCACGCTCGCCATCGAGGCAGCGAGCGCGCTCGGCTACATGGCGAACTGGGTCTGGGTGATCCGCGACCAGTCCTACTTCGAGACCTCCGCCCGCCCCTCCCCGTTCCTGCACTTCTGGTCGCTGGCCGTGGAGGCGCAGTTCTACCTGGTGTGGCCACTGCTGATGGCGCTCGCATTGCGCGCCGGCGGACGGTTGACGCTCCTTCTCATCACGCTCTGTCTCGCCTCCGTGTCGATCGTCGTCGGCGCGGCGCTCTACGACCCGCTTGGCGATCCATCGCGCGCCTACTACGGCACCGATGCGCGCGCGGCCGGCCTCCTGATCGGTGCGGCGTTGGGTGTGGTCGCGCGTCCGGGCCTCCGAGGGCTGGTAAAGCGGCCGGTGGTGGAGGTCGGTGGCTGGCTCGGGCTCGCCGGCCTCGCCTGGCTCTTCACCCAGGGCAGCGAGTTCACCGCGTTCACCTACCGCGGTGGGTTTTTCGTCGCCTCTGCCGCCACGCTGGCGGTGATGCTGGCCGCACTGCACGGTCGGAACAGCGTGGCCGCCCTCCTGTCGATCGCGCCGCTGCGCTGGATCGGCCTGCGGTCGTACTCGATCTACCTGTGGCACTGGCCGGTGGTGGTGCTCACACACCCGCACATGAGTAGTGCCATGCAATCGTGGAACCTGGCGGTCGCGCGCTTTGCGGTCACGATCATCCTCGCCGAGATCTCCTACCGCCTGATCGAGCACCGCTTCCGCAGCGGCCGCGCGGTCACGGCCGGGCGCGAGACGCCCGAGT
>JAQCKI010000127.1 GCA_027592645.1 Chloroflexota bacterium | reverse complement strand
GGAAGACGAGGGTCGAACTCGCGACCTCCTCCTTGGCAAGGAGGCGCTCTACCACTGAGCTACTTCCGCGGCGGTCTCCCGATGATAGCGCGAGCAGCGTTCGAGGCAAGCCACACCCGGGGCGCAACCCTCAGGCGGGCACGTGGCCCAGGACGCCCTCCGCCTCCAGTCGCGCGATCTCGTCCCGACCGAGGCCGAGCGTCTCCGCGAGTACCTCGGCGGTGTGCTCGCCGAGGAGCGGCGAGCGCGCCTGCGGCACTGCGCCACGCATCCGCAGCGGCTGCGCCATCAGGCGGACGGTGCCGTTCACGGGGTGGTCGATCTCGCGGATGAACCCGCGGGCCTGCAGGTGCTCGTCCGTGAACAGGTCCAGCGTGTCGAACACGTACGAGCAGGGGACGCCCGCGCTACCGAGGATCTTCATCGCCTCCTGCTTCGTGCGCGTCAGCGCCCACTCCGCGATCACTTCGCGGATCAGCCCCATGTGCTTCAGTCGCTCCTCGGTCGTCGCGAAGCGCGGGTCAGAAAGCAGGTCGTCGCGATCCATGATGTGGAACATGGAGTCCAGCATCCGCGTGGTGGCGGGGTAGATGAAGACGTAGTCGTTGGGGCCGTCGCCCTTGCTCTTGTAGAGCCCGCCGCCCGCTCGGCCGCGGTACGGCCCGTGGCGTGGCGCCGGCTTCTTCCCCCACAGCGGCAGGTCCATGGTGCGCATGAACATCGTCGCGGCCTCCTGCATGGAGACCTCGATCACCTGGCCCAGCCCGGTGCGCTGCTGCTCGACGTAGGCGGCGGTGATTCCGAGCGCGGCCTGCATGCCGGTGCCGGAGTCGCCCATCGTGGGGCTGATCACCTGCGGCGGGCCATCCTCGTCACCCGTGGTGGAGAAGGTGCCCGCGGCGGCCTGTGCCACCCAGTCGTACACCTTGAAGTCGCGGTACGGGCCTTCGAGGCCGAAGCCCTTGATCCGCGTGTAGATCAGTCCGGGGTTCGCGGCACACAGCACGTCCGGCGTGATGCCGAGCGCCTCGATGACGCCGGGGCCGTAGTTCTCCACGAAGACATCGAAGTGCGGCACGAGATCGAGCAGCAGTTGCCGGCCGCGGTCGCTCTTCAGGTCGAGCACGACCGAGCGTTTGTTGCCGTTGTAGTTCATGAAGTACTGCGGGTCGCCGGGGTTGCCGTCCAGGCCCTTGCCGGTGGACCGGCCGGGGTCACCGTTGGGCCCCTCGATCTTGACGACGTCCGCGCCAAGCCACGCGAGGTACTGGGTACAGGATGTACCGGCCTCGTATTGCGTCATGTCCAGGACACGCATCCCGGTCAGTGCGGCCATGGGATCTGCTCCGAGACGGGGAGATGCGCGGAGATTATCACGATTGCGCATCCCTTCGGGGTATCTACCCGCCGAGGAGTGCCGGATCCTGGTCAATGATCGCCGCTGCGAGGCGCGCCAGGCCCACCTCGTGCACCAGCCGCATCCGCTCGCTCGCCTGCGCCCCGGCCGCGCCGATGGCGAACACGGCGAAGGAGAGCAGCAGCGAGGTCGCGTAGTCCCGCTTGCACTCGTCGATGGTGTAGCCGCGCACGCCACCCTCGATCAGCCGCTCCATGTACCGCAGGAGGAGTCGCTGCTCGTGCTGCTTCCGCAGCGCCGGCTCCAGGTCGAGTCCGAGGAAGTACGCCACGTCGTACGCGCCTCGGCCGCGGCAGGCGAACTGCCAGTCGAACGCGAACACGCCCGGTTGTCCCTCGGAGCCATCGAAAAAGAGGTTGTCGAGCCGGTAGTCGCCGTGCAGCAGCGTGCGCGGCCCGCTGCCGATCCGCTCGAGCAGCGCTGGGTACGACTCGACGGCGCGGTCGATCGCGGCGTGCGCGGCAGAGTCGATGCGGCCACGCACGGCCTCCCAGCCGCGCCGGAACGCGCCCTGCACGGGGCGGGCGTGCTCCACGTGCACGGTGGTGAGCGGGAGCCAACCGCGCTCGTCCAGGCCTTCGTCCTCCCACCAGCGGGCGTGCATCGAAGCAGCGCCGTCGACCGCCGCTTCCGCTTCCGAGATCGTGCAGCCGGCGATCTGATCCACCTGGCGCAGCCGTCCGAGGTCTTCGAGCAGCAGCACCGCTCGGTCGCCTTCCACGGCACCGAAGTACGGCTCCGGCACGCGCAACGGGCTATCGGCGGCGAGTTCGGTGTAGAAGCGCACCTCGCGCTCGTACCAGCGCTGGAAGGCGGCCACTCCTCGCGCTGCCGGGCTCGCGGCCGGCAACTTCGCCACGATCGTGGGCGGGCCCGCCTCGCCCGAATACTTCAACCGCAGGCGGTACGTCAGGCCGTTCACCCCGGCGCGTGCCTCCAGCGGCTCAATCGATGTCGCGAAGATGCGCGAGCGGCTATCCAGCACGCCGGACTCGGTGAGCGTGGCGGTGAGCCAGCGGGCGGTCAGTTCTGTGGTGTTGGAGGGGAGGAGTGTCTCGTCGGGCATGGCGGCATGATAGGCGCGGGCTCAACCAAGCGCGTCCAGCAGCGCGGCCGCGCGCTCGATCTCGCTTCGGGCCCGCCGCAGCGCCTCACGCGCCTCAACGACCGGAGAGGTCGACGTCACCGCGGGCCGCGTCACCTCCAGCGCCTCGCGCAGCCGGGCACCGGGACACGCCGTGGCCTGCGCGAACGGCACGCCCGAGGCGTCCACGGACGGCACCACCCCGTGCGCGATCACCGGCAACGGACGCCCGGCGATCCGGGTGCACTCGGCGAAGGCTGAGCGGAGCGCATCGAGGAGTCGCGGCGGCGGTTGGTCACGTTCGTAGTCGCCGAAGGCGCAGACGCCGACCGCCTGCACGTTCCATCGCTCGCCGGTCGCCGGGTGGCGTCCCGTGGTGTGCGCCCGATGCGTGCCCCACTTCCCGACGGCGTACAGCCGCCCCGAGGGGAACGCCAGGTAGTGGTAGCCCGGCCCGATGCCGAACCGCGTGCGATGGTCACGTGCCAGGGCGTCGATGTGGATGCGCTCTGCCGCGACGGTCGCTGACGCACCAGGCGGTGCGCCGTACCACCCGGCGGTGTGATGCAGGATCACCGCGCGTACCGGCTGACGAGCGCGATCCAGCGTCCACGCGGGCGCGCCGCCCGCCATGTAGGCGGACTGGTGGTACCGGTCGGTCAGGTCGATGGTCTCGATGGGTGTGGGCGTGGTGGTCATCGCGTCCTCCACGCTCCACCGTCGCGGGAGAACGTCCGAGCGCGAACGGGGGGCTGTCAGCCCTCCTCGGCGAGTCGCCGTTCGAGGTCGATCGCGACCTCCAGCAGCGCCTCATCCCCGCCGAAGCTGCCGGCCAGTTGCAGGCCCAGCGGCATGCCATCGATGTTGCCGGCGGGGACCGTGACCGCCGGCAGGCCCGCATGCGTCCACGGGAGGTTCATCGCGGGGTCGCCGGTCGAACGCAGCCCGAGCGGCGCCGGCCCCGTCGCCGCCGGCATCGCCCACGCGTCGATGCCTTCGCTCGCGCGCAACGCATCGAGTTGTACCCGCAGCGCCTCCCGGCCGGCGGAACCCTCGGCGCGCTGTGCTGGCGTGATGGTCTGCGCCTGGTCGTGGAGCGCCGCGCTCGCCGCACGGAACAGCGAGCCATACCGCGCGAAGCGAGCCGCGTGCTGCTCGCCGAACTCCGCCGTCGCCAGCCATCGGTGGCGCGCGTTGATCGCTTCGATGTCGTCAAGCACGGGGATGCGACGCACCTCCACGCCAGCGTGGGTCAACCGCACCAGCGTCTCCGCGAACGCGGCGAACGCTTCCGGTTCCACCTGGTCGAGGTAAGCGCCCACCGGCACGCCGATCACCGGCGCGTGCTCGAGCGGCGACGCCTCTGTCCAGCCATCGAGCAGCACCGAGGCGGCGAGCCGCAGGCCCTCGGCGTCCTGCGCGAAGCAGCCGACGTGGTCGACGGACGGCGAGTAGTAGAGGACGCCATCAGTGGGGATACGTCTGTACGTCGGTTTGTAACCGGCGATGCCGCAGAAGGCGGCCGGGCGGATCACCGAGCCGACTGTCTGCGAGCCGAGCGCCAGCGGCACGATGCCTGCCGCCACCGCCGCCGCAGAGCCGCTGCTGGAGCCGCCTGGCGTCCGCAGCGTGTCGTGCGGGTTCGTCGTCGCGCCCGGGTCGAAGTAGGCGAACTCGGTGGTGACGGTCTTCCCGAGGACGACCGCACCAGCCGCCCGGAGCCGGCGGACGGACCCCGCCTCGGGCATCGCGAACTCCTCGGCGGGGAGGGCCGATCCAGCGCGAGTCGGGAGGCCCTCCACCGCGAAGATGTCTTTGACACCGAACGGCAGGCCGTACAGCGGCAGCGTTGCCCGATCGTGCGCACTGAGGGCATCGACCGCCGCCAGCACGCGCTGCCGGCGGC
>JAQCKI010000020.1 GCA_027592645.1 Chloroflexota bacterium | reverse complement strand
CGCCTCGCTGGTGCGGGAGCGGCCCAGCCGTGCGCGCGTGCGCGGCGTCTACCGCGCGCTCCTGGAGCACTACGGGCCGCAGCAGTGGTGGCCGACCGCGTCCGAGGGTGAAGAGGCGCAGCGCTTCGAGATCTGCCTGGGCGCGATCCTCACCCAGAACACGTCGTGGAAGGGCGCCGCCGCCGCGCTCGCGAACCTCCGCGCCGCCGGGGTCACGACGCCCGAGGCGATCCTGGACCTGCCGCACGATGTGCTCGCCGGGCTGGTGCGTCCGTCCGGCCACTTCAACGTGAAGGCGCGGAAGTTGCAGGCGTTCTGCGAGGCGGTGCTGTTCGATGGCGGCGGGTCGCTCGACGCGCTGCTCGAAGGCGATGCGACCGAGGTGCGCCAGCGGCTGCTCGGCATCTGGGGCATCGGCCCGGAGACCGCCGACGCGATGACGCTGTACGCCGCGCGCAAGCCCACGTTCGTCATCGACGCCTACGCCTACCGGTTGTTCGAGCGCCTCGGGATGCCGCTCGGCGCGCGCAAGTACGAGGTCTACCGCGAGGCGCTGCTGGGCATGGCCGGCCCAGACGTATGGGCGCTCAACGAGTGGCACGCGCTGATCGTGCGTCACGGCCAGCAGACCTGCCGCAAGACCGCGCCTCGGTGTGACGAGTGCCCGCTGCGCCGGCGCTGCGAGTTCGCGCGCAACGGTGCGACGTGAAGCCCGCGACCGGGTTGGCGATCGGCATCGCCACCGGCGTGGTGATCGGCCTGTGGTTGATGCAGACGCGCGGCACGTTCGGTCTGTTCACCGGGCTCGCTGCGGGCGTGGCCTTCGGCATCGCCCTCGCGCGGCAGGCGCCCGGCCGCTGAGCGATTCTCAGCCCCGAATCTGACAGCGCTGTCAGCAGGCCCCTCATTCTTGTCGTTTGCAGAAGTACCAGCGTGCGCGAAAGCACAATGTCGCGAGCCTCAGCGCGTGTGGATATGTTGACATCTCACGGGCAATAAGGAGGGCAGATGCAACCGCTGCATCCCGCCACAAAGGTCGGCTTGCTCTATCTCCTGGTCGCGCTCTCATGGGTGTTCGCGACGGACCTGCTATTGCTCGCGCTGCGCGATGAACTGAACCTCACGGCGGTTTTTACGATGGCCAAGGGTTCAGGCTTTGTCCTCGGCACCGCCGTTGTCTTGATGCTGCTGCTACGACGCATGTTCGACCGGCTGATTGCCGCCCGCCAGGGCGCCAGCGAAGGGGAAGCACGCATTCGCGCGCTCGTCGAATCGGCCGGGGACATCGTCTTCACGGTCGACACGGAACTGCGCTACACGGGCCTGTACGGTCCGCTCGCGACGCACCCGGCGAGAGCCGCAATGCTCGGTCGCACACCGTTTGACGTGTTTGGCGATACCAGAGGCCCCGGCCAGACGGCGCTGATACAGCGCGCTCTGGATGGTGAAGTCGTCACATACGAGTGGATCCGTGCAGATGAACCCCTGATCTCCTTCACCGCCGATGAATCGGTGCACGGCATTCGAGTCACGCTGACGCCGCTGCGTTCTGAAGAAGGCACGATTGTTGGCACGGTGGGTATCGGTCAGGACATTACGCGTTCGCTCGATGCGGAACGGGAACGCGATGCGAACCGTCGCGAATTGGACTGGCTCGCGACGCATGATGACCTGACCGACCTGCCGAACCGGCGGCTGCTTCGTGAGCGACTTGAACTGGATATGGCCGCCGCCCAGCGAACCGGTAAACAGGTCGCTTTGCACTTCATCGACGTGGACGAATTCAAGGACGTCAACGATGCCTTCGGGCACCTCGCTGGTGACGAGTTGATCCGGGCTGCTGCTGCTCGGTTGAGCGACCTCATGCGGCAAGGAGACCTGGTCGCTCGCATTGGCGGCGACGAGTTCGTGGTGGTGCAAGCCGGGGTGGAATCGGAGCAAGCGGCAGCGGGGATGGCGGACGCAATCCTGCACATGTTTGCCGCTCCGTTCGATGTAGGGCAGCAGCAGGTGCACCTCTCCGCCTCGGTTGGCATCGCGCGTTACCCGGTGGATGCGCAGGACGCCGCCGACCTGATGCAGGCGGCCGATGTTGCGCTGTATGCGGCGAAGGCGGAGGGCCGGAACCGGTACGCGTTCTTCGACCCCGCAACGGCGACGGCACTGCGTGATCGGCTCGAAATGACGGGCGCGCTCCTCGAGGCGGTGCGCAACGGGCAGGTGAGGATCAACGTCCAACCGAGCGTGGAGGCAGGAACCGGCCGCCTGGTCGCGGTGGAGGCGCTGGCCCGCTGGAACGATCCGTATCGCGGGCAGGTGCCTCCCGATGTGTTCATACGCCTGGCAGAGGCGGGCGGGTTCATCCACGAACTGGGTGCCAGCGTCCACGCTCAGGCGTTCCGGTGGCTGAGCCAGTGGCGTGCGCAGGGTCACGACATTCGCATCACCGTGAACGTTTCAACGTCCGGATTCCGCCGGCCGGACTTTCTGCCGCAGATTCAGCGCGCCGTGGCGCAGAACGGACTTGATCCGAGTCTGGTCGTGATCGAATTGACCGAGGATGTGTTCATCAAGGAGTCGGGGGCGTCACTCGATGCCATGCGTCGCGTCCGGGAGGCGGGATTCCTGCTGGCGATCGACGACTACGGCACGGGATACGCCAGCATCGGCTATCTGCGGCACCTGCCGGTGGCATACCTGAAACTGGCACGCGAGTTCGCGATGGACGCGATCACGAACGAGCGCGACCGCGAGATCGTGCGCTCGTCAATAGCACTGGGGCAGCACCTCGGCATGCGGGTGATTGTGGAGGGCGTGGAGGAGCCGGAGGAGCACGAGCTGCTCACCGAACTGGGAGCCGACTACATCCAGGGCTACCTGATCGCCCGGCCGATGCCCCCCGAGGAGTTCGAACGCTGGTGCCAGTCCTACGCCGGTCCGATTGGGGTTGACCCCCCCCCGCCTGGAGCGGCAACCGTAGGTCGCTTGCCGCTCCGGCGGTGTGAACCCAGACTGGCCGGATGGACCTGGGCATCATCGGCAAAGCACGATCTGGCAAGACATCGCTGTTCAACGCGGTCACCCGCGGTACGGCGCAGGTGGGCGCGTACTCCGCCGGCACCGAGCCGAACGTGGGCGTGGTGAAGGTGCCTGATCCGCGCGTGGACGAGTTGACCGAGGTCTACCACCCCAAGAAGACCACGTACGCCGAAGTTCGCTGGGTGGACTACCCGGTCGCCGGCTTCGGGACCGACGGCCCCGGTCGAGGCTTCGTCGCCGACCTGGTGAAGATGGACGCGCTGGTCCACGTCGCCCGTTCGTTCGAGGACGCGGCACTCCCGCACCCGGACGGGAGCATCGATGCGCATCGCGACATCGAGGCGCTCGACCTCGAACTGACCTTCGTCGACCTCGCCCTGATCGAGCGGCGCCTCCAGCGCATCGAGACCGAGATGCGGACGCTGAAGGCCGCGGATCGCCCCGCGATGGAGGCTCACCGTGCGCTGCTGCAGCGCATCCAGGCGCACCTGGAGTCCGGGCAGGGCATCCGCTCGATGACTTTCAGCCCTGACGAAGAGAAGGAACTCCGCGCCTACCAGTTCATCACGAACCTACCGGTGCTGCTGGTGATCAACGTGGGTGAGGACGACGTGGCACACATCGGCGCGATCGAGGCGGAGTTCACCGCCCGCTACGCCGCCCCCGGTGTCGCCGTCACGGTGCTGTGCGCGAAGATCGAGGCGGAACTGGCACAGATGGAGCCGGACGAGGCCGCCGCCTTCCGTGCCGACCTGGGCCTGCCCGAGGATTCACCGCGCGACCGCGCCATCGTCGCGGCGTACGAACTGCTCGGCGTCCATTCATTCCTCACGGCCGGTGACGACGAGGTCCGTGCGTGGACGGTGCGCAAGGGCGCCATGGCGCCGGAGGCGGCCGGCAAGATCCACAGCGACCTGGAGAAGGGCTTCATCCGCGCCGAGGTCGCGCCCTGGGAGGACTTCGTCGCGACGAAAGGCTCCATGGCAGAACTGAAGAAGAGCGGCAAACTCCGCACCGAGGGCAAGCAATACGTCGTCCGCGATGGGGACGTGATGAACATCCTGTTCAACCTGTAGAGCCGGCGTGCGTACGATTCCCGACGCAACTCCAGGAGGCATCGCATGACCTACGAGTGCCGCATCGAGGCCCGCCCCGCCCTGGCCATCCTGGGCATTCGTTTCGTCATGCTGCCGCCGGAAGAGATGATCGACCCGGTGGGCGTGGCCCCGTGCGCGCCGGCGTACTCGACGAGGCGCTGATAGGCCGCGCCCACGGGCCAGGTGCTGATGATCGTGCACGAGATGGGGCAGCCGATGCTGCTGGAGGCCGCAATCGGCCTCGCCGCTGAGGTCGCTGGTGAAGGCGACGTCCTCGCCTCCGTCATCCCTGCGGGCGACGCGGTGGTCACGTTGCACGTCGGTCGGTTCGAAGATGTCGGCGGCGCGTACGAGGCCGTGTTCGCCCACGCCGCAGCGCAGTCACGGCAGCCTGCGGGCGCGCCGTACGAGGTCTACCTGACGTCGCCAGAGACGGAGCCGGACCCCACAAAGCAGCGAACCGAGGTCGTGCTGCCGGTCGCGTAGGCAAGGCCTGCGCCGCCTATGATCGCGCGCATGGACGCCGAGACCCGATCACACATCCTGGAAGCCGTGGAGGCTGCACTGGCGGGCGCCGGCGCGGTCGCGGTCGCTACGGTGACCGAGGGCGGCACCCCGGCCCTCGCGGAAGCCGGCGAGAAGATGCTGGTGCGCGCTTCGGGCGATGTCGTCGGCACGCTCGGCGACGCCGCGCTGGACGAGGCGGCCAGCTCCGCCGCGCGCGAGGCGTTCCAGGCGCGACCGCGGATCCGGATGGAGACGATCTACCTCGGCCGGGACGGTCGCACCGTGACGCGTCGATCGCAGGCACAGCCTGGCGACGCGCAGGTGATGCTCCAGTTGTTCGAGGCGCCGGTGCGGCTGGTGATCGTCGGCGGGGGCCACGTGGGGCTCGCGCTGGCCGAGCTCGGCGAGGCGCTGGGCTACGGCATCACCGTGATCGACGACCGCCCAGAGTTCGCGAACCGCGAACGATTCCCGATGGCGGAACACGTGGTCGTCGAGGAGCCCGCGGAGGCGTTCGCGCAGGTGGCGCTGGACGAGTCGGCGTATGTGGTGCTGGTCTCGCGCGGACATCGAGTGGACGAAGAGGCGCTGCGGCAGGTGGTCGGCCGTGGCGCGGCGTATGTGGGGATGATCGGCAGCCGTCGCCGGACGGCCACGGTGCTCCGCCACATGCTGGAGGAGGGCGTCGATCCCGCCTCGGTCGGGCAGATTTCGACGCCGATCGGCCTCGATATCGGTGCGGAGACGCCGGAGGAGATTGCAGTCTCGATCCTGGCGGAGATCACCATGCTGCGCCGCGGGGCGACCGGGCGTCGGATGGTGGAGCGGCGCGACCCACTGGAGTAGAAGCGGATAACGCGAGCGGGGCCGGTCCCCCGGCCCCGCTCCCCCTCCGGCATCTGTTCAACAGACCATCGAGCCATCTGACGCAGCGGTACTTTACGCGCGTGTTATGCTCGAATTGGTCGCAGCCGGACACCTCTGCAGGCCCCCGCGCGGGGTGCCAGTGTCCATCGCGAACGGCCTGAACGTCGCCAGTTCCCTCTGGGGCATGGGGGCCGAGCAATCGGCCCTCATGCTTTTCCCTCTGGACTACGTTCGCGCCATCGCGTCCGCTGCTACTGGGAGATACGCGGCCCGTCCGACGCCGGATCTCTTCCGCCGCTCCCAATTGCGATAATATTGCGCATATCTCTCAGGCGCTCTCATGGCCGCCGGAAGGACGCTCCCCTTGTCGCTCGACCTGTTCCGCGAAATCCGGGAGGCGCAATCGCGCGGGGAAGCCCGCGTGCTGGCCACCGTGGCCCAGACCATGGGTTCCACGCCTCGGAAGGCGGGCGCATCGCTGCTGCTGCGGCCGGACGGCACCTTCACGGGGACCATCGGCGGTGGCTGCGGTGAGGCCGAGGTCTGGCAGGAGGCGATGGAGACCATGCAGGACGGTCGCCCTCGCACGGTGGTCGTTGACCTGACCGAGCCAGTCGAGGGCGACGACAAGATCTGCGGCGGCATCATGCACGTGTTCATCGAGCGGGTCGCCGGCTAGGCATCCGCCGGGCCGCCTCGGACGTAACCTCATCAAAGCCCGCGCGCCCGCTAGCGGCTCCGTACCACGGTGGTACGATTGCCCGCACGGTGGCCCGTGGACGGGCAGCCGGAAGGGAATCTCACATGATTGGTAGCCTGGGCTGGCAGGAACTCCTGATCATCCTCGCCATCCTGGTGGTGCTATTCGGCGCCTCCCGCGTGGGTGACCTGGGCAAGGGGCTGGGCCGCGGTATCCGCGAGTTCCGGCAGGAGGCCCGTGTTGGCGACGCCGATAAGCCGGCCGCCGATGATGACAAGGACGCCGTGAAGGCGACCGACGAGGACACGACCAAGCCGTCCTCTTAGTCATGCCGTGAACATCAACCGGACGGGCGCCCTGTGGGCGCCTGTTTGGTGTCCGGGCGGCACGAGGAGCGCGGGATGACGCTGCGGGCCGTGGTCTTCGACCTCTGGGGCACGCTGATGACGGAACGGCGCGAGCTGTTCCCGGAGCGTGCGCGCATCCGCTACGAAGGCGTGCGCCCCGTGCTCGAGCGCCACGGGCTGTTCATCCCACAGGACGACTTCACCCGCCTGCACCTGGCCTCCAACCGCACGCTGGCGCGGCTCCAGGAGCACGGGCGCGACGTGAGCGCGGAACATCGCGCGCGCCACGTGATTTACCAGATCCGGCCCGGCCTGGCCGACCGCCTGACCGACGAGGATGTCGACGAGTTCGTCGAGGGTTACGGCGGCGCCGTGCTGGAGACGCTGCCGGTGTTGCTGGAGGGTGCCGCCGAGGCCGTCCTCGAGGCGCAGCGCCGAGGACTCCGCGTGGGGCTGATCTCCAACACCGGCGTGTCAGGCGGACGCCACCTGCGCGAGGTGTTCGCGCGGCATGGCCTGCTGGACGCCTTCGATTCGCTCGTGTTCAGCGACGAGCATCAGATGGCGAAGCCGCACCCGGAGGTGTTCGCGACGGCGCTGCGCGAACTGGGCGTGACCGCGGACGAGGCCGTCTTTGTGGGCGACACCCCGAGGTATGACGTGAGCCCGCCGCGCCGCTACGGCTGGTGGGTGGTGCAGGTGGGTGACCGGGACGATGGCGATCCGTCGGCGCACGTGCGGGTGCCCGGCGTGGGCGACCTGTTCCGCGGCCTGGGGACACTCGGGCTGCTGCCGGAGCGGTAACGCGAGCGTCTGTTATGCTCCGGCCCGGCACGCGCCGGCAGCGTCCTTCGCGCCGAAGCATCCCGGCCGCACACCCCCTCGTCACGCCTCGTGACGTCCGTGGAGAGGATCAGCGGTGGAGATTGTCCCCGGCCTGCACCAGTTGAAGACGCCGTTTCCCGCGCCGGCTCTCCCCTACATCATCCCGTACGTGTTCGAAGGCCAGGACGGCGGCATCAGCCTCTTCGATGCCGGGTTCGGCACGCCCGAGGCGATCGAGGCGATGACGCGGCAGCTCGCGGACCTGGGCTACGCGCCGAAGGACATCCGCCGCATCTTCATCTCGCACGCGCACCCGGATCACATCGGCATGGCCGGATGGATCAAGGAGCAGTCCCCGGACTGCGACGTGATCATGATGGAGCGCGAGTGGCAGTGGATTCAGGATCGCTGGTTGAACAACGAGGCGTGGACGCGCCTCTCGGACGGCTGGCTGGTGACGCACGGCGTCCCGCAAGACGAGATCGATGCGGCGCACGCTGCCGGGGCGCTTTCGCCTCAGGCGCCACGCGTCCGAGTCGGTGAGACGCCGGCGGATCAGCCGGCCGCGCCGCAGGGTGAGCGTCGACCTGGCGGGCCCGCCTCGTTCTTTGAGCCGGACATCAAGTTGCAGGACGGCGAACTGGTGGAGTTCGATGGCTGGTCGCTGCGCGCCGTGTGGACGCCGGGGCACACGCCCGGCCACATGTGCATGTACGAGCCGAAGCACCGGCTGATGTTCACCGGCGACCACGTGCTGCCGTACATCAGCCCGAACGTCTCGCTGCACGCCGACCAGGAAGGCAGCAGCCCGCTCTCCGACTTCCGCGACAGCCTGCAGAAGGTCGCGGACTTCGATGTCTGGCGCGCGCTGCCTGCGCACGAGTTCACGATTGCCGATCTGCGCGCGCGCTGCGAGGTGCTACTGCACCACCATGACGACCGCCTGGAAGAGGTGCTGACCGCCGTCGGAGACGGCCTCTCCTCTGGCCGTGATGTCTCGCAGCGGGTGAAGTGGAACACCGGCCCGTTCGATGACTTCAACATCTTCATGAAGCGCAGCGCGCTCGGCGAGACGCTGGCGCATCTGCGCTACCTGGAGGATCGCCAGCGCGTCCGCCGGATCGAAGAGGGCGAGCGCGTGTACTGGGAAGTCGTCCGCTAGGCCATCGGGCACATCATCGTCGGGCCGAGGCCCATCGCGCGGGCGGATGCGACAATCGAACGCGTGACGCGTACCGATGACCAACGCTCTCCTTCGCCGCGCGAGCGCGTGGCGCTCCTCGCAGGCCGCGCGGCCGGCGAGGCGACCCGACGGCTGGGGCGCGGCGGCGGTACGGCACTGCCAGGGCTGGTGGCGCGCACGCTCGCGCCGGGCCTCGTGGAGTCGCTCGCGGCGCAGCCCGGGCACGGTGTCGTCACGGTGACCGGCACCAACGGCAAGACGACCACCACCCACCTGATCGCGGCGATCGCTGATCGCGCCGGCATGACGCCGCTGACCAACCGCACCGGCTCCAACCTGGAGCGCGGCCTCGTGACGGCGCTGGTCGATGCCGCCGGCGCGGACGGGCGGATCCATGACGCCGCCACGAGCCTCGGCCTGTTCGAGGTGGACGAGGCGGCACTGCCGCCGCTCTTCGCCCGACTGCGGCCACGGGTCGCCGTGTTCCTCAACCTGTTCCGCGATCAACTCGACCGTTACGGCGAGATCGATTCCGTCGCCGCCGGGTGGTCGCGCATGCTCGCCGTGATCGGTACGGCACCCGTGCTCATCCTGAACGCAGACGATCCCTCGATCGCCGCGCTGGCCGAGGTCGCCGGCGGTGAGGTGATCACGTTCGGTGTCGAGGATCGCTCGGCAGCGCTGCCGGAGGCGGAGCACGCCTCGGACGCGCGCTTCTGCGCATGCGGTGCACGGGTGCGGCACGAGGCGGTGACGATGGGGCACGTGGGCTGGTGGCACTGCGATGCCTGCGGCCGCACGCGCCCAACGCCGCAGGTCGCCGCGCGTCGCGTGACGCTCTCGGCCGAGTCGAGCACCGTCGAGGTCGCCTCTGGCGACGACGCAGCGACGCTCCGCCTGCCAGCCGTGGGGCTGTACTCGGTATACAACGCCCTGGCCGCGATCGCCGCGGGCCGCGCGCTCGGCGTGAGCCTCGCTGATTCCGTGGCGGCGATCGAGGCGACCGGACCCGCGTTCGGGCGGCAGGAGCGGTTCACCGTGGACGGCCGCACCGTGCGGATCTGGCTGGCGAAGAACCCGGCCGGCCTGAACGAGATCGTCCGCGCGCTGCTGTCAGCGAACCGCTCGCTGCACCTGCTCGCCTTCCTGAACGATGGCATCCAGGACGGGCAGGATGTCTCCTGGGTGTACGACGCGGACCTCGAACGGTTCGCGGGGCACGTCGAGCGGCTGACCTGCGCCGGCACGCGCGCCGATGACCTGGCGCTGCGCTTCCACATCGCCGGCCGCGCGCCGGAGGAGACGATCACCGGGACCGATGCGGCACTGGACGCTGCACTGGGCGCCACGCCCGCGGGCGGCACGCTGGACATCGTCGCGACGTACACGGCGATGATCGACGTGCGCGAGGTGGTCGCCGCGCGGGCCGGGGAGCGCGCGTACTGGGAGGCAGCGCGATGACCGCTGCGAGCAGCCTCGGGACGATCCGCGTGGTCTCGCTCTACGACGACGTGATGAACGTGTACGCGGATCGCGGCAACCTGCTCGCGCTGCAGCATCGGGCGGCGGCGCTCGGCGTCAGCGTCGAGGCGTCCCGGGTCAGCCTCGGTGATGCGCTCCCGGCGGAGGCGGACCTGGTGCTGATCGGCGGCGGGCAGGACCGCGAGCAGCGCCGCATCGCGGACGAACTCGTGCGGCGCGGCGCGCTGCTGCGCGAATGGGCCGAGGATGACGTGGCGATGCTGGCCGTCTGCGGCGGCTTCCAGTTGTTCGGCCGCTGGTACCGCGACGCGCAGGGCGAGGAGATCCCGGGCATCGGGCTGTTCGATGTGACCACGGTGGCACCGCCGCCCGGCTGGACGCGCTGCATCGGCGATGTGCTGGTGCAGTCGCCCGTGGGCGCCATCGGCGAGGTTGTGGGTTTCGAGAATCACGGCGGCCGCACCTACCTGGGCCCGGGCGCTCGCCCGTTCGCGCGCGTTGAGTACGGCTTCGGGAACAACGGTGCGGACGGCACGGAAGGCTGCGTCTACCGGCAGGCGCTGGGTACGTATCTGCACGGGTCGGTGTTGCCGAAGAACCTCGGGCTGCTCGATCACCTGTTGGAGGCGGCACTGCGGCATCGCTACGGGCCGGAGGCGCGCATCGAGGGTGTACCTGACGTGTATGCCGCGCGTGCGCACGATGCAGCCGTGGCGGTCGCACGCCGCCGCGCCCCGCGCTTCGAGGGCGTCGCGCGATAACGGGTCCGGGTAGCCACTCCGGGAGAGCGCGGTAGACTCGACCAGCGGGGTGGAGACGGACTTCGGATGCGACACACGCGTCGAGACATCCTGAAACTGCTCGGGCTGACGCCGATCGCCGTGGTCGGCAGCGCCTGCCTCGGCGGCAGCGATGGCGACATCACCGTGCTGGCAGACGGCACGCCGGTGACCGGCACGCCTACGGCGGCCCCCACCACACCGACCGCGACGGTGCTGCCGTTCACCCCAACACCGCCGCCCTCCAATCTGGATCCGAACGATCTCACCGGCCTGCTGCTGCCGGTGGAGGGTGCCTGCCTGCCGATCAGCGACCGGCTGATGCCAAACGCGCCGCGTTCCTACCGGAACGGCGTGCACGAAGGTGTGGACTTCTACTTCGGCGACGCCTGCGTGGTGATCGGCCGCGGGACGCCGGTGGTGGCGGTGGCACCGGGGGTGATCATGCGCGCCGACCACGACTACGTGGACATCACGCCTCAGCAGGTCCAGGAACTGGACGCGCTGACGAACCAGCAGGGATTCAGCGACCCCAAGACCCTGGACACCTACCGCGGCCGCCAGATCTGGGTGGATCACGGCAACGGCATCATCACGCGCTACTGCCACCTGGAAGTGATTCGCGATGACATCGCCGTGGGCATCATGGTCCAGCCGGGCCAGGTGCTGGGCGGCATCGGCGAGTCCGGGACGCCCGAGTCGGTAACGGCGCCGAACACGGAGCTGCACCTGCACTTCGAGATTCGCATCGGCGAGTCGTTCCTGGGAGCCGACCTGCCGCCGGACGAGGTACGCGCGCTGTACGTGCGCGCTTTCGTGAGCGCGTCCGGGGGCTAACACGCGTCAGGTGTCCGGCCGGGCGCGCTCCCACGCCTGGGGCGGTATCGTGGGATCTGCGCGCACGTCCTCACACGATCAGCGTCGGAGGCCCCAGTGATCTCGAACCTCTCGTTGCTCGCGATTGAGATCCCGTGGGATCCGGATATCGCCAAGATCGGGCCGTTCCTGCTGTCATGGCACGGGCTGTTTACGGCGGTTGGAATCCTCGTCGGCGTGTGGCTGTCGCTGCGGGTGGCCGCGCGCATCCATTTCGACGTGGACAACGCATACACGCTGGCGCTGATCGGCGTGCCGAGCGGCATCATCGGCGCGCGCTTGCTGTTCGTGGCGGAACACTGGGAGTTCTACGGCTCGAACCTCGCGCAGATCATCCAGCTGACCGAGGGCGGGATCTCGATCTGGGGCGCCGTCCTTGGCGGTGTCGCCGGGCCGCTGATCTACGCACTGTGGAAAGGCTGGGACGTCCCGAACGGGCTCGACGCGGCCGCGCCCGGCCTGGTGACCGGCATGGGCATCGGGCGCATCGGCGACCTGATCAACGGCGAGCACCTGGCGCGTGCGACCGATCTGCCGTGGGGCGTGATCTACACGCACCCGAACTCGCCCGCCTTCGCACACTCGCTCACCGTCGGCGCGCATCATCCGGCGACCACGTACGAGATGTTCGCTGACTTTGCGATCCTCGGGCTGGTGTTGTGGTTGGTGACGGGGGCACTGTGGCGGCGGCCCGGCATCTCCTTCTTCGTGTTCCTGATCACTTACGCAGTGATGCGCTTCCTGGTCTCCTACCTGCGTCTGGATTCGGCCGAGACGGCGCTGACCGATGTGACCGTGCCGCAACTGGTTTCGCTGGTGGTGGTGGTGCTCTCGCTGCCGGCGGTGGCGTACCTCTGGTGGCGCGGGCCCGTGGAGCGCGTCCCGGTCGAGGCACCGCCGGCGGGCCGCGTGCAGGTCAGGCGGTCGTAGCGATGCCCGGGCCGGACGTCGTCCTCTACTCGCGCGCCGGGTGCCACCTCTGCGATGTCGCCCGGCAGGTGCTCCGCGCCCTGCAGCGCACGATCCCGTTCGAGATGCGCGAGGTGGATATCGCGTCCGACCCGGACCTCGAACGGCGGTTCATGCTTGAGATCCCGGTGGTAGAGGTGGCTGGCGAGGTGGTGACCTCTGCGCCGATCGACGTGGACGCGATCCGCGCCGCCGTGAACCACGCCCGGATCCGTTCCGCGGACGGCATCGTGCCGCCCTGGCGGGCCTCCGGGAACGCTGATTGACAGAACGGGTGAGGCGTACCTAGTCTCAACGCGATACGCGTCGGCCCGTGGCGAACGCCTCGGCTGGCGGTTCATCCAGAGCGGTGGAGGGTTCCGGCCCTGAGAAACCGCGGCAACCGGTCGCCCTTCGCCGGGGCGGACACGGTGCTCCCTCCGGCCCGAACCTCGATCGTCGAGGCGGGAAAGATGAACGGAAGGCGCGAACCGCACATGACTGTCCCCGGCACCCGACCCCCCTCGCTCGACCCGCGCCCGTCCATGCCCATGGCGATGCGCTAGCCCGACCACGCGCCTGACGGCGCGGAGGATCGGGCGTCACTGTCGACACCCCGCCGGCTACCGGCTGCTTGTTCCGAGGATCATTGCCATGTCTTCATTCAACCGTGCACTGAAGTGTCGCGAGTGCGGCCGCGAGTACGCGATTGCACCGATCTTTTCCTGTGAGTTCTGCTTCGGCCCGCTGGAAGTGGCCTACGACTACGACGCGATCCGGGAGGCCGCCACCCGCGACATCATCGAGTCCGGGCCGAACACCCTCTGGCGGTACGCACCGTTCCTGCCGTGCGACCCGGCGTACAAGGTGGACCTGGGCACCGGCTTCACGCCACTGCTGCGGGCCGACCGGCTGGCGAAGGCGATCGGCCTGGATACGCTCTGGATCAAGAACGACACGGTGAACCCCACCTGGTCCTTCAAGGATCGCGTGGTCTCCGTGGCGATCGCGAAGGCGCGCGAGTTCGGCTTCGATGCGATTGCCTGCGCCTCTACCGGCAACCTCGCCAATTCCGTGGCGGCGCATGCTGCCGGCGCGGGGATGGAGTGCTTTGTCTTCATCCCGGACGACCTGGAGCGCGGCAAGGTGGTGGGTAGCGCCATTTACGACCCGCACCTGGTGACGGTGCGCGGCTCCTACGACGACGTGAACCGGCTCTGCACCGAACTCTCGATGCAGTTCAACTGGGCGTTCGTGAACATCAACGTCCGCCCGTACTACGCGGAGGGCTCACGTTCGCTCGGCTACGAAATCGCGGAGCAGCTCGGCTGGCGCACGCCCGACCACATCGTGGCGCCGATGGCGTCCGGCTCGATGTTCACGAAGATCTGGAAGGGCATCAAGGAGTTCCACCACGTGGGGCTGATCGATGAGCCTCACACGCGGATGTCCGGTGCGCAGGCGACCGGTTGCTCGCCGATTTCGACTGCGTTTGCGAACGACACGTTGAACTTCATCCCGCAGAAGCCGAACACCATTGCGAAGTCGCTGGCGATCGGGAACCCGGCGGACGGCTACTACGCGCTGAAGCAGATGGAAGAGACCGGCGGCGGCGCGGAGATGGCCACCGACGAGGAGATCGTCGCCGGCATCAAGTTGCTGGCCGAGACCGAGGGCATCTTCGCGGAGACGGCCGGTGGCGTGACCATCGCCTGCCTGAAGCGCCTCGTGGCGTCCGGATTCATCAAGCGGGGCGAAGAGACGGTGGCGATCATCAGTGGCGGCGGCCTCAAGACCATCGAGGCGGTCGCCGACGAGGTGACGGAGCCGCTGCACATTCAGCCCACCGTGAACTCGTTCACCGAGGCCCTCAGCGCCCGCCGGGGCGCACCGGTTTCGGTGTAGGGGGTACGACATGCCTGAACGCCACGTTCGACTCACTTTCGGCGCGGAACAGGTCCGCGAGCCGCTGGTCTACCAGATGGGCCACCAGTTCAAGGTCGTGACCAGCATCCGGATGGCCTCCATCGACCGCTCGGTCGGCTGGGTGATCCTGGGGCTCGAGGGCGACGAAGATGAAATCAACCGCGCGCTGGACTGGGCGCGCGCGAAGGGCGTCCGCGTGGACGACGCCACCCTCGGCGACGTCGTCGAGGGGTAGGCGCCACACGCGGCGATGCCCGCAGTAACGTACGAACGCACGACGAGAAGGACAGTGTTGCCATGGCCGTGACCGTGAAGATCCCCACCCCGCTTCGGGGCCTGACCCAGAATCAAGACACCGCGAGCATCGACGCCCCGGACCTCCAGTCCGTGGTGGGCGCACTGGAGACGCAGTTCCCCGGGATGCAGGAGCGTCTGCTGGGCGAAGACGGTCAGATCCGCCGGTTCGTGAACATCTACGTGAATGGCGAGGATGTCCGCTTCCTGCAGGGCCTGGGTACCGCGCTGAAGTCAGGCGACGAGGTCTCCATCGTCCCGGCTGTGGCCGGTGGTGCTTAGGCCGGAACGACCTCGACGCCGGTCGCGGGCCGGACTTGCGGCGGCGGTGCTCTCAGGTGCCGTCGCCGTGTCGTATCTGTCGCTCGTCGGCCGCGGTGCCGTAGGTCAGGACGGCGACGGCGTCCGCATCGGGATCCTGGCGCTGATCTTCGTCTCGCTTCCGATCTGCGCGGCCCTCGGGTCATTCCAACCGACGACCAACCTCGGGATCGGGTTGCTGACAGTAGCGGCAGTCGGCCTCGGCGTGATGGGGATCCTCGGGATTCTCTCGATCGGGGCACCGCTGGTGCTCGCCTCCGCCCTCGCGACGGGTGCCGTGGTGCAGTCGCTCCGGGGCCGCAACTAGGGCGTAGGGCTGATGTTGACCTGCGCGATGGTGAATCTCTGGTACAATGTCTACCAGATTGGTCGTGAATAGCCTCGATAGGTCGGTCCGACGGGATGTTGCTCAGTACCAAGGGTGATTACGGCGTCCGCGCCATGATCGATCTCGCCAAGCACGAGGGCGAAGGCCCCGTGCAGCGCGCTGAGATTGCCCGCCGCCGGCAGATCCCCGAGTCCTACCTCGATCACCTGCTCGCTCAATTACGCCGCGCCGGCTTCGTCCGGAGCGTCCGAGGCCCCGGTGGCGGCCACCTGCTGGCCAAGCCCGCGGAGGACATCTGTCTGCTTCACCTGCTGGAGGCGCTAGAGGGCTCGCTCGCCCCGCTTCAGTGCCTGGATGGCGCCGAGACCGGAGCCGAGGCGATTTGCGGGCAGGAGTGGGTCTGGCAGGAGATCTACGACAACATGCGGAACAAACTATCCTCTGTATCGCTCGCAGCACTCGTGGATCACGAGCGCGAACACGAGCGGTCGGTGACGATTAACTACAGCATCTAGCGCTCAGCACGAGTCCATGTGCGCACGTAGGAGCGACCCACGGTGGTAGCCCCCCATGACCTGACGACCGGCCAGCCCGCGATCGCGGACTCGGTGACCGACCTCATCGGCCGGACGCCGCTGGTGCGGCTGAACCGCATCGGCGAGCCCGGCGCGGCGGAGATCCTCGGCAAGTTCGAGGTGTTCAACCCGGGTGGCTCCGTGAAGGACCGGATCGCGCTGGCGATGGTGACCGCCGCGGAGCGCGATGGCAAAGTCCGCGCCGGCGACACGCTGGTGGAGCCGACCTCCGGTAACACCGGCATTGGCCTGGCGATGGTCTGCGCCACCAAGGGCTACCACCTCATCCTGACGATGCCGGAAGACATGAGCGTGGAGCGCCGCCGCCTGTTGGAGCGCTTTGGGGCAGAGCTGGTACTGACCCCCGCGATCGAGGGCATGACGGGCGCGGTACACGCGGCGCAGGAGATGGTGCGCGAGCACAAGTACGTGATGCTGGGGCAGTTCGATAATCCGGCGAACCCGGAGGTTCACCGGCTGACGACCGGGCCGGAGATCCTCAGCGCGACGGGCGGCCAGGTGGACGCGTTTGTCGCCGGTGTGGGCACCGGCGGCACGATTACCGGTGTGGGGCAGGCGTTCCGCGAGGCGGGCGTGCAGGCGCGCATCGTCGCCGTCGAGCCGACGCGCGCGCCGGTGCTACAGGGTGGCCGTGCCGGGATCCACGGGATCCAGGGCATTGGTGCTTCCTTCATCCCGGGTGTGCTGGACCGCAACATCTACTCGCAGGTGATCGGCGTCCGCGACGAGGACGCCTACGCGATGACGAAGCGGCTGACACGCGAGGAGGGGCTGCTGATCGGCGTCTCCTCCGGCGCGAACGTCTGGGCAGCACTGCAGGTCGCACGAGAGCTGGGCCCCGGCAAGCGGGTGGTCACCATGCTCTGCGACACAGGCGAGCGCTACCTGACGGTCTCGCTGTAGCGTTGATCGAAGCGACAAGATGGCAGGAGCACGGATCGGCATGCCGGTGAGCGTTTACATCCCATCCCCCTTCCGCCGGATCACGGCGATGCGGGAGCGCGTCCACGTGGACGGCGCGACCGTGGGCGAGGTGCTGGACGCCGTGGAGGCGCTGTACCCGGGCTTTGCGAACCTGGTGTACGACGGCGACCGGAAGGTGCCGACGCACATCAACATCTATCTGAACAACCAGGAGATTCATGAGCTGGCCGGGGTGGACACACCGGTGTCCGAAGGCGACCAGCTGGCGGTGATCCCCGCGCTCGCGGGTGGATCAGGGGGACAGAGATCATGACGAACGCACCAGGTGGGACGAACTCCGCCGCACTCACGCCGGACGAGGTGATGCGGTACTCGCGTCACATCATCATGGCGCAGGTGGGGCCGCAGGGTCAGCGCAAGCTGCGCAACGCCAAGGTGCTGGTGGTCGGCGCGGGCGGCCTCGGTGGCCCCGTGGCTCTGTACCTGGCGCTGGCGGGTGTGGGCACGGTGGGGCTGGTGGAGTTCGACACGGTCGACCTCTCCAACCTCCAGCGCCAGATCCTGCACCAGACCGCGGACATTGGCCGGCCGAAGATCGTCTCCGCCAAGGAGAAGTTGAACGCCTACAACCCGCATGTGGAGGTGGTGACCCACCACGCGCCGATCACCAGCGACAACGCGATGGAGATCATCCCGCAGTACGACATCATCGTGAACGGCGCGGACAACTTCGCGACGCGCTACCTGGTGAACGATGCGGCGTACCTGGCCGGCAAGACGCTGGTGGACGGCGCGATCCTGCTCTTTGACGGGCAGGCGACGGTCTACAAGCCGGGCAGCGGCTGCTACCGCTGCCTTTACCCGGATCCGCCCCCGCCGGGCCTGGTGCCCTCCTGCGCCGAGGCCGGCGTCCTGGGTGCGATCACCGGACTCGTCGGCTCGATCCAGGCGACCGAGGTCTTCAAGCAGATCCTGGGCGTCGGTGAGTCGCTCGTGAACCGCCTGCTGCTGATCGACGCGCTCACGATGGAGTTCCGCACGATGAAGACCCGGCGCGACCCGAGTTGCCCGCTGTGCGGTGACAACCCGACTGTGACCGAGTTGATCGACTACGACCAGTTCTGCGGCTCCGCGCCGCTGCAGATGCCGGCCGCGACGCACGCTTAGTGGCGTGTGGCCGGGAAACATCTGCGGATAGAAGGGATTGGCTGATGGCGGTGACCGTACACGTCACCTCGGTGATTCAGCAGGCCGTGAACGGCCAGCGTGAATTCAGTTCGGACGGCAAGACCGTCGGCGAGTTGATCGGAAACATCGAGCGGGAATACCCGGGCTTTGCGACGCGCATCATGGATGAGCACGGCGCGCTGCACCGGTTCGTCAACATCTACCTGAACGACGAGGATGTCCGGTACCTGGGCGGCAAAGACACGCCGCTCAGTGACGGGGACTCTGTCTCGTTCCTGCCCGCGCTCGCGGGTGGCATCTAGCGCGGGGGCGCTCCGATGAAGTTCCGGAGCGTGGTGGACATGATCGGCAACACGCCGCTGGTGGACATCTCCGTGATGTCGCCCAGGCCTGGCGTGGAGATCTGGGCGAAGTTGGAGGGGCAGAACCCCACCGGCTCCGTGAAGGATCGCATCGCGAAGTTCATGATCGAAGAGGCAGAGCGCAGTGGCCGGCTGAAGCCGGGCGCCACGATCATCGAGCCGTCCTCCGGCAACACCGGTATTGCGCTGGCGATGATCGGCGGGCTGCGCGGGTACACCGTCAAGGTCGTGATGCCGGACGCCGTCTCCGCTGAGCGCACCCAACTGCTGGAGGCGTTCGGTGCCGAGATCATCCTCTCGCCCGGCGAACTCGGTTCCAATGGCGCGGTGCGGATGGCGACGGAGATCCGCGACCAGCACCCGGACTGGGTGATGCTGTTCCAGTACGAGAACGAGATGAACCCCCGCGCGCACTACGAGACCACGGCGGCGGAGATCATCGCCGATATGCCGGACCTGGATGTGTTCGTGGGCGGTCTCGGCACCGGCGGCACGCTGACCGGCAACGGGCGCCGGCTGAAGGAGTACAACCCGGCGATCCGGGTGGTGGCCGCCGCGCCGCACCCGGGCGACCTGGTGCAGGGCCTGCGGGCGCTGGAGGACGGCTACATCCCGCCGGTCTTCGATGACACGGTGCTGGATGGGCGGATCGTGGTGGACTCGCGGACCTCGTTCGCGGTCACGAAGGAACTGACGCAGAAGACGGGCGTCTTTGCTGGCGTCTCGTCCGGGTCGGTTGTGCGGGCGGCACAGCGGACGGCGGAGAAGATGGAGTCCGGCAAGATCGTCTGCCTGCTGGCGGACGGTGGCTGGAAGTACCTCTCGACCGGCCTCTGGGCTGCCGAGTACGACGACATCCGCGAGCAGGTCGCGGAAAAACTATGGTGGTAATCGCTTCGCCGTACCTCGGCGGGGACAGGGTGGGGGAACGAACGTATGACTGAGAAGCTGGTCACCGTGGACTGGGTGCAGGAGCACCGCACCGACCCGAAGGTGCGCCTCGTCGAGGTCGACGTGGATACCGAGGCGTATCGGGAGGGGCACATCGAAGGCGCCGTGGCGTGGAACTGGACCAGCCAGCTCCAGGACAACGTGCGCCGCGACATCCTGGACAAGGCCGGGTTCGAGGCACTGCTTTCCGCCTCCGGCATCTCCAACGACACGCACATCGTCCTGTACGGCGACAACAACAACTGGTTCGCGGCGTATGCGCTGTGGCTGTGCGAACTGTACGGCCACGAGAACGTGTCGTTGATGGACGGCGGCCGTGTGAAGTGGCTCGGCGACAACCGCCCAACGGTGACGGCGGAGCCTGCCGTGGCGTCCGCCTCGTACAAGGCGAAGGACGCCAACCCGGCCCTGCGGGCGGTGCGCGACGACGTGCTGAAGGCAGTGCAGAGCACCGGGCAACTGGTGGACGTGCGCAGCCCCGCCGAGTTCTCCGGCGAGGTGATTGCGCCTCCCGGCATGTCCGAGACGGCGCAGCGCGGCGGCCACATCCCCGGGGCGAAGAACATCCCGTGGGCGCGCGCGGTGAACGAGGACGGCACGTTCCGCTCGAAGGAAGAACTGCAGGCGCTCTACGGCGGGCAGGGCCTCCAGGCGGAACAGCCGACGATCGCGTACTGCCGCATCGGCGAGCGCTCCAGCCACACCTGGTTCGTGCTGAAGCACCTGCTGGGCTACCCGGATGTTCGCAACTACGACGGGTCATGGACCGAGTACGGCTCCATGATCGGCGTGCCGATCGAGAAGTAGCGAGAAGTAACGTGACCTCCGCGAAGAGCCTCCAGGGGCTGGAACAGTCGCTATTGCGGCGCGTACTGGCGTCTGGCGATGGTCGCCGCCTCCACCTCCGGTTCCGGCCGGAGGTGGTGGATCGCTACCGCGAGCAGGCGGGCGCGCAGATCATCCGCACGCGCACCGTCGGGCGGATCGCATTTGCGAATCGCTGGTCGCTGGACGTGGGTATCGCGGAGGTCGAGGGTGGCGAGATGGTGCTGCACGCCACGCTCGGCGACCTGCTCGAGCGGCTGCCCGAGGAGGAGCGCGACCACTGGATCGCGCACCTGTGGCTGGATCCGGCCAGCGAGAACTTCCTGCAGATGAAGATGGTGGCCGCCGCGTGCATCGACGATGGCGAGCCGGTCGCCTGGACCTGAGCCGGTCCTGGAGCGGATGACCTGATGCCCCGCATTCCGCAGTCGATCATCGATGAGATGGTGGCGCACGCCCGGGAGGACCTCCCGGACGAGTGCTGCGGCATGGTGCACGGCCGCGATGGCGTCCCCGTGCAGGTGCACCGCGTGAAGAACGACGCGGCGAGCCCGTACCGGTACGAGATGAACCCGCTGCAAATGATGCGGCTGGAACGCCAGCGTGACGATCAGGGCGCGACGCTGTTCGCGATCTACCACTCGCACGTCGGCTCGGCGGCGCGCCCATCGCCCACGGACGTTCGCATGGCGTTCTTCCCGCCCGGCGAGATCGAGCAGGAGCCCATGTTCCCCGGCACGTTCTACATCCTTGTCTCGCTGGCCCAGGAGCCGCCGGACGTCCGCGCCTACCACATCCGTCGCGGCGGCGTGATTGAAGAAGAGCCGATCGAGGTCGTGTAGTGACCTCCGCCACCCCGCCCTTTGAGCCCGCGCCCGCGCCGATCACGGTCGGCGACAAGACGTTCGAGTGGGGCCGCAAGACCTACGTCATGGGCGTGATCAACGCACGCACCCGCGTTCGTGAACGGCTCCTGGAGCTCGCTGTTCCCGAGCGGCATCCTGCCGCCGAATCAGCCGATCCTCGTGAGCTGCACGATGACCACGTAGTCGAGCGGAGCTGTCCCCGGCGACTACGCGTAGGAGAGGTTCCGGTCGATGAGCGCGCGCGCGACGACCACGCGCTGAATCTCGGACGTGCCTTCCACGATCATCAGCTGGCGCGCGTCACGGTAGTGGCGCTCCAGCGGGTGATCCTCCATGTACCCCTGCCCGCCGAGGATCTGGATCGCCTCGCTTGCGACGCGGTTGGCCATCTCCGTGGCGTACGCCTTCGCGATCGAAAGCATGTGCCCGTGCTGCGGGCCGTACTGGCCCTGGTCCACCATCCAGCAGCCCTGGTAGACGAGCAGTCGCGCGGCCTCGATCTCGATGGCCATGTTGGCGAGTTTGAACTGGATCGCCTGGAAGTCCGTCAGCGGGCCGCCGAACGCACGCCGCTCGCGCGCGTAGTTCAGCGCGTACTCGGTGGCGCCCTCCGCCAGGCCGACACTGCGCGCGCCGACGGCCGGCCGGAGCGAGTTGAGGGTGGCCAGCGGCCCCTTCATGCCGATCGGCTCCCCGCCCACCATCGCGTCATGCGGGACGCGCACGCGGTCGAACGTGAGGACGCCAGTTGGTACACCGCGGACGCCCATCTTGCGGTCGATCGAGGTGACCTCGAACCCTGGCGTCGACGTCGGGAGGACGAACGCGGCGAGCGAGCGTGGGTCCGGGGGTGCGGTCTTGGCGAAGACGATCACCTGATCCGCGACCGGACCGGCGGAGATGTAACACTTCTGCCCGGTGATCACCCACTCGTCGCCATCACGTTCGGCGCGGGTCTGCAGGTTCGCCACGTCCGAGCCGGCATCCGGCTCGGTCAGGCAGAACGCCGCCTTGATCTCGCCTCGGGCGACCGGACCGATGAACCGCTCTTGCTGATCCGGCGTGCCGAAGAACTTGATCGTGTGCGTGGGTAACGAGGAAAGCAGCAGCATGAGGCCCGCGGAGCAGTCGTACTTCGCGACCTCCTCGATGGCGAGGCCGAGCGAGAAGAGGCCCGCGTCCGAGCCGCCGACCTCCTTCGGGAGCGTCAGACCCAGCAGGTCCGCCTCGCGGAACGCCTGGAAGTAGTCCTCCGGGTAGCGTGCCTCGCGGTCGACCTCCGCCGCGCGAGGTGCGACCACCTCCCGCGCCAGGCGTCGGGCGCTGTCGCGAATCAGGGTCTGCTCGGAGTTGAGGGCGAACTGCATCGGTGTGACCTTCCAGGCGCGGCGTGCTTCGTTCCGCCGGTCGCAACTATACGGTTGCGCGGTGATGCGGGCGCTGTCGTACCGTGTGCGACGGACGCCACGGGGCGAGAGGGAGCGATGCACGATGACCGACACAGGCCTACCGAAGCGCACGCTGGGGAACACCGGGCTGCAGGTGACCACACTGGGCTACGGCGCGATGTCGCTGGACGACCGCTTTGGCCGCACGGTGACGGTGGACGAGGCACGCACGGTGCTGAACGCGGTGCTGGACGCGGGCATCAACCTGATCGACACCTCACCCGACTACGGGCCGAGCGAGGAGTTCATCGGCGAGTCCATCGCCCACCGTCGCGACGAGTACGTGCTGGCGACGAAGGTCGGTTGCCCGGTTGACATCGACCGCGGCCAGCAGGGCCACGTCTACACGCGTCGTAACGTGATCGCGGCCGTGGAGCAGAGCCTGCGCCGAATGCGCACGGACCACCTGGACATCGTGCAGTTCCACGGCAGCCCCTCCCGCGCCGCGCTGGAGGAGGACGGCGTCCTGCAGGCTCTGGAGGATCTGCGGCGCGACGGCAAGATCCGCTTCGTCGGCATGTCGGGCACGCTCCCCAACATCGAAGACCACCTGCAGATGGGCGTGTTCGAGGAGTACCAGATCCCCTACTCGATCGTGCAGCGCGAGCACGAAGCGGCGATCAGCGAGGCCGCCCGACAGGGTGCCGGCACGCTCATCCGCGGTGGCGTTGCCCGCGGCGGGCCGTCCGAGGAGAAGGCGTGGGACGTGCGCCGCCTGCCGGAGGTGCCACAGGAGCGCCCTCGCCAGACGTGGGAGCAGGCCGGGCTCGATGTTCTGCTCGATGGCATGAACCGGATGGAGTTCACGCTGCGCTTCACGCTCTCGCATCCGGACGTGCACACCACCATCGTGGGGACGGCGAACCTCGACCACCTGCGCGCCAACTGCGAGGTCGCGCGCAAAGGCGTGCTGCCCGCAGACGTGGTGGCGGAGGCGAAGCGGCGACTGGACGCGGCGGGCGGGTAACGCCCGGCTAGCGGCCGGTCCACTTCGGCGCGCGGCCCTCGAGGAACGCGGCGCGGCCCTCGCCCGCGTCCGCGGAGGTCGCGACGCGCGTGCCGGCCCACGCCTCGTTCTGCAACTGGCGTTCGAGGCCCTCGCGCGAGATGTCGTTGACCAGGCGCTTGGTGAGCTCGATCGCCACGGTCGGCCCGCCGGCAAGGCGGCGCGCCAGCGCCATCGTCGTGTCCATCAACTGCTCGGGCTCCACGAGGTGGTTCACGAGGCCCCACTGGTGGGCGCGCTCGGCATCGACCTCATCGCCGGTCATCATCATCTCGATCGCCCGCCCGCGGCCGATCAACTGCGGGAGGTGGAACGAGGTGCCGGTGTCCGGCACCAGGCCGCGGCGGATGAAGACCGCGATGAACCGCGCGGCCGTGGAGGCGACGCGGATGTCCGCGGCGAGCGACAGTGAGAGGCCGGCGCCAGCGGCCACACCGTTGACCGCTGCGATCATCGGCTTCGGGTAGTGGCCGAGCGCAGCGTAGAGCACGCCCCAGTGGCCGATCGGCCCCTGCAACATGCGTCGGTAGCCATCGCGCTGGTCGAACTCGACATCCTCGGCACGCTGCTCGACGGTCGCCGCGAGGTCGGCACCGGCGCAGAAGCCGCGCCCGGTACCGGTCACCACCAGCACGCGGACGTCGTCATCGCGCTCGGTGGTCTCGACGACGTGCAGGAGCTCGTGGACCAGGCGCGGGCTGAAGGCGTTGAGGCGATCCGGGCGGTTGAGCGTGACCACTGCCACACCATCGCCGTCCCGGGTGAGGATCAAATCCTGGTACTCCATCGCGCACCTCCCACCTGACGAGCGGACATCGAGTCGCCCGCAGTATCGCCCTGCGACGCAAGCCCTCGACCGCGTTAGCCGATCAGCGCGCGACGGATCGAGTCGAGTTCGTCCTGCTTCCACCGGCGGGAGAGCGCAGCGTTCGGAACGCTGTTCACGGAGCCGTGGAACGCGCCGGGGTAGACGTGCAATTCCACAGGCACACCGGCCTCCAACAACGCACGCGCGTAGGCGATGTCCTCGTCCATGAACATGTCGAGCGTGCCGACGCAGATGTACGCCGGCGGCAGCCCGGACAGGTCAGTGGCGCGCGCGGGCGCGGCGTACGGCTCGACGTCCTCGCCGCCGGCGCGGCCGGCGAGGTAGGCACCTCTCCCGACGAGGTTGGTGGCGCGACACCACACCCGGGCGTCCAGAATCGCGTGGCTGCTGGGGGTGGTGTTCGTGTCATCCACCATCGGGTAGACGAGGTGCTGGTAACAGATGGCGATCTCGCCTCGGTCACGTGCGAGCAGCGCCAGGCCGGCAGCCAGGCCGGCGCCCGCGCTCGCGCCGCCGATCGCGAGTCGGGCCGGGTCGATCCCGAGATCGGCAGCGCTCGAGGCGAACCAGCGCAGGGCGGCGTAGCAGTCCTCCAGCGGTGCGGGATACGGATGCTCGGGCGCAAGCCGGTAATCCACGGAGGCCACGAATACGCCGAGTTCGTCCGCGATGCGGGAGCAGTAGGCGTCCGTGGCCTCCACAGTGCCGGCGATCATGCCCCCGCCGTGAATCCACAGGAGCGCTGGTGCGGATGCCGGCAGCGAGGCCGTGCGGTACAGGCGGACGCGAACATCGGGAGCACCGGTCGGCCCCGGAACGTGGCGATCCTCGACCGTGACGGTGGCGGGCAAGGGCACCAGCGCTGCGATCGCGCGGGCGGCGGCACCAGCGCGACGAATGGCGTCCACGGTGCCCGCGATGTCGTCCGGGTTCAGATCACGGACGGGGATCGCCTCGAACACCGGGCGGTGCTCATCATCCAGGTGCCGCACGATGTCGATGCCGCCTGTCGCAGCCATACCGCCTCCCCACCTGCAGTTGCCGCCATGCACGAGACGGCAACGGTCGGGATGGTACGCGGTCAGCGCACGACCGTGGAGGTTGCAGGGAGAGAGGAGTCGCGATCAGCCTGCGCGGCGAGCGAACCTACGACTTGCCGCCCTTGCCGTTGCCCGGGCCACCACCGGGGTTGCCGTTGCCGCCCGGCCCCTTGCCCGGATTCGAGCTTCCGTTTCCGTTCCCCCCACCCGCTCCGGGGCCTGGGGCGTCGTTCTGCTTCGCTATGGCCAGGGCGGGCGCCGCAGGAGCGGGCGTCGCTGGCTGTGGCGCTACCGCTGCGGGTGCGGCC
>JAQCKI010000126.1 GCA_027592645.1 Chloroflexota bacterium | reverse complement strand
CTGGGGCACCGCTGCTCAGGGACGAAACACTAACTCTCCAGGTGGTATGAATACCGGGGGCAGGTCAGAAGGCAGAGAGATCGCGCATGGCCTTCTCCAGACGCGCCTCCTGCCCGGCACGGGCAATCATCGTCGTCACTCGGACGTAGGGCATGGGAACCTCAATTCGTGCCGGACGCGCCGGCTCGGATCATTGTCGTGATATTGAGCATAGTCCGGTCGAAATGGCACGCCAACGACGCCGCCGGGATCCGGCGGCGCCGCGTGGTCACCTGAGACGGTGAAGACTAGAGGCGGAGCTTGCCGTGAGACGGCTGACGGCGCCGCTGCTTGCCAGCGGCCAGTCGCTCTTCCTCTTCGAGGTCCTTCGGGTCACAGCGCTGCGCCTCGTGGACGTATCCACAGGCCACGCACGTGCCGAACTGACCGTACCAGTCGTCTTCGATGATCATTAGCCCCTGACAACGGGGGCACTTCTTGGGCGGGGCGCTCACAATCATGGAGGCCCTCCTTACTTACTCTGGGTTCGTCCGCATCCGACATCCCGCCGGTCGGGCTGAGCCAGGACTGCCTCCGAAGTTAGCTGTCGGGTTCGGGCCGGTTCAGTACGCCCGTCCTCCCAAAGGAGGATTCACCCCAGGGTTGGGTCCCCCGGTCACCGACGCCCGTTGGCGGCGGCAATTAGGCAGGTCGCGTCCACCCTCCATCACGTATGTGTGGGTTTCGTGAATGTGACAACAAGAGCATGTTCGAACTGGAGGCGCTTGTCAACCCCATTCGTGCTGCTCGTCACAATGTCGTGGTTTGCCCTGATCTGCGCTATGGGCGGCGGGCGACCCAGATCATCTCCGTCGAGGTCTCCTCGAACGCTCCCCCGGCGAAGTCACCAAAGAGCGATTCCACCTCGAACCCGGCCCGCTGGAGCAGGTGCTCCATCTCGAATCGATAGACGTACCTCACCCGGTACGAAGTCTTTCGCCACCGCCCGGCCGCATCGCGCACGCGGAGGTGTGTCGTCGCCACCTGCGCGGTGGGGCGGTACTCATTGCGCGCCTGAGTGCCATCGTCCAATCCGCGTGCGCCGCCGTACGGCTCCCAGTGACGCGGCCCGCGCGCCATCCACCGTGTGATCAACGGCAGGCTCGGGTTGAAGACGTTCAGCGCCAGCCGCCCGCCCGGTCGCAACGCCCGATGGCAGGCTGCCAGCGTCGATAACTGATCGTCGACCGTCAGGTTGTGTAGAAACGCCCGGAACGGAATCGTCACCAGTGCCGCCGGCTCCGGCACCTGGAAGTCGCGCATGTCGCCCTCGGCCAGCACGAGGCGGTCACCAACGCCCGCCTCCGCTGCGAGGCGACGTGCGACCTCCAGCATCGCCGGCTCGACATCGATGCCGAGCACACGCGCACCCGCCAGCGCCGAGGGGATCGCGATGCGCCCGGTGCCGACACCGAGTTCCACGACGAGGCCGTGAGCCTCCTGCGCGAGTGTTGTGTAGAACTCCACATCCCCGGGGAGGCCCGTCTCGCGGGCGGCGTACTCCTCCGCCATGTCGTGGTAGTACGGCTCAGGCATCGCGGAACTCTTCGCGCAGCAGGCCCATCAGGATCACGTCGTAGTAGCGACCGCCCACGTGCGCGCGGCGGCGCTGGCGGCCCTCGACGACGAAGCCGACCTTCTCGTAGGAACGGACGGCGCGGGTGTTGAACTCCGACGTGTTCAGTTCGATGCGCTGGAGGTCCATCTCCTGGAACGCGATGCGACAGAGCAGTCGCATCGCCTCGGTGCCGTAGCCACCACCTCGGTACGCGGGGTCGCCGATCAGGATCCCGACGTCGCCACGGCGGGCCTCCGCGCTCAGATCCCGCAACTCGACCGCACCGATGAGGATCGGCTGGGGCCCATCGATCGCCTCAATCGCGAGCCAGACGCCATCCTCCCATGAGACCCTGGATTTCCGGCGCACCCACTCCTCTTCGGCGGCCAGCGCGATGGGATAGGAGACACGGCCGATGAGGTGAGCGGTATCGGGCTCGTTCAGCCACGCGACGAACGGCGCCGCCATCCTCGGCTCGGCGGGGACCAGACGCACCAGTTCACCTCGAATGATCGAGGGCACGTGGATCGACTCGCCGGTCAAGGGAGTACCTCCAGCAGGCGGAGGTCCGGCGGAGTGCCGTGGCGGGCCTCGAATTCGGCGCGCGTGATCGACATCACGTCCACGTCCACGCTCTCGCCAAGCCGCAGCACAGCGCCCCGCTTGCGGCCCTCCAGCACGAACCCGACACGCTCGTACAGGTCGCGGGCACGCTCGTTCGTCGCGAACACCTCGAGGCGGACGGCGAGCAAGTTCATCTCCCAGAACGCGAACCGCAACATCTCCCGCAGGGCGTCGTAGCCGTAACCGTGACCCCAGTGATCCTTCGCGCCGATGAAGATGCCCAGCGTGCCCCACCGGCTCTCCCGATAGGTGCCGCCGACGCCGACCGAGCCAAGGTGCTCACCCGTCTCACGCACCTCGATCGCGAAGTTCACGTCCTCGTAGCCGGCGGTGTTCGCCAGGCGCTCGACGATCTCGCGCTCGGTCTCGCGACCCAGCGGGTAGCGGACGGTCAGCGTGCGCGTGACATCCAGGTCGTTCAGCCAGAGGAGATAGCGATCCACGTCTTCCGGCGTCAGCGGCCGGAGGCGGACCAGTTCGCCTTCGATGGACATCGCAAGCGGCCTTTCACCACGGACGTCATCGTATGGCGCAGCACGGATACGGGCCGCACCGACGCTGTGGCGGAGGCGGGACGGCGGGCTACACTGGCGGTTCGCACGCACCGCACCCGTGGACGCCTCATGCCCGTTGATGATCCCGCCGCCCTGATCCGCGAGACAATCGCCGCGATCCGCCCGCCGGATGCCGAGGCGATCGCCCGTGCGGATGCACGACAGGATCGTCTTACCAAGCCGCCGGGCTCACTCGGACGGCTCGAGGGGTTAGCGACGCGCATCGCGGGAATCACCGGCCAGGATCGTCCCCGGCTGGAGCAGCGGATCGTGATCGTGGCGGCCGGCGATCACGGCGTGACCGCACAGGGCGTCTCCGCCTACCCCGCAGAGGTCACCGTACAGATGGTGGGGAACTTCCTCGCGGGCGGCGCGGCGATCAATGTGCTCGCGCAGCACGCGGGCGCGCGCGTCCGCATCGTGGACGCCGGCGTCGCGCTCGAAACGCCCGAGCACCCCGCCCTGATCCGCCTCCGGCTTGGCCCCGGCACGGAGGACATCACCGCCGGCCCCGCCATGACCCGCGCCCTCGCCGAGCGGGCCGTCGCCGAGGGCATCGCGATCTTTCAGGCAGAGCACGCCGCCGGCTGCGACATCGTAGCCCTCGGCGAGATGGGTATCGGCAACTCCACGCCGGCGGCGGCGATCATCGCCGTCGCAACTGGCCGGCCGCCGCGCGCCGTCACCGGGCGCGGCACGGGCATCGACGACGCCCGCTTCGAGCAGAAGGTGCGCGCCGTTGAGCGTGCGATCGAGGTGAACCGCCCAGACCCCGCGGACGGCCTCGGCGTGCTCGCAGCGCTCGGCGGGTTCGAGATTGGCGTACTGGCGGGCATCTACCTCGGCGCAGCGGCGGCACGCGTTCCGGCGGTGATCGATGGCGTGATCTCAGGCGCGGCGGCACTGATTGCGGAGGCGATCGAGCCGGCGATACGTGACTCACTGATCGCCTCGCATCGATCCGCGGAGCCCGGGCATGCCGCCACGCTGGAGCACCTACGGCTGGAGCCGCTGCTGGACCTGGGCATGCGCCTGGGCGAAGGCAGCGGCGCGACGCTGGGCCTCTCCCTCTGCGTCGCCGCCTGCCGCGTGCTGGACGAGATGGCGACGTTCGACGAGGCCGGCGTGACCGCCTCGGACGACGTCATTGAGCCGGAGGCCTGACCCGGTGCGCACGCTGGCAGCGATCCCGATTGCACTGGAGTTCCTGACGCCGCTCCGGCTGCGCCGCGTCCAGACGTACGACGATGCGACGTTCGCTCAGGCCCTCGGCTGGTACCCGCTGGTCGGGCTGCTGATCGGCGTCGTCCTCGCACTCCTCGACCGCGGTCTCATGGAGCTGCTGCCGGCGGCGCCGGCCGCGGCGCTGCTGGTGGCGCTGCTTGCACTGCTCTCGGGTGGCCTCCACCTGGACGGCGTCGCCGACACGGCGGACGGCATGGCCGTGCAGGGCGACCGCGCCGCGCGCCTGGGGGTGATGAGCGAGGGCAACACCGGCCCCGCGGGCGTCATGGCGCTGGTGCTGGTGCTGCTGGCGCAGTGGGCGGCGATTTCTTCCCTGCCCGACGAGGCGCGATCGGCCGCCCTGATCGTCGCCCCAGTGCTGGCTCGGTGGACGGTGGTGCCGGTGGGCGCGCTGTTCAAGCCGGCCCGCCCTCGCGGCCTGGGC
>JAQCKI010000019.1 GCA_027592645.1 Chloroflexota bacterium | reverse complement strand
GATCGCGCCGATGCGCTTCTCCACCTTGTCCGTGTGCTGCTCGTCCAGGTCCTTGATGACGTGAAACTCCACGTTGTCACGGCCGTACCCGGAGAAGCCGTAGATGCCGTAAGCGTCGCCGATCGCCTCGAGCGCCTCGACGATGAGCACCGTCGATTCTTTCTCGAGGTCGATGATCCGCTTCGGCGGCTCCACCATCGCCTTGGCGCGTCGGGCAGCGAGCCACTGGAAGTACTTCCGCGGGTCGCCGTCGAAGTCGTCGTCGTTGTCCTTCTCGTCGTACTTCTGGCGAACCTTCTCGATCTCCTCGTCGGTGGACGCGGACATATCGAGGAGGAACGCGACGGCCACCTCGCGCTCCACCTTGTTGCGGCGGTTGTAGATGCGCGCGGACGGGCCGACGCCGGCCTTCTTGTCGATGTGGAACTCGATCGCGAGATCCACGTCGAGTTCTTCGCCGTCTTCCAGCCGTTTGATCTTCTTGAACGACTCGGGGCGCATCATCTCGAACTGGCGACGGGTCTCCATCACCAGGCCGTGGTACTTGCGCAACGTCTCCTGGTAGAAGTCGGAGTCGTCTTCCTTAGAAATGCGCTCACCAACGCGGGTCCAGCGCGGGCGGTAGTCGCCGGCGCGGAAGTCCCACTCGTCGTAGTAGGACCAGTGGATCTCCACCGGGAGTTCGGCCTCTTCGCCGCCCTCGCCACCAGCGCCGTCCTGCTGGCCTTCGCCCTTGGCCTTCTCATCGGCCTTGCCCTGGGCCATCTGGCCCGCTTCCTTCTCGAGGTTCTGCAGGAACATGCCGAGGCTCTGGTCGATGTCACCCTCGGCCCACTCGGCGATGGAGAGCTCCGTAGAGTTCTCCAGCATCTCCATGATCTGCTCCTTGGTGAGCGGGGTCATGGCGCCGTCCTGTTGGCCTTCCTGCTGGTTCTTCAGCCGGGCGAGCAACTGGACCAGTTCCGGCTTGAAGTCGCCACGGAACTCCGGCTGAGGCGGGTTCTTGAACGCCGCCTCTTCCTGGTTGGGGTTCATCTCCGGGCCGTCGCCACCACCGGCGGGGATGCCCGGGTTGATCGAGATCATCTCGTCGGTCGGGCCCTCCCAGTCGAACTTGCCGTCCGACATGGGCGCGACGATGTTCGGGATCGACGCGGCGACGTCGTACAGCCCGGCGGCCACCTCCGCTGAGTCCTGCACCGTGGCGTCCGGCTGCTCCAGCAGCCGCAAGCCGGCCAGGCCTTCCTGCATGTACTCGCGGAAGGCGGACGGCCAGCGGATCGTGTCAGGGCGACCGAGCGAGGCGCGGAGCAGGTTCTCAGCGAACGCCTGTCGCAGCGGCATTTCCTCCACGCGCGGGCGACGTTCCGCCTCCCACTCCTGCAGGCGGTGGAGCCAGCGGCGGATGCCGCCGTACTCGCGCGACACGGTGGCGTCCACGCGCGTGTCTTCCGCGATGGTGAACAGGCCCGTGATCAGCGTGCGATCCGGGAAGAGGTTGAAGAACCGCTGCATCGCGGTGATCGCCTCGGTCGTGGGGCCTTCGCCTGCCTCGCGGCGGGCGGCCTCGCGCGCGTCGACGGTCGGCTGCGCGAAGGTGCCCGGCCGGCCCCAGCGGTAGCGGAACGAACCGAACTCCATGCGCGCCGTCTGGTGCGTGGTGAAGACCTTGTAGACCTGGAAGTTGGCCTGCTGATCCTCAAACGTCGCGACGACGGGCGGCAGGTAGATCGTGGAGCCCTCGGTGGTGGCGGAGGATTCCGTCACCCACCCGATGTTCTTCTCCACCAGTTCTTCCGCCGACAGCACGGCGACCTGCTCGCCTGACAGCGCCTTGGCGTACATCCGCAGCAGCGAGGAGACCGAGGAAAGTTCGACGCGGCTGGAGAGCGCACGCATGGCGTCTTCCGCGCGTGTCGACTCCAGCCGGAAGAAGGCTTCCGCGCCTTCCGGGTTGTGCTCAACCGTCAGGATGTCCAGGCCGGTCTGCTGCCACTGCTCCATCTGCTCCGGTGTTAGCCGCGTGGAGACAAACGGGACGATCTTCAGGAACTCCATCGCCGCCGCCGGGCTACCACCGACGACGCGGCCGGCGAACGCCAGCAGCTCGCGGTGCTCCTCCTGCGGTGCCAGTGCGAGCGCCTCCGCGGCGTCCGAGAACAGCGGGAAACCCTGGCGTCCCACGGCGGTGGTGACGCGCGCGGCGAGATCCAGGAACGTGGCGCGCTGGTCCGGCGCGATCGACTCGAGCAGCCTCGGGCCGCGCTCGAAGTAGAGACGCGTGTCCGCCCAGGAGGCGCGGGTGACGGCGCGGGCAAAGCGCAGGAACGGGTCGCGGTCCTCCGTGGCGAGGCCCGCGAAGATCGCGCTGGAGCCCTCCAGGCAGGTGTTCGCCAGTTCGTACGACCGCTCGGTCAGTTGATCGACGATCTCCACGAGGCGATCGATGCCGCTCAGCGGCAGGTTCCGCATCAGCGCCGGGCTGACCTGGAAGTAGAGCGAAGCCAGTGCAATGGACTTCCAGTTGCCACGGCAGAGGCGTTCGCCCTGCCCGGCCCAGTCGTCCAGTTCCTCGACGGAGATCGCGCCAAGCGCTTCCGGCGTGCCCTTCAGAAACGCCGCCGCCATGAGCGATGACGAACCGGCGAGGTTGGTGGCGACCTCCACCCAGTGGCGGATGCCGTCCGCGCCGAGGCGTTCCACGATCTGCGGGGAGGCGCGAAAATACTCGCCGGCGGCCTCCCACGAACGGAGCGAGTGGTTCGCCAGGGTGATGCCATCGCGCGCCCACTGCTCCAGCTCGGCGGCGTCCATGAACGTCTCCACCCCGGACAGGCCGGTGGCAAAGTCGTCCGGGAGCGATGCGCCAAAGCCGCGCAACTCCGGGGCAAACTGCGATGAGAGGTCAGACAAGAGCGTCATGCGCCCCTCCGGGTCACCGGACGCCACCGGTTCCGGAGAGGCGTCCGACGGCGTGCTCGGGGATTACTCGTCGAAGATCGAAGTGACGACTTCCTCAATGGAGCGCTGCACTTCACCGTCATCCGTGAGTGCCCACACGATAGCGACCTGGCAGGCGCGCCGGGGCGAGATGCCGCCGGCGACCAGCTTGGCCGCGTAGATGAGCAGACGGGTGGAGACGCCCTCCGACAGGCCGTGCTCCTTCAGGTTACGCACCTTCTCCGCCAATTTGGCGAGATCCTGCGCGACCTCCGGCGAAACGCCGGTCTCCTTCTGGATGATCAGGGACTCAGCGTCACGCGGCGGGTAGTCGAATTCAATCGCGATGAAGCGCTGCCGGGTGGAGTGCTTCAGGTCCTTGATCGCGGACTGGTAGCCGGGGTTGTAGGACATGACCAGCAGGAAGCCGTCAGCGGCCTCCAGGAGCTCGCCACGCTTCTCCACGGGGAGCAGGCGGCGGTAGTCCGTCAACGGGTGGATCAGGACGGTGGTGTCCTTGCGGGCCTCCACGATCTCGTCCAGGTAGCAGATCGCCCCCACCTTGGTGGCGCGGGTGATCGGGCCATCGATCCAGCGCGTCTCGTCACCCTCGAGGAGGTAGCGGCCGACGAGGTCGGACGCGGTCAGGTCCTCGTGACACGAGACCGTGATCAGCGGCACACCTTCGTGGTGCGAGCCGGCGGTGCGGTTGTGCAGGCGCCAGGACATGTACTCCACGAACCGGGTCTTGCCGGAGCCAGTGGGGCCCTTCAACAGCACCGGGATCTTGCGCTCGTAGGCGGTCTCAAAGAGCTCCACCTCGTCGCTGATGGGCAGGTAGAAGGGCTCATCCGTGATCCGGAAGTCCTCCACCGCGATTTGCTTGAAACCCGCTGCTTCAGTCGTCAATGCCGTTGTCCTGCCTACCGCCGACCCTACATGGGACGGCGATGCGTCACCCATCCGCAAAGCGTGCGGTGAGAGTCTACTTGCGTGCGGCCCCTGCGCGGGCCGCCGGCCGTGCCGCCGGCTTCTTTGCCGCGGGTGCCGTTCGAGCGTTGGTAGCCCTGGTTGCGGTGCGAGCCGCTGGCTTGGCGGCGGCCCTGGTTGCAGCGGGACGTGCAGCCGTGCGGGCCGCCGGCTTTACAGCAGCCTTCTTCGGCGCGGGCCTGGCAGCAGCCTTCGCGGCAGCGCGCGCGACTGGCTTCGCAGCCACCTTCTTGGCGGCGGGCTTGGCGGCAGCCTTTGCGGGAGCTTTGGATGCGAGCGCTTTCTTCGCAGCTGGCTTCGCGACCACCTTCGCGGCGACGGCCTTCTTTGCGGCGGGCCTGGCTGCAGGCTTCGCAGCCGCCTTCGCGGTCACGGCCTTCTTCGCAGCAGGCTTGGCAGCAGCCTTCGCCACCACCGGCTTCTTCGCGGCGGGCTTGGCAGCCGCTTTTGCTATCACGGCCTTCTTCGCGGCAGGCTTCGCAGCCGGCCTAGCGGCAGCCTTCGCCGGAGTCTTGGTCGCAACCGCCTGAGCCGCCGGCTTGGCAGCGGCCTTCGCGGCAGCCTTCGGAGCGGCCTTGGCACCAGCGACCTTGGGCTGGCGGCCCAGGAACGACTTCCACGCCTTCTCCATGCGAAGGCGCAACTGAGCCTCGGTCTCGGAGTTATCGATCTTGACCTGGGCGTGGGAGAGGCGGTCGCGCGTGGACATTTGCGAGTTGATCCGCTGGAGGGCGGCATCCTCGGTCAGTCCGTTGCGAGAGCGCAGGCGATCGACGGCGGTCTTGGTGGTGGTGTAGACGACCCAGATCTCATCGCAGAGGTCCTGCCAGCCAGCCTCGATCAGGACGGCTGCTTCGAGGACGATGTGCGTCCGCTTGTCGGCGGTGCGGATTTGAGCGATTTCCTCGCGAATGAGCGTGCGAATCTCCGGCCAGATGAGTTCGTTCAGGCGCTGGAGTTCGCCCGGCGCGCCGAAGACCTTGCCGCCGAGGATGCGGCGGTCGATCGTGCCGTCCTTACCGACGACGTCGTGACCGAAGTGGTTGACCACCTTCTCGAACCCGGACGTGCCCGGCTCGTAGGAGCGGTGCCCCAGGCGATCGGCGTCGATGATGACCGCGCCGAACTCTCTGAGGATCTCGGAGGCCGTTGACTTTCCCGCCGCGATTCCACCTGTGAGGCCGATTACGCTCATTATGTTCTCCAGGTCGGGGTCTAAGGCTTGATTGTATTTCTGAGCACATATACCCGCAAGGAACCACCCCGCACGCGTCAGGCCTTCCGCTCAGTCCTACCGGGCCAGCAACAACCCGGGGGCGAGCCATGCGGCCCGCCCCCGGTGAGGAGTCTCAGCGAAGAACGGTCGTTAGACCTTCTTGAACTCTTCGATTAGCGCCGGAACCACGGCCTTCCAATCCCCCACGATGCCGTACTTGGCAAAGGAGAAGATGTTGGCGTCCTTGTCACGGTTCACGGCCACGATCACCTTCGAGCCCGAGCAGCCGGCCATATGCTGGCTGGCGCCCGAGATGGCGACGGCGATGTAGAGGTCCGGGGTCACGACCTTGCCGGTCAGGCCCACCTGCTGGCTCGGCGGGGAACAGCCGAGGTCTACCGCCGCGCGCGAGGCGCCGACCGCAGCCTTATCCGAGCCGATCGCGGAGGCAAGCGCCTCGATCTGCTGGAAGCCTTCGGGAGCACCCAGGCCACGACCGCCGGAGACGACGACCTTGGCGTCCTGGATCTGGAGGCCGGTGGCCTCCGCCTTCTCCTTGCCCAGCACGGCGACGCGGCTCGCGCCGGCGCCCGCCAGCTGTACGACCTCGCCCGCGCCGCCGCCTGAGGCAGGCTCGAACGACTTCGCGCGGACGGTGGCGATCGCCGGGCTGGTGGCGATGGTGTAGGTGGCCAGGGCATTACCGCCGTAGCACGGGCGGGTGAACTGCAGCGTGCCGCCAGCGTCAGCCACGGACACGCAGTCCATGGCCACGGCGGTGTTCAGGCGGGACGCCAGGCGCGGGCCCACTTCGCGGCCCACCACTGACTGAGCGACCAGCACCACGTTGGCGCCGGACTGCTCCACCGCCGACTGGGCAGCGGTGAGCCACTGCTCGCCGTTGAACGTGTCGTACGCAGCGTCGTCAGAGACGAACGCCTTCGCGGCACCCGCCGCCTGTGCGGCTGCGCCGGACGCGCCAGCGCCCAGCAGCATCACGGAGACGGCACCGCCGGCCGCGAGGCCCTGCGCGCCGCCGAGGAGTTCAAGGGTGGTCGGGCTGGGCGCGCCGCCTTCAAGCTCGCCCACGACCAGAATGTTGTTAGCCATCGTTCAATCTTCTCCGGTGTCTTCGGCGCGGGCTTAGATGAGCTTGTCGGCCTGGAGTTTCTTGATCAGGTTGGAGGCCTGCTCCTGCGGAGTGTCGCCCTCGATCAACTCCACGCGGCCGCTCTTCTCGGGGATGAACAGCTTCTGGAGCTGCAGGCGTGCGCCCGCCTTGCCCACGGAGCCGGGGTCGAGCCCCAGGTCGCCGGCACCCCACGCGGTCACCGTCTTCTTGGCGGCGGCCATGATCTGCGGGAGTTTCGGGTAGCGGGGCTCACCGAACTCGTTGGAGACGGTGACGACCGCCGGCAGCGGAGCCTCCACGGTCTCGAAGCCGTCCGCGAGCACGCGCTGGATCTTCAGCCCGGTGTCCGTTGCCTCCACGCCCTTGGCGATGATGGCGGCCGGCCAGCCGAGTTCCTCGGCGATGAGCAGGCCCACCTGGCCCATGTCCCAGTCCGCCGCCTGGCGGCCACAGAACACGGCGTCCACGTCGCCCAGCTTCTTGATCGCCTCCGCCAGCGTTCGGGCGGTGGTGTAGGAGTCACCGTCGTCGAAGGCGGCGTCCTTCAGGAGCACACCCTCGTCCGCGCCCATGGCGAGGACCTGCTTGATCGCGGCCTGAGCGCTCTCAGCGCCGAGGGAGATCACGGTCACCTTGCCGCCCTTGGCCTCCTTCAGGCGCAGGGCCGCCTCGGCGGCGATGCCGTCGAACTGGCTCAGCACCGGGGAAATGCCGGCTGCGGGAATGACCTTGTTGGTCGCCGCGTCAATCTTGAACGCCGAAGGGGGCGTCTCCGGGTCGGGAATCTGCTTCGCGCAGACCACGATGTGCATGCTGTGGCTCCTTTTTCGCCGGGACGGTGCCCCGCGCGCCTGCAACCAACGGGGTCATCCCCGCCAGCCTGTGGATCTCCGAACTGAGGTGGGAGGATGAATCGCTTGGAGCGGCCCCCGCCGTCCGTCGCGCACCCTCGCGCCCATACTAGCGACCGTCTAGGAGCTGCGCTCCCCGGCGACCGCGGTTTCACCGAATACCGACTTCTCCAGCAGTTCCGCGACATCGAAGGGGCGCATGCGTCCCTCTTCCTCCGGGTGAACCGCCGGGACGCCGTCCTCGAACATCTGGATGCAGAACGGGCAGTTGGAGATGACCTGGTCCGCACCGGTGCGGACCGCCTCCTCCGAGCGCACGTGATTCACGCGCCGCTCGCCCACTTCTTCCTGCCACATGTTGCCGCCGCCGGCACCGCAGCAGAGCCCCTTACTCAGGTTGCGCTGCATCTCCGTCAGGTTGGTGCCGGGCACCATCTCCAGGATCTGGCGCGGCGCGTCGTACACGCCGTTGATCCGGCCCAGGTAGCAGGAGTCGTGATAGGTCACGTTCGCGGCCACCGGGTGCTTCGCGGTCAACTTGCCACTCTGCATGGCGCCGGCCAGGAACTCGGTGTGGTGGATGACCTCGAAGTTGCCGTCGAACTGCGGGTACTCATTCTTGAACGTGTTGAAGCAGTGCGGGCAGTTGGTGATGACCTTCTGCACGTTCTTGGACTTAAACGTCTCCACGAGTTGCTGCGCCAGGATCTGGTACAGGTACTCATTGCCCAGCCGCCGTGCCGGGTCCCCGTTGCAGGTCTCTTCCTGGCCCAGCACGCCGAAGGATGCGCCGGACTCCTTCACCAGCCGGAAGACCGCCTTGGTCACCGGCAGGTTGCGCTCCACCAGCGATCCGGAGCAGCCCACCCAGTAGAGGTACTCCTGCGAGCCGTCGAACATCGGGACCTCTTCGAGGCCTTCCATCCACGTGGTGCGCTCCAGGGCGGTGCCGCGCCACGGGTGGCCGCGCATCTCCAGGTTCTCGAGCGCGGCCTGCGCGGTCGCGGGGATACGCGCCTCGCTCATCACCAGGTACCGGCGCATGTCCACGATCGTCGGGACGTGCTCGATCATCACCGGGCATTCCTGGACACAGGCGCCGCAGGTGCGACACGCCCAGAGCGTCTCGTCCTTGATCACGTCGCCAATGAGGGCGACCGAGGACACCTCACGGCCGGGGTCGCTGAACTCGTGGCGGTGCTGCGCAATGGCAGGGCCGACGTCCGCGAGGTGCGCCTTCAAGTCCTGGATCAGGTGCATCGGCGAGAGTGGCTGACCGGCGATGTTGGCCGGGCAGACCTCGGTGCAGCGCCCGCAACGGACGCAGGCGTCCAATTCGAACAGCTGCTTCCACGTGAAGTCCTGAATGAAACCAACGCCGAAGACTTCCTGCTCCTCAATGTTCTCGATCTTGGTCAGGCGACCCGGCGAGTCCGTGCGCAGCAGGAAGGCGTTGATGGGCGCGAAGAACATGTGGTCGAGGCGCGTGAAGACGATCAGGGCCAGCCAGCCGAACGCCATCGCAACGTGGAACCACCACGAGTAGGCGTGGAAGGCGAGCATCTGGTGGTCTTCGAACCCGAAGACACCGATGCCCTTGGCGACCGTGAACCCACCGAAGGACCAGCGCGCCCAGTCCGGGTGCTGGTTCATCTCCGTGACCATGATGCGGGCGGCTTCCACGAAGAAGCCGGACAGGAGCACCAGCCCCAGTCCCACGATGATCAGGTGATCTTCCAGCCGCTCATCCCAGCGGATGCGGTGCATCTGCGCGAAGTAGCGGCGGTAGAGCGCCATCCCCACGCCAATGAGGCCGATGACGCCGAACAGGTCGCCGTAGAAGGAGAAGAACAGGTAGTAGTCCCCGTGCAGGAAGCTGACCGGGAAGTCGGCCTCGATCGCGACCTGGGCGGTGACCAGCGTGAGGACGACGATCGACGAGAAGATGCACCAGTGCATGATCCCGGCGTAGCGGTCACGCCGCACCTTGTCCTGCGCCATGCCGAGGCGGACGGTGTTCTTCAGTCGGCTCGGGATCTCCTTCAGCGCGCCAGGGGTCGGCTGCCCAATGCTCCAGAGGCTCGCGTGGCGGACGAAGCCGAAGATCAGCAGACCGACGAGCGCGGCGAGGAAGGCGTAGACCGCCCATGCGCCATCCGGGACGTTGAAAAAGATCTCGCGCGTCGGCGCGTCACCGGGGACGGTCGCAGAGGCGTAGAAGCCCAGGGCGGACAGACCCACAGCCGGCCCCCACCATGCACCCACAAGGCGCTGTGGGCGGGCAGGCCGGTTCGTCGAATCCGCCATGATGGCTCCCTTGCCTGAATCCGCGCCCGTCAGGACGAGGGCTGGCCGTACATCTCGCGCAGATCGGTCTTCAGCACCTTACCCAGGTGGTTCCGGGGCAGGTCAGAGACCCACTGGTACATCGCCGGCGCCTTGTAGGAGGCCAGGCGAGACTTCACGTAGTCGGTCAGGTCCTCGGTAGAGGGCACCATGCCACCGTTGGCGGGCACCACGATCGCCTTGACGATCTCGCCCCACTCCACGTCCGGCACGCCGATCACGGCGGCCTCCGCGATACCCGGGTGATCCTCCAGGACCTGTTCGATCTCCGCCGGACCAATGTTCTCGCCGCCGCGGATGATCATGTCCTTGATCCGGCCGGTGATGTACAGGTACCCGTCGTCGTCCAGCTTGCCCACGTCACCTGTGTGCAGCCAGCCATCGCGCAGCGCGCCGGCGGTGTCGTCTTCGCGCTTGTTGTAGCCACGCATGACGCGGTCGCCGCGGATGCAGATCTCGCCCGGCTCGTTCGCCGGCAGGCGACGGTCGTCCGGCGCGAGGATGGCCACATCGATGTCGCCCATGGGACGGCCGACGGAGCGCAGGCGCTCCAGTTTCTTGTCGTTCTGCTCCGGCGTGCCGTCCAGACGGTGGTCGTCCGGGTCCAGGTAGGTCATGGAGCCGGTCGCCTCGGTCTGGCCGTAGGAGTTCATCAACCCCACGTTCTTGCCCTTCGGGCCGAAGAGGTCCACCGCCTGGCGGACGACTTCGTACGGCATGGGGGCGGCGCCGTAGGTGATGAGGCGCAGCGTGGAGAGGTCTGCGTCCTTAAAGGTCGGTGCCTCCATGACGCGCTTGAGCATCGTCGGCACGACGAAGGCGTGCGTGGCGCCCTCGGCCTGCACGGCGGCCAGCCAGGCGTCCGGCTCGAACGCCGGGAGGATCACCAGGCGGCGGCCGGAGAAGACGGCGCTCATGATCGTGGTGGCACCGGCGATGTGGAAGAACGGGACGGAGACCAGGATCACTTCCTGGTCGGAAGACGGATCCGCCGGCGACTGGGTGTTCACCACCAGCGCGGTCAGCGCCTGGTAGGACAGCACCACACCCTTCGGCAGCGAGGTCGTCCCGGACGTGAAGATGATGATCGTGGCGTCGCTCTCCTCGATGTCCGTGTACACCGGGATGTCGTCGCCGGTGTCACGGAACGAACGGTAGGCGGGCATGCCCGCCTTCTCGAAGTCCATGGTGATGACGTTCTTCACCTTCGGGAGTTCCGCACGGACGGAATGGAAGATTGGGTAGTAGCGCTCCTGGATGAACAGGATGCTGACGTCCGTGGAGTCCGCCATGTAGACGAGCTCTTCCGCCTTGGCGCGGAAGTTCAGCGGGACCATGGTCGCGCCGAGTGCGGCGGCCGCGTAGTAGATCTCGACGAACTCAGGGCCGTTGACCGCCATCACGCCGACGTTCTGGCCCTTCTGGACCCCCAACGACTGCATAGCGTTCGCCAACCGGTTCACCCGACTTTGCAGCTCCTCATACGTCACCCGTTCGCCAGAGCCGGCGACGGCAACCCGATCCGGGACGATGGCGGCGCTGATGGTCAGGAACTCGGCTGTGTTCATTGAGACTTTCCCCCCCGGAAGCCGCGCCATGATAGGCAATCACCCCGGCAGGCGCTACAGCGCCACCCGAAGGCCATGTACGTTTGTTCCACTCGGACGAACTACCTCGGCCCGCACCGGGGTCAGGGGTTGATCACTTCCACCACGACACGTTGCGACCGGCCCTGGATGTCACCCTGAACCATCACCACCGGCGTGCGCAGGGGCACGTTGGATCCGCTGATGGCGTTCCCGATCATCGACCACGTCGCCCCATCGCACGGGTCGCGGAAGACGCCGGGCTCGGCGCCCGGGTTGTGAGCGCGTCCGGCTTCCTCGTCACGAATCCACTCCGCGATGCAGCCGGTGCCCTGAATGCGCATGTCCAGCGCTCGGATCCGCCCATCCGGCATGCCGTACAGGTAGAGGTTGTCCTCCGGCCGCTCGATGAACCGCCCGATGGCGAACTCGTCCAGCGCGCCCACGTCCACGATGGCGATGCGAATGTCCGGCTGGTTCAGGTAGCCCCACACCACCGCGCCGAGGCCGATCATCGAGATCAGCAGCAGCGCCGTGGGCCCAATCGCCTCGCGCGCGGTCAGGCGGCGCGGCGGCTCCGAGGCGGGCGCGGTCACGAGGCCGCCGCCCGGGCGGCCAGGCGACGCTCAAGCGCGAGGCCCTCAGCAAGCGAACGATCCATCCCGTCCCACACGGCGCGTTTCACGGCGCGTACCGCGGCGGGGGGCGTGGCTGCGATGCGCTCCGCCCAACCTCGGACGGTCGAGTCCAGGGCCGCCCGCTCGACGAGGGCATGCACGAGGCCGATCTCGTGCGCCTCGGCGGCGGAGATCGGCGCACCGGACGTGGCCATGCGAAGTGAGTCTGAACGCTGGAGGTGGCGCGGCGCGGTCTGCGTGCCGCCGGCAGAGGGGATGTAGCCCAGGGTGACCTCCGGGAGCGCGAAACTCGACTCGGGCGTGGCGACACGGAGGTCGCAGTACAGGGACATCTCCATCCCGGCACCGTATGCGAAGCCGTGGATGGCGGCGATCAGCGGCACTTCCAGCCGTGACATGACACCCCACAGGTCACGATTCAGGCGCGCATCTCGAGCCTCCATCAGCGAAGGGGCGGTACCGAACTCGGTGATGTCGGCACCGGCGGAGAAGGCCCGATCGCCTGCGCCGCGCACGACCACGCAGCGCAGAGTGGGGTCATCTCGCAGCGCGGTCAGCACCGTCCAGAAGCGGTCACGCATCTCCAGGTTCACGGCGTTCAACCGTTCCGGGCGGTTGAGTGTGACCCAGGCGATGTCGCCCTCCCGGTCGTATAGGACCAGATCGTCAGGCACGGTCAGCCGCGCCTTCTGCTACTCGGCCCAGTCGGGCTTCTTGATCGGGCTGACCTCCGCCGAGGTGTGCATCGACTGGATCTCCACGTTCATCTTGGAGGCCAGGTGCTGCATCAGCGGCGAGACGAGCGTCATGCCGTCCGCCCGCCAGCGCCGCAACGTTGCGCGGTCGGCCTTGCTCAGATCGAGCTCGACGAGCTGGTCAATGACCGCCTCGAACATCCGGTGGCACTCTTCCTCAGAGAACTGGACTTTCATCGTGCACTCCGCGTCTTCACCTTGCCGCGCACGCGCATCATGCGCTGCGTGCGCTCGTCGATGAAGTTCCCGATCGCCTCGTTCAGGGTCTCCGTGAACTCGTCGAGTCCGCCCGTCTCCAGCGCGTGCTCCCGGCGCCAGTCGCGCACCTTGTCACGGGCGGTCGATGACAGCTCGACGTGGTCGAGCACCACCGAGGTCACCAGCGTGAGGACGACATGCGCCTCGTGTGTATTGAGGATGACGTTCATCCTGGCTCCTTCCCCTCTTCTCTCGCAGGCCGTCTAGCGGCCGGTGAAGCGCGGCGGGCGCTTCTCCACGAACGCCTGGACACCCTCCGCGCGATCCTCCGTGGATTGGAGGAGCACCGTGAGGTCCAGTTCATACCTCAGCGCCTGCTCCAGCGGCATCTCCACCCCACGGTGGACCGCCTCCTTCGCAAAGCGTGTCGCAATCGGCCCCCGGCTGGCGATGACCGCCGCCAGCGCAAGCGCTGCAGCGTCCAGTCCTGCCCGAGGTGAGACCGCCGAGACGAGGCCAATCCGCCGTGCCTCGGTCGCGTCGATCTCGTCGCCGGTGAGCAGCAGGCGTAGCGCCTGCGCCCGACCGATCGCCCGCGGCAGGCGTTGTGTCCCGCCGGCGCGCGGTACGGCGCCTGCCAGCGTATCCGGCATCGCCCATAGCGTGTCATCCCCGCCGAGGCGGATATCCGCCGCCAGCGCGAGTTCAAGGCCCGCCGACCGGCAGATGCCGCCCACGGCCGCAATCACCGGCTGCCGAATGGCAGCGACCGCCTCGATCCCCGCGCCCAGAGGCGGCAGCGCGGGGATGCCCTCGGGCTCGGCGGCCGCATCGGCGCTCCAGCCGAGGCCAAAGTCGCCCTCCGAGCGGACGATCACCACGTGCACGGACGCGTCCGCGGCCACCTGCGCGGCGGCACCCGCGAGCGCCTCCATCAGCGCACGGTCGTACCAGCCGCCGGTGGGGGCGAGGGTGATCGTGGCGACCGGGCCGTCCGAGTGCAGCGCGACGAGGGTCATGCCGTGTCCTTATGGGAAGTACGGCGAGCGTACGAGCGCCCGATCCGGGCCGTCAAACCTGCGCACTCGCCTCGGGCACGGCTGGACGGCGGACGGTGGCGCTGCCACGATTCGATGGCGGGGCCCGCGCAGGCGGGACGACCGCGCGACGAGGGGACGTGGTGGGCGATGGACCTGGGACTGGCCGGCAAGGCGGTGATTGTGACGGGCGCTAGCCGCGGCATCGGGCGGGCGGTGGCGTCTGCGTTCGCCGCCGAGGGCGCGCGGGTGCTGCTGTGCGCGCGCGGCGAGTCAGATCTGGACGCGACGGCGCACGCGCTGCGCGAGGCGCACCCCTCGGCAACGATCGCGACCGTCGCGGCAGACGTGACCGACGAGGCGCAGGCCGCCGGGATCATCGAGGCGGCGGTGCGCGAGTTCGGCGCCGTGGATGTGCTGGTCAACAACGCCGGCGCCACGATTCGGGAGGGCGCGCCGGCAGACCGTTGGCGCGACTCGTTTGAACTCAACGTGATCGCCGCGATCCGGCTGATGGAATTGGCCAAGCCGCACCTGCTGGCCTCCGGCCAGGGGGCGGTGGTCAACATCTCATCGATCTTTGGCCGGGAGAGCGGCGGCCCGCCGCAGTACAACGGCTCCAAGGCGGCCCAGATCGCGATGTCCAAGGCGTACGCGCTCGAATGGGCCGGACAGGGCATCCGCGTGAACAATGTGGCGCCGGGCTCAATTGCGTTCGAGGGCGGCTCGTGGGGCCGTCGCCTAAAGGACGACCCGGAGGGCATGGCCCGATTCGTGGAGCAGAACATCCCCGGGGGCCGCTTCGGTGCGCCGGAGGAGGTGGCGGCGGCGGTGGTCTTCCTCGCCTCCCCCCGTGCGTCCTGGGTGCTGGGGGCGACGCTGAACGTGGACGGCGGGCAGTCGCGCTCCAACATCTGAGACCAACCTCCGGGCCGCGCGGTAGGATGCGCCTCGGATTAGGTGCGGGTTGTCCTGACGGCCCGTGGCAGAGAAGATGCGCCTGCGGCGGAAGGACATGACGGATGCGCTTCAAGCGGGCTGATCTTCCCGGGCTGTTGATTGCGACCCTGGCCCCGGTGGGGCTGTTCATGATCCTCGTCGCCTCGTATGACCTCTGGCGCCACCACGGGACGCCGCTGCTGGGCTTCCTCTCGGTGAACATCGCAGTGGGCGGCGGCATCATCGGTGCGTTCTCGCGGTTCATCCGCAACTGGGAACTGGCACTGGGCTCGCTGGTCGCACTGCTGGCGATGGCAGGCGGCGTATTGATCCTGCAGTGGACCGGCAACGATGGCACCGCCTTCGCCACGGCGCTGAAGTTCGGCGGCCTGCTGGCGTTCGGTCTGCTGAACGTGGCGATCATCCAGCAGCTGCTGGTGAACGGCCTCAACCCGATCCTCGTCCGGCGCGAAGCGCGCGCCGCCCGCGAGGCGCAGGGCTAAGCCCGCGCGGGACGCCCTGCCCATGCCATCACACGAAGGCATCCGTGGCGCCGCCGCGCATTTGCTCGCGGCGTGGATGAGTGGCCGCTACTACCGCACGTTCCGCATCGTGTCTGACGAGCCCGCCGCATCGTTTGATGTCTTGATGCAGCAGCGCGATCGTCGCGTAGGCGTTGCCGTGGGCGTGCTGTGGGACGACGACCCGGCACCGCCCGGCGTCGCGACGCTCGAGGAATTGCTGTCCGCCGATGCGGCCGCGGACGAATCGATTGTCGACGGTGGTTATGTCGTGTGGGTTCCGCCTCGGGTCGCGCTGCCGGAGACGGAGCCGCACACCTCCGCGCTGCGCGTGCACCTGGCCCACGCCCTGCGCGGGCTGGAGCCCGGCGAGCGGCGCGAAGTGCGCCTGCCCGCCACGGTGAAACTCGCGAAGATCCAGGCGGACGGTGCGTACGTCTCGGTAAGTGGCGGCCTGTCGACGGTGTGGCTGGAACTCTCGGAGGGGGTCCCCGGCGCGTTCCACCTGGACTCGCGACCGATTCACCGGCTGCCGGAGCAGCGCGCGGAACTGGACATCATCGTCTCGCGCATCCGCGACCGCGCCGCCGTGCTGGAGCCGGAGGAATACTCGGACGTGCAGGTGCACGACTACTGGGTAGTGTCCCGGCTTCCTGTGGACGCACCCCACGGCGTCATCGTCGCCGCGGCACCCCCGGACCTGGACCCGCAGGACGGTTCCGCGATCCGAAGGCGGTTCCGGCAGGAGGTGCAGCGCGCCGTGGCGCAGAAGCAGGCGGGATCGCCAGACCTCGCCGCGCTCGTGGTGGTGACAGCGGCCGCGCACCTGAAGGATGAACTCGTGACGGCGGCGCTGCGCGGGATGAACCCGGCGCTCTACGGCGCACTGGACCTGATCGCCGTGATCGCGGATGGCGACATGCGACAGGTCTTGCAGCCGCGCTCCCTCCCGTGGGAGCAGCCGCGGTGAGCGAGGCCACCGTGCGCCCCGCCACAGCCGAGGACGCACCCACCCTGCGCGCCATTGTGACCCGCACGCTGCTGGCGGCGGGATTCCCCGCGCCTAGTCACGACCTGGACGCCGACCTGCTGGACCTCACGTACTACGAGACCGATGGCTGCGCGATCTGGGCCGCCGAGCGCGACGGCGAAATTGTGGGCTGCGCCGCCGTGGAGCGCGGCTCGGACGGCGACGCCGTCCTCCGCCGGCTGGTGGGCGAGGCCCTGGGACCGCTGGCCGCCATGGCCGTGCACTACGCACGTGACGCGGGCTATCGGCGCATCGAGGCGGTGGCCCCGCCGGGCTTCGACGGTGCGGAGGAGGCACTGCGCACCGCCGGCTTCGAGCCGGCCGGGACCGGGCGTGGCTTGCTATACGTGCGGACGCTCCGATAGTGCCTCGCGCCGCCGCTCTCCTGCTCGCCGCAGTGATCGCGGTGGTGTCCCTGGCCTGCGGCTCAGGGGCCCCTGAGCCGGAGCCGACCGTAGTGGCCGTTGCGCCTGCGCCTGCTGGCTTCCGCGCGGGGACGCCCGCCGACTTACAGTCGTACCGCTACCGCGTGGCGATCCGGGCCACTGCCGGCCTGCTGGAGACGGCCGCCGCGCCGCCTGGTCTCGACCTCTCCACGTTCTTGATTCACGTGACGATGGAGGGCGAGCGGGTCAACCCGGATCTCGAGCGCGTCGTCTCCCACACCGACCTCGGCTACTTCATGATCGACCGCGAGACGGTGGTGATGGGTGCCCGGGCGTGGGTTCGCGAGGGCGCGGGCATCTGGCGCGAGGCGCTCCCGCTCACCAGCCCGGAGGACTTCCTGGGCCAGGACATCGCGCTGTCGCCGTCGGAGGTGTACCGGCAAGACTCGCCCGAGGAGATCGAGCGGATGACGGCCGTACTGAACTCCCTGCCCGGCGTGCCGATGACAATGCACGGCCGCCCGGCCATCTACTGGTTGATGGACACCGCCGTGGCGGCCATGGTGATGGGTGATCTCTCAGGCGTGGTACACGGGATGCTGGTGCCGGACGCCGTCCGCATGGAGGTGTGGGCGGACGTGGAGACTGGCGTGGCGCTACGGGTGATCCTGACGGCGGCGAGTGCGGACGATCCAGACGCGCTTGCAGTCCAGATCGATATGTTCGACATCAACGAGCCGTCGATCGAGGTGACGCCGCCGCCGGGGATGCTCGCGCCCTAGGTGAGCGTTACTGCTCGGACTTCTCGACGTTGACGACGAACGTCCCGGCGATCTTGTCGTGCCAGGTCTGCCGGCGGCGATCCCAGATCATCCAGAAGTATCCGAGGAAGAACCCGAGTTCGCTGAGCATGGAGCCCAGCACACGTCGCGCGGCGCGTGCCGCGCCCGGCGGGCTGCCGTCCGCCGTGACGATGCGCATCCCCAGCAGGCGCGCACCCGGGCTCCAACCCTGTGTCCAGAAGATAAAGTCGTACCCGCGCCGAACCATCTCGATCGCGATAAACACGGTCGGGTCAAACGGGTTGGCATTCGCGGGCACACCGCCGACGAGGAAGACGAGTTCCGCGATGATCAACTTCAGCAGCGCATCTACCAGGTAGGCGCTGAATCGCCGCCACACGCTGGCATACGGTCGAACCGGCTCCGCATCCAACTTGCCCTGACCTGTCAGGTCCGCGAAGGGGCGATCCGGCGGCGCGTGCAGCGGGCTGGTGGGGTCGTCCTGGGGCCGGGGTGCAGGACGCGAGAGCGAGCCGTCACCACCCCAGCGCGGGCCAGGTCGCCCGTGCGCACTGGGGTTGGGCGGCTCGCTCTCGGACGTCACTACGCGTGGTGAATGATCGCGCCGTCCACGGCGATGGTTTCGCCGTTGACGAAGTTGGTGCGATCGGACGCCAGGTAGACCACGGCGCCCTGGAGGTCGGTCGGCGTGCCGAGGCGGCGCAGCGGGATGTACCGCTCCATGACGTCACGCACGTCCGAGTCCTGGTGCGGGCCGTCCACGCCTTCCATGAAGCCGAGGATGACGGCGTTCACGGTCACGCGGTCTTCCACCAGCGGGTCGCCACGCCCCCACTCGATCGCGAGCGACTTGGAGAAGCCCAGCACCGCACCCTGCGATGCGCCGAAGATCGCGCAGTTCGGGACGCCTCGGTCGTGGAGCAGCGAGACGAGGTTGATGATGCGGCCCCGGCCGCGCTCCACCATCCCCTTGCCCACGGCCTGCGAGGCGACGAAGACGCTGGTCGCGTTGCGGTTCAGTTCATTCGTCCAGTCTGCCACCGTGGACTGCAGGACGGGGCGGATGGTGGCCGCGTGGGCGGCGTTCACCAGGATGTCCACCGGGCCGAACTCGCGCTCGAGGTCGGCGACGGCCACCCCCACCTCGGCGGGGTCGGTGAGATCCAGGGTTTTCGCAGCGCCCTTGGAGCCGGTGCTCCAGCACTCGTTCAGGATGGAGTTCGCCTCCACCTCCTCGGTGCGGTCATGGCGCAGGGTGGTGACGGAGACGTTGGCGCCCGCCTCCGCGAGCGCGACGGCGAGGGCGCGGCCTAGCGGGCCGGTGGCGCCGGTGACCAGCGCGTGCCGGCCGGTCAGGTCAAACATAGAGCCAGCCATTTGTTACGCCTCCGCCCGCGGCACCATGCCGGCCGGGGTGATCCCCGCCGCAATAGCGCCACCATCGATCAGGACTGTCTCGCCGCTCAGGTAGTCGGCGGCGGGGCTGGAGAGGAAGACGGCCAGCGGGCCGATCTCCTTCAGGAATCCCACGCGGCCGGCCGGCTGCTTGTCGCCCAGTTGTTCCAGCGTGCCGCGCTCCTCCGTCTTGGGGAAGAGGCCGGGGGCGATGCAGGAGGCGCGAATGCCATCGCGCGCGTAGGTCATCGCCAGCGCCTTGGTGAGCTGAATGACGCCGCCCTTGGCAATCGGGTACATGAAGTTATTGCGCCCACCACGGAAGCCCCAGCCGGAGGTGATGTTGATGATGCGCCCGCCCTGGTGCTCCATCATGTGGGTCACCACGGCGCGCGAGCAGTAGAAGGCGCTCGACAGGTTGGAGTCGATGCCGCTGTGCCAGTCCTCATCGGTGAGTTCGGGCAGCGTCTTGCCGCGCCCGGTACCGCCGAGGCCGGCGTTGTTGATCAGGACGGTGACCCGCCCCATCTCGCGGATGGCACGGTCCACCATCTCGTTCACCTGCGATGAGACGGTCACGTCCACCCCGGTGCAGCCGAGGTAGCGACGCCCCTTCGCGCGGATCTCCTCGCCGACGGCCTCGATGGGCTCGGCGCGCCGGCCGACGCCAACGATGTCCGCACCGGCTTCCGCCAGGTGCAGCGCCATCTCCCGGCCCAGGCCCGTGCCGGCGCCGGTGATGATGGCGCACTGTCCGCTCAGATCGAACTGATCAAGGATGCCCATACGGCTCCCTCCTCCCGGATGGACACCCCTCGAAGGGGCGCATCCTCTACAGGTGCTGGGTCAGACCCCCATCCACGGGGAAGATCTGCCCCGTGATGTATCGCGTTGCTACTTCGCTGGAGAGGTAAACGGCCAGCGGCCCTACCTCCTCTGCGGTACCGGCCCGCCGCATCGCCGTGAAGCGGACGGCGCGCTGCGCCTCGTCGTCCGCCGGGTTGATGCGGTCGGTCATCCAGTCCATCCAGCCCAGCGAGATGCCATTGATCATGATCCGCTCGCCGGCCAGTTCCTGCGAGGCGGCACGGACGAGGTTGTGCACCGCCCCGTGTGCCGCGGCGTACGCCACGGTGTTCGGCAGGCCGCGTTCACCGAGCACGCTGGTCACGCAGACGATGCGGCCCGGCTGGTTCAGCCGCCGGAACTCCTCGGCGGCGTGACGCACGGCGAAGAAGTGCGCGTTGAAGTTCACCTGCATCACACGTTGCAACTCGGTGTCGCTGGTCTTTTCAATCGGCTTGCCGAGGAACAGGTCGGGCGCAATGGCGACCATGTCCAGGCCGCCGATCTCCTTCACGATCTGGCGCATGGTGACCTGGACGTTCTTGCCCAGCGTCACGTCCATCACGTACTCGGCGGCGGTGCGGCCCATCGCCTCAATGTCGCGCTTCACGGCGCGGGCGCGCATCACGGCCTCGTCCGCGGTCAGCGCGCAGATGGCGACGTCTGCGCCGGCCTCCGCGTAGGCGCGAGCAATGGCGGCGCCGGCGGGCATCTCTGCACCGATGACGAGCGCCTTCTTGCCGGTCAGGTCGAAGTAGCGTGTCTTCGTCATGTGCTCGCCTACCACTCGTGCCGCGGTCGGAACGCGATCGGCCCGAGGCCGCCCGCGAGCCCGCCGCCATCGATGACGAACGAGTGGCCCGTCATGTAGGACGAGGCGTCCGAGGCGAGGAAGATCGCCAGCGGCCCCATCTCCCACCACTCACCGAGCCGTTGTGCCGGCAGGAACTTCCCGCGCTGCTCTCGGAAGGCGCGCTCCTGGTCATCCTTCGGCGGTGCCTGGGAGACGAAGCCGGGGACGATGCAGTGGGTGCGGATGTCGTGCCCTGCGAGCATCACCGCCATCGACTTCGCCAGCGAAATGACGCCGCCCTTGGCAGTGGGGTAGGCGAACTGGCGGTTCCCGCGCATCGCGGTGCCTGACGCGGTGACCACGATGACGCCACCGTGGCCCTGCTTGATCATCTGCGCCGCCGCGGCGCGCGAGGTGTAGAAGTTGGACTTCAGGTTCGTCGCCAGCACGGCGTCGAAGCCATCGGCGGGGTACTCGTGGAACTCGGCGGTCGCACCGCCACCACCACCGGCGTTGGCGAAGACGGCGTCCACCTTGCCGAACTCGCGGACGGCCGCCCCGATCATCTCGCCGGCCTGATCCGGGTTCGTGGCGTCGAAGGCAAACGTGGCGGCGGTGCCGCCGGCGGCGCGGATCTCACCGGCCACGCGATCCAGTTGCTCCTGGGTGCGCGCGGCGACCATCACCGAAGCACCTGCCTCCGCGAGCGCGAGCGCCATGCCCCGCCCGAGGCCGCGACCACCCCCGGTGACCACGACGGCCTTGCCATCGAGATCGAATCGTTCCAGCACGGGATCCCTCGATTCGTGGATGCTCCGCTGTCGGTGGCTAGAGAATTCCCGCCGCCACCGCTCCGAGCACCACCAGACCGAGGGCGATTCTATACCAGACGAAGACCCTCAACGTCCGGCGCTGGAGATAGGCCAGCAGCGCCTTGATCACGAGCGCCCCGACGATGGCGGCGGCGACCGCCCCGGCGAGCAGCGGGCCCCAGGCCAGGGCCTCGTCGCCGCGCATCGCATCGCCCAGCGTCAGGACGCCGGCGCCGAGGATGACCGGGGCGGAGAGCAGGAACGAGAAGCGGGCGGCGCTGGGACGCTCGAAGCCGAGCGAGCGGGCGGCCGCGATCGTGATGCCGGAGCGCGAGACGCCCGGCATCAATGCGAGCGCCTGCGCCGCACCGATGAACAGCGCGCGCCGCACCCCCATCGACTCGACCGCCTTCGACGCACCCGGACGGCGATCGCCGAAATCGATCACGAATGAGAAGACGATGAGCGTGATCGCCACGGGCACCGGCTGGCGCAGGTGCTCCTCCGCGAACCCACCGAAGAGCAACGCCACGACTACCGCAGGCACGGTGCCAGCGGCGATCCAGAGGCCGAGTTGGGCATGGGGGGTCCACCGGCCCACGGCGGTGCCATGACGAGCGATATCGGCGACCCCGGCGCGGCCGATCTGCCACCAGTCGCGCCAGAAGTAGCCGAGGATCGCCGAGAGGGACCCGAGGTGCAGCCCGACATCGAACGCCAGCGCTGAGGTCTCCTCGCCGAGCAGACGCGGCACCAGGACCAGGTGCCCGGAGGAGGAGACCGGCAGGAACTCGGTCGCCGACTGGACGACGCCGAGGATGATGGCGCGCAGGTACTCGGCCAGCAGAGGATCCATGGGCGGAGGTTACGTCGCAGCCCGTCCCCGGGCGAACGGACGGCGGCCCGTGGCACGGGTAGAGTGCGGGCGAGCGCTGCCTGTGCGGCGCGGGCAGGCCGGAGGTTCCGTGGATCCGCTCGACCTCGTCGCTGTCGCTGACCGGATCGGCATCGTGGCGTTCGCCGTGTCCGGCGTGGCGGTCGGGATCCGCGCACGGCTGGATCTGTACGGGCTGGTCGTGCTCGGGCTGGTGACCGCTATCGGCGGCGGCTTTATGCGCGACATCGTGATCTCCGACATTCCTCGGGTGCTGCAGACCACCGACTACCTGCTGTTCGCCATCGGCGCGACCGTCGCGGGGATCGTGGCAGGGGTGCTCGGCTGGAACGCACCCGGACTCGCGATGAAGGCGGCAGACTCGCTGGGTACCGGCGCATTCGCGGCGACGGGCGCGCTGCTATCGCTGGAGGCGGGCCTGCTCTGGCCGGCCGGGATCATCCTCGCCGTCCTCACCGCCACCGGTGGCGGCGTGGTGCGTGACATCCTGGCCGGGGAAATCCCGCAGGTGCTGCACAAAGGGCTGAATGCGACCGGCTCCGCCGCCGGCGGCGCCGTCACGCTCGCCCTCGCCAGCACGGACATCACGATTGCGGCGCTCGCGGGGGGCATCGTCGGGATGGTCGTGACGGCCGCCGGGCACACCGAGCGCGTGCGGCTCCCCACGATCTAGCAGGCGCGCCGGGCACCCCGTCGCACGCCGTCATACCGCCCTCAGCGCGTACGATGCTGTACATGCCCGTGTGCGACATGGCCACCTGGCTCCACGACTTCCTGCCCGGCATCGCCTCGTCGATTTCCGGCGATCCATGCTGGATCGCGTTCATGAAGACCCGCGACCCGGAGCACAATCCGCCGTTCTACTGGCTGGGCCGCGCATTCGACATCGCCTCGGACAGCGACGCGATCGAGGCCTTCCGTGCCCGCCTCGTCGCGGCGCACGGAGCGGACTCCTGCTTCGGCCGGGGCGAGCACGACGAGCGCGCACAGGACGTGCTGACGGAAGCGTGCGCCTACGCGTGGACGGTGGAGCACCTGGGCACGCCCGCGGTGGAGCCCGCCGACGAGCGCGGGCCGGAGTCCGGTGCGATCCGGCTGTACGTGCCAGAGGTGGAGACTTACGTGGCCGCCCGTCGGGTGCCACCTCAGCGGAGCATGGAGCGCGTCCTGTACGCCGTGGCCGGCCTGGCGGAGGACGCCGCCAAGACGCTGCCAGACGCGGCGAGCCGCATCCTGTACCTGGATCTCTGGCACGAGCGGATGTACGCCCAGAACGTGGGCTATCGACTGGAACTAACCGAACCGATTGAGCAGGCGCTGCGCCACTTCGCACAGGAATTCGGCATGTCGTTCGTCCTCACGCGTCCCTTCCAGTGGGGCAACCCCGTCCACGCCGCGTACTAGCAAGCGAATCGCGCGATGACCTCCACGACCCCAAACCTGGACAACCTGATCAACCTCGCCGAGATCGAGGCGGCAGCACAGACGGCGCTCGCGCCGATGGTGCGCGACTACTACGCGGCGGGGGCGATGGACGAGATCACGCTGCGCGACAACCGCGAGGCGTTCGACCGCATCGCGATCCGCTACCACGTGCTGGGCGGCACCTCCGAGCGCGACCTGTCCACGCAGATCCTCGGGCGGAAGCATGACTGGCCGGTGCTCATTGCGCCGACGGCGTTCGCGCGGCTGGCCCACCCGGACGGCGAGATCGGCGTGGCGCGCGCCGCCTCCGCCGCGGGCGTGACGCAGGTGCTGTCCACGCTCTCCACGACCAGCCTGGAGGATGTCGCGCGGGCGGTGCCGGACGGTGCGCGCTGGTTCCAGTTGTACGTGTTCCGCGATCGCGGCCTGACCGCCGACCTAGTGCGGCGCGCTGAGGCCGCCGGCTACGAGGCGATCGTGATGACCGTGGACACGCCGATCCTCGGCCGCCGCGAGCGGGACGCCCGCAATCGCTTCTCGCTGCCGGAGGGCTTGAACGCCGCGAACTTGAACGCGGCCATGTCGCGGGTCGCCTCGGACGGCGGGGACTCCGGGCTGTTCCAGTTCTTCGCGCGGATGGTGGACCCGGGGCTCACCTGGGATGACCTGGAGTGGCTGTGCTCGCTCACCACACTGCCGGTGCTGGTGAAGGGCGTTGTCCGCGGCGACGACGCCGAGCGCGCGATCACGCACGGCGCCGCCGGTGTGATCGTCTCCAACCACGGCGGCCGGCAACTGGACACGGCGATCTCAAGCATTGATGCCCTCGCCGACGTGGCGGAGGCGGTAGACGGTCGTGGTGCTGTGCTGATGGATGGCGGTATCCGGCGCGGGACGGACATCGTGAAGGCGCTCGCCTCCGGCGCCAGCGCCGTGCTCATTGGCCGCCCCGCGCTGTGGGGCCTCGCGGTGGGTGGCGAGGCGGGCGTGGCGCGAGTGCTGGCGATCCTGCGCGACGAGTTCGACCTGGCGATGGCGCTCTGCGGCGCCCGCAACGTGGAGGACCTCTGGCCGGACCTGCTGGTCTAGCCGGTCAGCCAGGGCCCCTCCGTTCGCTGAGACTCAGGCCGGCAGGTGCGAGCGCAGGAAGTACGCCTGCTGATCGGCGGCGCGTAACGCCTCGATGAAGATGTCCTCGGTCGCGGAGTCATCGTGCTCGTCGCCGCATGCCTTCGCGGCGTCCTTCAAAAGCGAGCCATACTTCTCGAAGCGCTTGAGAATTTCGCCGATCGCCACTGGCACGGACAGTTCCCGTACCTCGAGTTCTGGCAACTTCGATGCCTTGGCGGCCTGGCGCACGGTGCCGGAGGGCACCCCCTCGAGCGACCGGATGCGTTCCGCAAACAGGTCGACGTGGGCCAGCGCGATGGCGGCCTGCGCATCGAACAATTCGTGCACGGCGATGAATTCGTGACCGACCACGTTCCAGTGGGCTTGCTTCAACTGGCTGTAGAGGTCACTCGCGACAGCGACCTGGGTGTTCAGCAGTTCGATCACCGCTGCTCGGTGGGCATCCGTACGCTGAGGTGCGCGCTTCGCGGTGGTGCGGGTCTTCGCTACCAAGGGTGGGCTCCTGCCTTCATGCGTGGTGTACCCGCCACCGTGCCACGACCGGCATCACAAACGCATCAAATCCTGTGCACATCTCCATCTCGAGCACCGCGGAGCGCTATCCTCCCGCCGATTGGAGACGAGATGACCACCACGCCCGCCACCCCCGGCGTTGCCGGGCTCCTTCAGATCGCGATGCCGGTGCAGGACATCGAGCGAGCGATCGCGTTCTACCGGGACGTGATCGGGCTGCCGTTCCTGTTCCAGGCGGGGAACCTGGCGTTCTTCAACCTCCACGGCGTGCGGCTGCTGCTCGATATCCCGGAGACCGAGGAGTTCCGTCACCCCGGCTCCATCCTGTACTTCCGCGTGCCGGATCTGAACGCGGGGTACGAGGCGATGCGCGCGCACGGTGTGGAGTTCATTAGCGAGCCGCACCTGATCCACAACGACGGCACCAACGAACTGTGGATGGCGTTCTTCCGCGATGGCGAGGGCAACGTCCACGCGCTCGCCTCGGAGGTGCCGGTCGCGAGTTAGCGACCGTAGAGTTCGCGCGGCCCGACGACAAACGGCAGATCGACGACATCGGCGGGCTGCCCGACACCGTCCGTGTCGATCTCGACGCGGGCGAGGCCGGGCGCGAGTGTCGGCGGGAGGTAGGCGACGGCGATGCCGGTCTGGAGAACGGGCGAGTAGACCGCGTTCACCGCCGCGCCCACGTCCTGTCCGTTGGCCTTGATCCGCGAGCCGCGCTTCGCCAGCCTCGGGCCGTCCAGCCGCAAGCCGACGAGTTCCCGCTCCGGCCGCCCGAGCGCCGCGACCGCGCGGAGCACCGCCGCGCCGGGGAAGTCGCGCGCGCCGTCGGTGCCATCGAGGTCAACGAGGTCACCGAGGCCCGCGTGGTACGGGGTGGCGGG
>JAQCKI010000125.1 GCA_027592645.1 Chloroflexota bacterium | reverse complement strand
CCGCTGCCAAGCGAGCAACGACGACCCGGGCCGCTGCCAAGCCGGCTGCCAAGAAGGCAACCACGACCCGTGCCGCCGCGAAGCCCGCTGCCAAGCGAGCGACGACGACACGGGCCGCTGCGAAGCGAGCCGCTCGAACGACCACGCGGGCCGCTGCCAAGCCGGCAGCCCGCGCGACCACACGTGCTGCTGCCAAGCCCGCCACCACCCGCGCGCGCGCGGCGGCGAAGAAGTAAATTCACTTCACCTCTCGGGTTGTTACGACACACCCCCGGCGAAAGCCGGGGGTGTGTTGCTATGGGGGATCCGAAACCGAAAAAGGTTCTGACCCGCTCTGGTGTTACGATCCCGCGCGCTGGCCTGAGCCGGCCCAGGAGGAGAGTCCCCGCTGCTTCAGCCGCGTCCCTACGACAACCTGCACCTCTATAACAGCCTGACACGCACCATCGAGCGGTTCGAACCGCTCGAGGAGCGCCGGGTTCGCATGTATGTGTGCGGTATCACGCCCTATGACGTGGGGCACCTGGGCCACGCGCTGGTATACGTGGCGTTCGACACTCTCCGCAGGTGGCTGGAGTTCAACGCCTACGAGGTGCAGCACGTCCAGAACATCACCGACGTGGACGACGACATGGTGCGGGTTTCGCGTGAGCGCGACTGCTCGATCGCCGAGCTGACCGACCTCAATCACGCGATCTACCTGCAGGAGATGGACGCGCTGCACGTCCTGCGGCCCGATGCCTTTCCGCGGGTCTCGGAGACCATCCCGGAAATCATCGCGACGGTCTCGCGGTTGGTGGACGCCGGCTTCGCCTACGAGGTGGACGGCCACGTGTTCTTCGATGTCACGCGTACGCCCGAGTTCGGCGCGCTCGCGGGCGTCACCGGCGATGCGCTGCTCTTCTTCAAGAGCGATTCGATGCCTGCTGAGCCCGCCGAGTTGAAGCGCCACCCGCTGGACTTCCTGGTCTGGCAGCCGTGCGACTGGGAGGGAGCGAAGTTCGCGTCGCCGTGGGGCGTGGGCCGTCCGGGCTGGCACATCGAGTGTTCGGCGATGGCGCAGAAGCACCTGGGGCCGCAGATCGATATCCACGGCGGTGGCAAGGATCTCCGCTATCCGCACCACGACTCCGAGATCGTGCAATCCGAGGCCGCGAGCGGCCTCCGTCCCTACACCGGCACGTGGATGCACAACGGCACCATGGGCCTCGATGGACACAAGATGTCGAAGTCGCTCGGGAACCTGGTGAAGGTCAGCGCACTGCTCGCCGAGGGCTTCACCGCCAACGGCATTCGCCTCGCTCTCCTCGGCACGCACTACCGCGAGGATCGTGACTTCTCCCGCGACGTGCTGGGGACGTGGGAGACGCGCGCGCGAATGCTGGAGCGCGCCGCGGCCAGCGCCGGTGGCCCACCGGACCGCCTGCGCGTGCAGCCGTACCGCAACGCCTTCTCCGACGCGATGGACAACGACCTCAACACGCCCGCTGCGATCGAGGTGCTGATGCAGATCGCCGAGGGGTTGGAGGCCGGGCGTATCGCCGGGGACACCGGCATCTCCACGCTGGTCGAACTCGCGGACGTGCTCGGGCTGCGGCTACGCCAGGACTGATCGGCGGCTGACCGAGCCGCCTCGGTACACTGGCGGTATGCAGCGTGACCCACGACTCATCCGGCTGTCGCGCGAACACCACCATGCGCTGGTGATGTCGTTGCGCATCCAGCGTGAACTGCCCGTCGCCACGGACGCAGAGGCAGCGGAACTGTACGGCGACCTGCTTCGCTTCTGGGCGGCGGGGCTGCTGCCGCACTTTGGCGCGGAGAACGAGTGCCTGCTCGCGCGGATCGCGAATCGCGCCGACCCGGGCTTGAGCCACGCCGGGCGCCTCCAGCGCGATCATCGCGAGATGGAAGCACTCGTCGACGCGATGCGGGTCGCCGCGTCACCAGCAGATCGGCGCGCTGCACTGAAGCGCTTCGGTGAGACGCTCCGCACGCACGTCCGCTGGGAAGAGGCCGAGTTGTTCGAGTGGATGCAAGGCGCGTTCACCGGCGACGAACTCGATGCGGTCGGCGCCTACCTGGAGAGCCACCTGCCGGAGTTCCCCGTCGCCTGCCCAATGCCGCATGACGTCTAGCGTGTGTCCGGTCCGCCCTCCGGCGGGTCAAATGGCGGCCGCGGCCGCCAGGCGGACTCCAGCATGCGCGCCCGTGCCGTCGCGCCCCGCGCCATGTGGTCGAGCGTGTCCAACGGGTCGATGGTGTACGAAAGCACGCGGGTGACGCTCCGGCGTCCCCACCCGAGCCAGGCGCGTCGCCAGAGCCAGACCGCACCGGCCAGGATGGCGACCGCCATGAAACCGACGACCGCGAAGTAGCCCCACTCCCAACCGAGTTCCGGCATGTGCTCGAAGTTCATGCCGTAGATGCCCGCCAGCAGCGTCAGCGGGAGAAAGATCGAGGCCACCACCGCCAGTTGCCGCATCGATTCGTTCTGCCGCAGGCTCAGCGCGGAGTGGTACGTCACGACGAGGTAGTCCGAGCGTTCCCGCAGCGATCCGACCAGGTCCTCGATCCGCACGAGGTGGTCCGCCACGTCGCGGAAGAACACACGGTTGTCGCCATCGATCACCGGGTAGTCGCCGCGGGCGGCGCGCACAGCGATCTCACGCTGCGGAATCATCACACGCTGCACCATCGCCACGGAACGCTTCAGCCGCATGATGTGAGCGAGCAGTGCGGGCGCGGGCCGCTCCAGCACTTCGTCCTCGACTGATTCGGCGACCTCGTCCATGCGTTCCACAATCGGCAGCACGCTGTCCACGAGCGCATCGATGATCGAGTACGCCAGTGATCCGGCGTCGCGTGCCAGCAGATGCTCCGCCTGCGCGAGCAGGTGGTCGCACCACGGCAAGCGGGTGGTCGTGGAGGAGACCACGAACGTTTCACCCACGAAGAGGTCCAGTTCGGTGGTCTCCACCTGCTCACCGGAGCGTTCGTAGTCGATGCCGTGCAGGGCGAAGAACAGCGTGTCGCCGTACTCCTCCACCTTCGGGCGGTGGTACTGGCTGCTCAGGCAGTCCTCGACAGCGAGCGGGTGGAAGCCCAGGCGGTGCTGCAGGAACGCACCATCCTCCGGCGTGATCGCGGAGACGTGCACCCATAGCAAGTCGGTGCGCGAGGCGAATGCGGCGACGACCTCGTCGTCCGTTTCGAGCCGGTGCACGAAGCCCGCAGCGTCGCGGGCGAACGCGTCATACGGCATGCGGTGGCCTTCTGAGGTTCACGGACGGGCCGCCCATCGCCACCTGCGCCGGGTCACGCTTACTTCGCGCGGGCCGGCGTGCCGATGGGTTCCGCCTCCAGTTCGCGCATCACCTCGCCCAGCTGGGCCAGCGTGTCCAACTTCGTCCGCAGGTCGCCCTGCGCACCCGCGCGGAACGTGGTGACGCCCGCGTTCCGGTAGACGCGGAGGCGTGCCTTGACTGCCTCGCGGTCACCGATGAGGCCGGTCTGGAGCACGAGTTCCGTCGGCACGCGCTTGCGGGCCTCATCGCGCTGGCCGGAAAGCCAGAGGCGCTGGACCTCCTTCGCCTCATCGGCCCAGCCCTGCCGGCTGTAGGCGGCGTTGTAAAAGTTGTGCTGCTTGGAGCCCATGGCGCCGAGCGAGAACGCCAGGCCGGGCTTCATCGCCTCGGCCGCCTTCTCCGGGTCGTCCGTGAAGGCGACGGTGCCGCCGACCCCGATATCGATGTCCTTGAAGTCGCGTCCGGCCGCCTTTGCGCCGGCGCGGATCTCGTCAAGGAACAGGTCTGCGTACTCCGGGATGAACGAGCCACCCAGCCAGCCGTCAGCGATCTCACCGGTCAGGCGCAGGTTCGCCGGGCCCAGCGAGGCGACGTAGATCGGGAGGTTCGGCGTGGGCGGCGCGCCGGAACGCAGCGCCTTGCCCTCGCCCGTGCCGCCGTGATCGGCATCCAGCGGCAGGTGGTAAAACTCGCCCTCGTAGGCGACGGTCTCGCCGTTCATCACGCGGCGGACCACCTCCACCGTTTCGCGTGTGTGCTTCAGAGGCTTCTTGAAGGGCAACCCGTGCCAGCCCTCGATCACCTGGGGGCCGCTGGTGCCCAGGCCGAGCATGAAGCGCCCGCCGGACATCTGGTCCAGGCTCATCGCCGTCATCGCGATCAGCGCGGGTGAGCGCGTACCGACCTGGAAGATGCCGGCCCCGAAGCGCAGGCGTTCCGTGTGCGCCATCAGGTAGGCGATAGGCGTCGCGGCATCGTGCGACCACGCCTCCGCCGTCCAGAGCGAGTCCACGCCGACGCGCTCCGCCTCCTGGGCGAAGGCGACGGTGGTGGGCCAGTCAGTGATGGCGTCGTGGTGCAGGCCAATAGCGATCTTCATGGGGCGCTCCCGTGGTACAACATCGGTCGCGCGCCCAGCCGGCGGCGCGATCCGTGGCGAACGATACCAGTTATGCAGCCAGGCAAGCGTGCCCGAAATGGACGGTGCCCGCGCCGGAGCAAGGCCGTATCGTATGGGCCTCGGGCGCGTCGGTGCGCCCGA
>JAQCKI010000018.1 GCA_027592645.1 Chloroflexota bacterium | reverse complement strand
TGGGCCGGCTCTCTCGCTGACCGGGGCCAGCGCTTGTCCGATGTTCCTTGCTAGCGGCCGGCACCCGGGGCGCCGTCGTCCAGCCAGATCGCCCGCGCCTGATCGCTCGCGTAGCAGACGTACGAGCCGACGAGGCCGTGAGAACGGTAGTTCAGCATGTAGTTGTGCCAGGCGGTGCGCGCGAAGCCCACCGGCCACCACGCCTGGTACACCTGGTCGTGGATCAGGTTCCAGATGTCGCCCCAGACCGCCCGCTGGGCCACCGGGTCCGTCTCCTGGCGCTGCTTCACGAGCAGGCCATCCAGGATCGGGTCGTTGATCGAGCCGTAGTTGAGGCTCGCCTGCGAGTGGTAGAACGGGTACAGCCACTGGTCCATCGAGTAGCCCGGGGGGCCCCACAGGAAGCCCACCATGCTCGTGAAGTCACGGCTGGACATCACGGTCACATGGGTCGGGTTGTCGATCTGACGGAAGGTGAGCTTCACCTCGGGGAGGTTCTGCTGAATCGCCGGGATCGCCAGTTCGGCAAACTCGACCCGGTTGTACCAGGAGACCAGCTCGTCCTCGAGCGGGTTGTCCGCGGTGTAACCCGCGGCCTGCATCATCTTGGACGCCTCGGCCGGGTTGAACTGGTACCACGGGCCGTTGTCGGCGCGCGTCGGGTACTCGTCGAACATCATCGGCCACGGCATCGGAGCCTGGCTGAACGCACCCTTCGGGTTCGCGTTGTCGCCGTTGTACCGGGCCAGGTCAAACTCGTCCCGGTCCAGCGCCAGTGAGAGGGCCCGACGGACGCGCTCGTCCTGGTAGATCGGGTTCTTCATCTGGAACTGCCAGCCGTTGACGTTGGCACCACGGGAGATCGGCTGCGTCATGCCGACCACCGTGTCCCGCCGGGCCTCGAACTGCGCCTCCAGGTCGTCCTGGTCGCGCGCTGGCATCTCGAAATAGTTGTCGGTCTGAAAGCCGGCCCGCTGTGCGTTCGCGTCGTTCTGCACGTACGCCTCGACACCGTCGAGGTACGGCAGGCGGTTGCCGGCAGCGTCCATCTCGAAGTACTCGGGGTGGCGCTCGAACACCGAGCGCTCTTGCCGCGTCCACTCCTTCTGAACGAAGGGGCCGGTGCCGATCGAGACCTCCTGGCGGAGCTCCTCGTTGTCGACCAGTTCACGCGGGTACATCCACGACCACGCGCCCAGGTTCAGGGGGAAGTCGCCCAGCGGCTGGTTCAGGTTGAAGATGACCGTGTGGTCGTCCGGCGTCTCCAGGCGCTCGACGACGTTGAAGACGTCAGCCTGCGAGCCCTTGCGGTAGAGCTCGTACGTGGCGCGCACGTCGTCGGAGACGAACTCGCGGCCGTTCACCGGCGCCACGTTGTGCATCTTCACACCCTTGTTCAGGTGGAAGACGAACTTGGTGCCGCCGTCGAGCGCTTCCCAGGACTCTGCGAGATCCGGCTCGAGGTCGACCCGGTACGGGTCAGCCGTTGCGCCCATCTGCGCCCGCGTCAGGCGGTTCGAGGTGTAGGTCAACGTGTGGAAGATCGTGCAGGACAGCGTCCGCGACAGGTCCATGCGCGGCGGGTCCAGGTACCTCATCTTCGCGACGCCGCCGTACTTGGCGTTCGCGGACGGGTTCAGTTCCGCCGCGGACGGCGGCACCGGGCCCGAGTAGATGCCTGGCTTGAGGCGAACCTCGCTTGCCGGGACGGCGGTCGCGCCGGCTTCCGGAGTCGGAGCCGGCGTCGTGTCCAGGACGTTGGTCACGGCCGGGGTGGCAGTACCACCGTCGTCACCGCCACCACAACCAATCAGCGCGGCCCCAGCAAGGCCCGCCACACCGAGGCCCGCGCCTCGGATCACCGTCCGGCGGCCGACCGGCCGCCGAGTCCAGTATGTGCTCTCCATCTACCAGCACTCCCTCCGGGTTGAACAACTTGCCCAACCTGCTCAGGCCGGACAGTACAGGTGAGTTGCAGAGTTGGCAACGATTATTCCTTCGCTTCATAAAGGCACTCACAAGATCATTTCGTCACAATCGATTACTTTGACGCGCACGTGCGATAATTAGCACATTCCATCACAATCGATTACTTTGACGTGCACGTGCGGGATCCCCATAGGCACTATTCACGCAACATGCAGGGCGCGTTCGCATCGATACGTCTCGTGAAGCATTGACGCAGCCACCGGAGACCGTGGCACAAGCAGCGAGAATGTCCACACATGCAGGAGAGCCGGCCCAAGTGGGCCGGCTCTCTCGCTGACCGGGGCCAGCGCTTGTCCGATGTTCCTTGCTAGCGGCCGACGCCCGGAGCGCCGTCGTCCAGCCAGATCGCCCGCGCCTGATCGCTCGCGTAGCAGACGTTCGAGCCGACGAGGCCGTGGTAACGGCTGTTCAGCATGTAGTTGTGCTGTACCGGCCGCGCGAACGAGACCGGCACCCAGGCCTGGTAGACCTGGTCGTGGATCAGGTTCCAGACCTGCTGCCAGATCGCCTTCTGAGCGACCGGATCCGCTTCTTGCCGCTGCTTCACGAGCAGGTCGTCCAGAATCGGGTCATTGATTGACCCGTAGTTCAGGCTCGCCTGCGAGTGGTAGAAGGGGTAGATCCACTGATCCATCGAGTAGCCCGGCGGCCCCCAGAGGAAGCCCACCATGCTCGTAAAGTCGCGCTGCGACATCACGGTCACATGCGTCGGGTTGTCGATCTGCCGGAACGAGATCTTCACCTCAGGCAGGTTCGCGTTGATCGCTGGGATGATCAGCTCAGCGAACTCAACACGGTTGTACCAGGAGACTAGTTCGTCCTCGAGCGGCGCGTCAGCGGTGTAGCCGGCGGCCTGCATCATCTTGGACGCCTCGGCCGGATTGAACTGGTACCACGGGCCGTTGTCGGCGCGCGTCGGGTACTCGTCGAACATCATCGGCCACGGCATCGGAGCCTGGCTGAACGCACCCTTCGGGTTCGCGTTGTCGCCGTTGTAGCGAGCCAGGTCGATTTCGTCCCGATCCAGCGCCAGAGACATCGCGCGGCGGATGCGCTCGTCCTGGTAGATCGGGTTCTTCATCTGGAACTGCCAGCCGTTGACGTTGGCGCCCCGTGAGACCGGCACCGTGGAGCCAAAGACCGTGTCCGGACGGCGGCGCAGCTGCTCCTCCATGTCCGCGTCGTCGCGGGCAAACATCTCGAAGTAGTTGTCCGTCTGGAAGCCCGCCCGCTCCGCGTTCTGATCGTCCTGGATGTAGGCCTCGATCCCGTCGAGGTACGGCAGTTGCCGGCCTTCGGAGTCGACCTCGAAGTAGTCTGGGTTCCGGGTGAAGACCGACCGCTCCTTGGCAATCCACGTCGATTGAATGAACGGGCCCGTGCCGATCGACACCTCCTGGCGCTTGGCCTCGTCGTCGACGAGTGCACGCGGGTACATCCATGACCACGCGCCCACGTTCAGCGGGAAGTCCGCCAGGGGCTGGTTCAACTTGAAGATGATGGTGTGGTTGTCGGGCGTCTCGACGCGCTCCACCACGTTGAACACGTCCTTCTGCGACCCACGCAGGTACAACTCGTAAGTCGCCCGAATGTCATCGGACACGAACTCGCGACCGTTGACCGGCGCGATGTTGTGCATCTTCACGCCCTTGTGCAGGTTGAAGACGAAGGTCTGTCCGCCGTCGAGCGCTTCCCACGATTCCGCCAGGTCGGGCTCGATCTCGACCCGGTATGGGTCAGCCGTAGCGCCCAGCTTCGCGCGGGTGAGGCGGTTCGAGGTGTACGTGAGCGTATGGAAGATGGTGCAAGAGAGCGTCCGCGCCAGGTCCATGCGCGGCGGGTCGAGGTAGCGCCACTTCACGACGCCGCCGAACTTGGCGTTCACGCCCGGGTTCAGTTCCGCTGCGGACGGTGGCACCGGCCCGGCGTAGCGTCCGGGCTTCACGCGCACTTCGCTCGCGGCGACGGGGGTCGCCCCGGCCTCCTGCGTCGGAACCGCGGTCGCGTCCAGCACGTTGCTACCCGTCGGTGTCGGCGTGGTGGTGTCATCGCTGCCTCCACAGCCGATGAGCGCCGCCCCCGCAATGCCTGCGACCCCGATCCCTGCCCCTCGAATGACCGTGCGTCGCCCGATGCGTCGCCTGCCCCAATACGAACTGTCCAACTGACAGCCTCCCTCCGGTGGAAGGCCGACCGATCGGTCTTCCCTGGAGAGAGATTGCACCTGTCATTTCCAGACACAAGCGATCTCCACATTTGTAATGCTCCTTTTTTCGCTACCCGAGTTAACGACGCAAGACATACGCGCCGTCGCCCTCACGGGTGCCCTACCATCCGGGCACACATCCCGTATCCACGGAGGACGCCATGCGAGTCCTGGTGATTCCGCATCAGCGCCGGCCCGGCATTGGCCGCGCACCCATCCCAGACGGACACCGCGCGACGCTGCCGGAGCAGGCGCGCCTGTGCCCGGTGCTGGAAGACGGATCGCGGCTGGGCTACCTGGTCTACCCGCCCCTCGCCGCGACCGAGACGATGGAGGTCCGCCTGCTGACGGACGGCGTCTTCCGCCTGACGCTCCTGGTGCAGACCGATGGCGCCACGGCACAGCCGGTGGCGGTCATGGAGATCCGCCCCACCGCCGGTACCGGGGGCATTGAGGTGCGCGAAGTCCTGTTCGTAGAGCCGAAGTTAGGCTTCGGCGAGCCCGCGATCCGCGAGCTGTTCGACATGCTCGTCACCAACGTGAACGCGCCGGACGGCGGCATTGGCCTGCGCGGCGCGCACGACTTCGTGACGCCCGAGGGCTGGGACACCGTATATAGCGGAGTGCTGAACGAGACGTCCCGCCCGCACCTCCCCGTCCTCACCGCCCGGATCGAGACCGACTGGTACGCCCAGCCGACCGAGTTCCGGTACATCCTGCAGTCCGGGGAGGCCCTCAGCGTGCGCGGCCACGCCCCCATCGGCCAGGTGTTCTTCGTCCCTCGGGAGACGGTCACCCTCGATGAGGGTTCCGAAGAGGACCAGGCGGCGTTCGCGGACCGGCTCCGAGCCTACTGGGCGGAGCGGACGGCCAAGGAGCGCGCCATGCCCTACGGGAGCATCATGAGCCACCATTACCGGGACATTCAGAGGGGACGGCCGCTGACAAATTAGCCTCCGAGGCTGCTTGCGCAGTCTCATTTGTGGTATACCGATTGCTGTCCGCGAGCCACCCCGTGCTCGCGACAACGGAGGGGACGGGGAATGCAGACCTACATGATCCGTCGGCTCGTATTCATGGTGCCGACACTGCTTTTTGTCACGGTCGCGGTCTTCTCACTCATCCGTGTCATGCCGGGCGACTACATCGCCGCGCAGATGGGTGAATCCCGTGGCGCTGACGCCGCCTTCCTGGCGATGCTGCGCGAGGAACTGGGCTTGAACGAGCCCGCCCCGCAGCAGTACGTGAAGTGGATGGGCGGGATCATGACTGGCGACTGGGGCACGTCGTACTGGCAGAACAAGCCAGTCACGGTCGTGATCCGGGGTGCCATGCCCGCAAGCCTGCAGCTGGGCTTGATGGCGATCATCATTGGTGTCGCCATCTCGGTACCCATCGGGGTGATCTCGGCGGTCAGGCAAGATACGCCGATCGACTACATCGGCCGGATGCTATCCATCGCCGGTGCGTCGATCCCGAACTTCTTCCTCGCGACGATCATCATCATTTACGGCGCTCGCCTGCTGGGGTGGTTTCCCCCACAAGGCTATCAGAATCCGCTGACAGACCCATGGGGCAACCTGCAGCAGTTCGGGCCGGGCGCGTTCGTACTGGGCACGTCGCTCTCCGCGCAGAACATGCGCATGATCCGCACCACCATGCTTGAGACGCTGCGAGCGGACTACGTCCGCACCGCCCGCGCCAAGGGCCTGCGAGAGGGTGTGGTCATCTTCCGGCACGCGTTCCGGAACGCCCTGATTCCGGTGGTGACGCTGCTGGGCTTCCAGATCATCTCCACCGTGGGCGGCTCCGTCCTGGTGGAGCAGGTGCTGGGCATCAACGGCATCGGCCGCAACTTCATCGGCGCCGTGACTCAGCGCGACTACCCGCTAGTGCAGGGCATCCTGCTAGTCATTATCCTTACAACGCTGATGGTGAACCTGATGATCGATCTGTCTTACTCGTGGCTTGACCCGCGGATTCGCTACTAGCACCTGGCTAACGTGATCGCGGTTTCAAGAGGGGAATGAACATGGCAAGTGCATCGACTGCGGGCAGCCTCACCCAGCCCGAAAGTGAACCGAACGCACTTCAGAACGCGTGGAAGCGCCTGCTGAAGTTTGCCCGGAAGCGTCCGGTGGGCGCGGTGGCCGGCGGCATGAGCTTCTTGCTCTTGCTGATCGCCATTGGGGGCTGGACGGGCGTGCTGCTCACCCATAACCCGGAGCAGTTCAAGGGCTCCGACCGTCTCATCGGCTTCCTTTCGGAGTCCCGTGACGGTCAGCGGTTCTACATCCTCGGTACTGACGAACTCGGCCGGGACATGTACAGCCGCCTGATCAAGGGCGCCCAGATCTCGGTCTTCTTCGGGCTGGGCGTCGCCTTCATCTCGACATCCCTTGGCGTCGCCATCGGCCTGCTCTCGGCGTACCTCGGCGGCAAGTTCGACATGCTGGTGCAGCGGATCATTGACCTGCTCCAGACCATCCCGCTGCTGGTGCTCGCCATCGCCGTGGTGTCCGTCACCGGCCCCGGCATCATGAAGGCGTTCTGGATCCTCGCGTTCCTCCTCATCCCCCGGCCGGTCCGGGTGGTGCGTGGCTCCGTTCTCTCCGTCCGCCAAGAGGTGTACGTGGAGGCAGCCCGCAGCCTGGGCGCGTCTAACATGCGCATCATGGTGCAGCACATTCTGCCGAATGTGGTCGCTCCTATCATCGTCCTCGCCTCCTACGTGGTGGCGCTGGCAATCGTGATCGAGGCGTCCCTCTCCTTCCTCGGCATTGGTGCGCAGCCGCCAACCCCGTCCTGGGGCGCCATGCTGACCGGTTCCGGCCAGGTCTACTTCCAGACCAACCCGCGACTGGCACTGCTTCCTGGCTTCGCTATCTCGGTGGTGGTGTTCGCCATCAACATGTTCGGCGACTCCCTCCGCGACGAGCTGGACCCCCGCCTCCGGGGCTCCCGCTAGCCGTTCCTCTCCTGGAACTCGCACGAAGAGGCCCCCGTACGGGGGCCTCTTCTGTCGTCGATCGGACCGAGGCGTGCGGCCTCAGTCGCCGGGAAGATCCAGGTCCATGTCCCGATGCTCGATGCCCGCGTCCAGGAAGACCGGCCCGCGCGCCACGTAGCCCTGGCGCTCATAGAACGGGATCGCGTGCAATTGCGCGGCCAGCGTGACGCCTCGGGAGCCGCGCCGGCGCGCCTCCGCGTGCAGCGCCTCCATCACCGCCACGCCGAAGTGGCGGCCCCGATGCTCCGCCAGCACGGCGACCCGACCAATGTGTGGGTGTTCGCCTGCGTGCACGTCCAGCAGCAGGCGCGCCGTCGCCACGGCCACGCCGTCCAGCCGCGCCAGCACGTGCACGGCCGGTGTCCCAGGCTCGACCGAGTCGTACCGATCAACCTCCTCGTTGGCGGGCACGCCCTGCTCCTCGACGAACACGCGCATCCGCACCGACAGAGCCTCTGCAAGCGCCTCGGGCGTAGTGATCTCGGTGACCGTGAGCCGGCCCTCTGCGGCGCTGTCGTGTGGCATCGGTACTCCCTCTCGCCTGCGGTCGGCGCGCACGTATGATGGCGTCCCGAGCCACCGAAGGGAACCGCATCGTGCCCGAACGCCGCCCGGATCGTGCACTGGGCATCGACTGGCCCGCCACGACGGCGGAGGCGCTCGACGTGTTCCGCGCCTACCTCCGTATCGACACCTCCAATCCGCCGGGCAACGAGACACCGGCGGCTCGCTTCCTCGGTGGTCTCCTGGAGGCGGAGGGCATCCCGTGCGAGTACATCGAGACTGCGCCCGGGCGCGAGGCGGTGCACGCCCGGGTGCGCGGTGACGGCTCCGCGGGCGCGCTGATGCTGGCCAGCCACACTGACGTGGTGCCCGTCGACCTCCCCTTCTGGACGGTGCCACCGTTCGACGCGGTCGTGCGCGACGATCGCGTTTACGGCCGTGGCGCGGTCGACATGAAGGGCACCGGGGTGATGCACCTCTTCGCGATCGTTCTCGCAAAGCGCCTCGGACTCCCGCTCCACCGCGACCTGGTCTTCCTCGCCGTACCAGACGAGGAGGTCGGCAGCGTCAACGGCATGGCCTGGTTGGTACGGGAGCGGCCCGACCTGTTCGATGTCGAGTTCTGCCTGAACGAGGGCGCCTCCGGCGTGGACACCTTCGACGGCGTACCGGCGAGGTTGTTCGAGGTGGCGATCTCGGAGAAGGAACTCAGTCCGCTGCGCCTCACTGTCACCGGCACACCCGGCCACGGTAGCAAGCCGGCGGCCGACAATCCGGCGGTGCACCTGCTGCGCGCCCTCCAGCGCCTCGTCGAGTGGGATCGCGGCATCGCTATCAGCCCCACCGGGCGCGCCTACCTGGAGGCGCTCCACGAGGCCGGCCTGCTGGCCGACCTCAGCGACGGCGAAGCGCTCCGGACCGCCCTCCGCAGCAGCCCGGACCTGGAGGCGGCGTTCAGCAACACCCTGAACGTGACGGTGCTGGAGGCGGGGATCAAGTCCAACATGATCCCCGCGCGCGCGGAGGCGACCATCGACTGTCGCCTTGTCGCGGGCGAATCGCGCGAGGCGTGGCTACGCGCCGTAACGGAACGCATCGACGATCCACGCGTGCACCTGGAGTTCGTCTTCCCGGACGAGCCGGAGCCCCTGCTGTCGCCGTGGGAGACGCCACTGGTGCGCGTGATCCGCGAGGTCGTCCTCGAGGCGTTCGAGGACGCGATCGTGGTGCCCACCACCGCGATCGTGGGAACCGACAATCGCTTCCTGCGGCCGCTCGGCATCCCTGCCTACGGGTTCATCCCGTGCCTGCTCTCGCAGGAGGAGCGCGACGGTTTCCACGCGAACGATGAGTTCTTGACGGTGGCAAACTTCAAGCTCGGCGTGGAGTTGATGTTCGAGGTCGTGCGGCGCACCTGTACCTGACCGGCGTCAGGCCGGCTTGAAGCCCACGCACTCCACGTTCACATAGACGAAGAACGCATCCGGATCGCGTGCCCAAGCCCGCCAGCCAGCTGCCAGCACCTCGAGCTCCTCACGGGTCGCCAGACCGTACTCCACCGCCTGCTCGGCCATGCTGGATTGGGTAATGCGCTCCGCCCAGGAGTCGCCCCAGTTCAGTGTGCTCTCTGGATCGGCGAAGACCACGGCGGCGCCGGTGGTGCGCACGTCCTCGAAGCCCGCTTCGCGCAGCCACGCGCCCAGACGGCGGCCCGCGTCGGCTTCCGCGCCGTTGCGCGTGGCGACGGCGTGATAGAGGGTCAACCAGCGATCGATCTCAGGCAGGCGCGGCCACGCCATCATCGTGGCATAGTCCGCATCACGCACGGCAATCACGCCCCCCGGTGCCAGGACGCGGTACATCTCCCGGGCGGCGTCCACCTGCCGCGTGAGGTGCTGCAGCACCTGGTGGGCGTGTACCACGTCGAACGAGGCATTCGCGTACGCCAGCGCGTACACGCTGCCCTCCTCGAACCGCACGTTCGTCAGTCCAGTCTCCGCGAGGTGCGCACGAGCCGTCCCTACGACGGCCGGCGACACATCGATCCCGGTGACTGTGCCGGGGGCCACCGCGCGAGCGAGGCCGGTGGTGATGGTGCCCGGGCCGCAGCCGACATCGAGCAGCCGCATGCCGGGCTGGAGGTACGGGAGCAGGTAAGCCGCATCACGCTCCGCCGTGCGGCGGGCGTGCTGCCCCACCACGGAGGCGTGGTGCCCGTGCGTATAGCGATCGGCGGGGCTCGTCATCGGAGTTGCGGCACCACGTCCTGCATCAGACGGTCGTAGGTCTCGCGCAGGCGCTCGAACGACCCGAGGCCGGCTGCCGGGACGATAAACTCGTCCACGCCCGCCTCCCGGTACTGGCCGAGCGTCTCGACGACCTCATCGACGCTACCGGAGAGCATGGGCTGGCGTGAGCGCTCGCGCGCCTGCGCCACGGCCGATGCGTCGTCCGATAGCATCACCAGCGCCTGGCAGGAACGGCGGATCGTCTTCGGGTCGCGTCCCACCTTCTCGCAGTGCTGCTCCAGCACCGCGCCCTTGCGGGCGAGCGTGCTGGGCGAGCCCCACACGTTCCATTCGTCCGCATACTTGGCGGCAATGCGGAGCGTCACCTGCTCGCCGCCGCCGCCGATGAGCAGGGGCGGGCCCGGGCGCTGTATGGGCTTCGGCACCAGCGGGGCGTCCGTCACCGTGTAGTGCTTGCCGGCAAACGTGGTGCGGTCGTTGGCGAACATCGACTTGATGATCTGGACGCTCTCCTCCATCCGCTTCATCCGCCAACCAACCGTGCCGAACTCGATGCCGAACTTCTCGTGCTCGTTCTGCTGCCACGCCGCGCCGAGGCCGAACACCAGCCGGCCACCGCTGACGATGTCCACCTGAGCGGCCATCTTGGCCAGCACGGCGGGGTGGCGGTAGGTGTTGCCCGTCACGAGCGTCCCGATGCGTACGCGCGGCACCAGCGCCGCGATCGCGCTCACGGAAGTCCAGCACTCCTGCGTGGGGCCACTCACGTCTTCTTGATTCGGCATGAAGTGATCGGCGTAGTAGAGGCCGTCCCAGCCGGTTCGCTCCAGGTGCTGAGAGATCTCCACGACTTCTGCCCAGGGAGCGGCCAGGCCGGGCCATGCGGCGAACTTCATGAGGGCCTCCGATTTCGATCACTGCGGCGGGCGACCACCGCCCGGTAGCGCACGATAGCACCGCCCCGCCCTCAGTCAGCGCCGTGTCAGCGCCATGTCAGCGGGGAACGGTCAGGCCATGCCCAGCCGCGTGACCATCTCGCCAACGATCAACTGGTGGAGTTCAGACCGGCGCGTCTCGGGCTGGCTGTCCTGCCCCATCTCCACGAGGATCGGCGTGAGCCCGGGCACGGCGTTGCCGAGCGATAGGGACGAGGTGCCCCGACGCTGGGTGCCGAAGACGCCTCCGGGGCGGAGCCGCAGTTCCAGCTGCTCGCGCGCGGTGATGCGCTGGTTCACTGCCTCCACCACCGCCGTGACCATCTCCTGCGTCTCCGGGCCGCCACCCGTGGTGACCGTCTGGCCGATGAACGCGGTCCCGCCGTTGACACCCCGCTCGTTGTAGAAGCCCCACGACTCGTGCAGGTCGAACAGCCAGTGCGGGCGCCACTGGCGCGCCAGCGCGACGATCTCCGCCGCCATCCGCGCCATCGGCGGGCCCTCCGGGTCACCGGGGTAGAGTCGATTGAGGTCGCCGTAGCCATCGAGCGTGCGCTGGAACGCGGCGGCGGAGCGATGGTTCAGGCGCGGCAGCACGATCAGCATGCCGCGCTCGACTTCCCACGTGGCGATGCGCTCGGCAGCCATCCAGCCACCCGGCTCGTTGCCGTGGACGCCGCCCAGCACCATCAGGCGCGGGCCAGCCTGCCCGCTGTGGAAGACGATCCCGCTCGCCTCGAACTCCGTGCCCGCCATCAGCGTCACGAATTCGCGACCGCGAGGCATCACCGGGGGCTCGGGTTCAGGCGTCGGCGTGGGAACGGGAGTTGAGATGATCGGAGTGGGTGTCGCCTCGGGCGTCGCGACTGTCAGGCCGGCGACTGCATCGAGTGGCACCTCGTCAGTCCGCCCGGAGCAGGCGGCGATGATCGCCGCGCCGATCCCGCTGGCAGAGAAGGCAAGAAACCGGCGTCGATCCATCGGCGGCATCAGGGACCCACTCGCCCGGTGGTGGGTGCCCGCAGCATACCTGAGTGAGCGGGCGTTCGTTCAGCCCTCGGGCGGGGGCGGCTAGTACGAAGAGACGTCCATCTGCGGCAGTTTGCCCGTCGCCGAGTACACCGTGCGCTCCGCGATGTTCGTCGCGCGGTCGCCTACACGCTCCAGGTTGTGGGCCACCCAGAGCAGGTGGGTGCTAGGCTCGATCGTCGTCGGGTCCGCGATCATGACCTGGATGAGATCCTGGTAGATCTGGTCATAGAGGCGGTCGACCCCGTCATCCATGCCACCGACGAGGTAGGCGGCCTGCACGTCCTGATCGACAAACGCCTGCACAGCATTGCGGGACATCTCACGCGCCTGCTGCGCCATGAGGGGGATGTCGATCAGCGGCTTCACCAGCGGCTCGTCCTGCATCATCAAGACGATCCGCGCGATGCCTTCCGCATGGTCACCCATGCGCTCCAGGTCCGTCATGATCGCGGTCACGGAGACAATCAGGCGGAGGTCGCGTGCCATCGGCGCCTGCTGGGCGAGGAGGTGGACGCACGCGTTCTGGCATTCGAAGTTCTTGGCGTTCAGGGCCTTGTCATCGCGGACGACTGCCTGGGCGACCACGGGATCGCGGTCGAGGAGCGCCTGCATGGCGCGCTCCACCGCGTGGTCGACCATGGATCCCATCTCCAGGACGGAATCCATCAGGGATTCGATTTGCCGGTGGAATTGTTCCCGAGGCATGGAACCGCCCTCTCGCGGCCAGACCCCCGCCGGACCCGATAGAGCAGTCTACCGCAACTCCACGGCAAACGTTATGTACCCGACGGTTTTTTCTAGCCGAACCGCCCGGTCCGCCCTGTCTCCTGACGGAGCACGAGAACGTTGGGTTAGTGCTTCGTTAAACGTCCGCGTCGGTCGCGGTGCGAAACTCTGATCGATGCCGCGAGAGACATTCCATACCGAACTCCGAGCAATCAGCGCCGACGTGCTTGCCCTCGGTCGCCACGTGCGTTCCGCCGTACAGGACAGCATGGAAGCGCTCCGGGATGCTGACCTGGATCGCGCGCGCGCCCTGGTGGAGGGCGATCGAAGCGTAAACCGGGCGCGCTGGGCGCTGGAGGAGCGCGCTATTGCCGCCGTAGCGATGCAGGCGCCCGTGGCGACTGACCTCCGCCGGCTCACGAGCGCCCTCAGCGTTGTCGGTGAACTCGAACGCATCGGCGACCACGCAGCGGGGATCGCGCGCGTGAATCTGATGCTGGGGGCGGACGGGGTGGTGCCACGGCGGCTGGGCTACATCCCTTCGATGTCGGACCGGGCGCTGGCGATGCTGGACGACGCCCTGTTGGCCTTCCAGCACGACGACCTGCCGCGGGCGCGCCACGTCTGCCAGGCGGATGACGATCTGGACCGGCTCCAGGATCGCGTGTACCAGGACGCCTTCAACGCCATGGTGCACGACCCCTCGCAGGTGCAGCGGCTGACCTACGCGCTCTGGATCGCCCACAACCTGGAACGGATCGGCGATCGCAGCACGAACATCTGCGAACGCGTGATCTACACCGTCACGGGGCAGTTGTTGGACCTCTCCAAGCAGAGCGGCTGACGCCCCCGGGTGCGACGCCTCGGCCCCCGGCACCGGGCGCTTCTCAACACGGCGTCCCGCGCGTGACGGTGACGGCCGATTCTGCAAGACTGTCGCCGATGGACCTTCACCTCGTCCTCCACATCGCCCGTCGCTGGTGGTGGCTCGTGCTCGCGGCGACCCTCGCCGGCGCGGCACTGGCCTACGGGGTCTCAACGCGCCTGACGCCGACCTACCGCGCCACAACCACACTGCTGGTCGTCCAGACGCCCACGACGGGTGTGGTGCAATTGAACGACATCCAGACCGCGGAGCGGCTCGCGAACACCTTCTCTCGGTTGGTGACACTCCGCCCCGTGCTAGATCGCGCAGTCGCGCAGGGGCCGCTCCCCCTCACACCTGACGAACTCCTGAAGCGGCTCACGGTTCGCAACCCACCGGCGACGCAACTGCTGGAAGTCTCCGCTCGCTCGTCGCAGCCGGAACTGGCGGCGCTGATCGCCAACACGGTGGCCCAGGCCTTCATCGATTCGAACGCCTCGGCGGCCACTTCTCGCCCCGGACAGGTCTCCGTGGTGGAAGAGGCGCTGCCGCCACTGTCGCCGGTGGCGCCACGCCCGCTGGTGAATGCCGTACTGGGTGCGTTCCTCCTGCTGCTCCTCTCGGCCGCACTTGTTGCGTTGCTCGAATACCTGGATGACACCGTGAAGTCGGCGGAGCAGGCGAGCGAACTCACCAGCCTTCCCACCCTGGGCCGCATTGAGCAGTTCGAACGCCTCCGCAACCCCCGCGAGCAACTGCAGGCAGCACAGCGCCCGCGCTCCACCATCGCCGAGGCGTACCGGGCCGCGCGCACGAACCTGACGTACGCCATCGACCTCGGGCGCGACCGGCGTCTCGTCCTGGTGACCTCGCCGGGCCCGGGCGAGGGGAAGACCACCACCGCCGCCAACCTGGCCGTGGTATTCGGACTGGCGGGCCATCGGGTCTGCGTGGTGGACACGGACCTCCGGCGCCCCACCGTTCACCGCGTCTTCGGCGTGGAGAACACCGAGGGCCTGACGAACCTGCTGCTCGCCCGCGAGCCGGAGTTCGAGCGCGCGGTGCAGCGCTCCGTGCATACCAACGTCTCTGTGCTGAGTTCCGGGCCACTGCCCCCGAACCCGTCAGAACTGCTGGGCTCTGCGCGTATGCAGGAGATCATGGACTGGCTGCGCGAGCGCTTCGACATCGTGCTGCTGGACTCTCCGCCAGCCCTGGTCGTGACAGACGCCAGCGTGCTGGCCACGCTGGTGGACGGCATCGTCATCGTCGCCCGCGCGGGCAAGACCCGCCGAGGCGCCATCGTCGCGACCGTGGAAGAGTTGGCGCAGACCGGGCGCCCGATCGCCGGTCTGATCCTCAACCGCGTCCAGGCGCGGGAGAGTGGCTACTACTACTACGCCGCGTACGGTCGTGCGTACGAGGAAGACGGCTCCGGCCCGGACGCCACCGCCCGCCTGCGGGTGGAGGATCTGACGCCGCCCAAGAAGGAGCGGCTCGAGGCTGAAGGCTAGCGCCCGCCCGGACGCCCCCGTACCCGATCAACATCCCGGTCAGCACCCGTCACCGCTCGCGCATGCCGTGATCCGGCGGGACACTGAGTGCTCCCTGAATCGCGCCGCGTGGAGGCCCCGTGTCGATAGAGACCCCGCATCACGAGCATCCACGCCTGGCTGCTCGGCGCCAGCACGTTGACCGGTTCGTGCGGCCCGTCCAGAGCTTCATCAGCACGGAAACGTCCGGCGGCGTGGTGCTGCTCGTCGCGGCGTTCATTGCCCTGGCGTGGGCGAACTCGCCGTGGTCCGACACCTACCACCAGGTGCTGGAGCACCACCTGTCCGTGGACCTGGGCTTCTGGGCCCTGGACAAGTCCGTCCACTTCTGGGTGAACGATGTCTTGATGGTGATCTTCTTCTTCGTCGTGGGCCTCGAGATCAAACGCGAGGCTGTCGTTGGCGAACTGGCCGACCCGCGGCGCGTCATCGTCCCGATCGTCGCGGCGATCGGCGGCATGGTCGGCCCCGCGCTGATCTTCGTCCTGCTCGTGGGCGGCAATCCCGGTTCCGGCGGATGGGGCATCCCGATTGCCACGGACATTGCGTTCGCCATGGGTGTGCTGGCCGTGGTGGGTACGCGCGTCCCGTTTGGCCTGAAGGTGATGCTGCTGGCACTTGCGATCGTGGATGACATCGGCGGGATCATTGTGATTGCGGTCTTTTATACCAGCGACCTGGCGATCCTGCCGCTGGCAGCAACGGTCGGCCTCCTCGGGCTGGCCTACGTGCTGCGCCAGGTGGGCATCTGGTACATCCCCGTCTACATCGCGATCGGTGTGGCTGGCTGGATCACGACCTACGAGTCTGGCATCCACCCCACGATCATCGGTGTGCTACTCGGGCTGCTGGCGCCGTGGAAGGCGTGGTACCAGGAGGCCGGCTTCAGCACGCTGGCCGAGCGCGAAGTGTTGCGCTTCCGAGAGGCCGCCGCCTCCCACGACCACGACTTCGCCCACGAACAGAAACTGAGCGCGGCAATGACCCTCCACGCGCTCTCGCAGAAGGCGATCTCTCCACTGGATCGGTTCGAACACCAACTGGCACCGATTGCGGCGTTCGTGATCGTCCCGCTGTTCGCATTCGCCAACGCCGGGGTCGCACTCTCCGTGAGCACGCTGGAGGACGCAATGACCGCCCCGGTGGCGCTCGGTGTCTTCTTCGGGCTGCTCGTGGGCAAGCCCGGCGGCATCCTGCTCGCCACGTGGCTGGTCGTCCGAGCGGGGGCGAAGCTGCCCACCGGCGTGACATGGCCGGCGGTCGCGGGCATCGGCTGCCTCGGTGGCATCGGGTTCACGGTGTCGCTGCTGATCACGGAGCTGTCATTCACGGATCGCGGCCTGGTCACAGACGCCAAGATCGGCATCATCTTTGCGTCCGCCTTCGCCGGCATCCTGGGATTCGGCATCTTGAAATCGGTGTACGGCGGCCCATCGCCGCGCGAGTAGCGGCAGCCGCCGCATCTGTACTCGCACCGGCAGTGAGATCTTTGCCGGCGTCTGGCAGCCGGGCACCCTGCCGTGAGGGGTGCGCCCGGCCCCGTGTCTGACGGCGCGTTAGAGCGCCAGCGCGCCCGACCGCAGCGCCGTGACCGCGACCGAGTCACCGAAGAGCATCGACTGTCGCCACTCCTCCGGCCTCGCGCCGAAGGTGACGAACGGCTCCCAGCGCCCGGCGGTCTCCGTCCACACCTCGCGTCCGGCCGCCTCCGTCAGCACGACGCCGGCGGCCACATCCCAGGCACGCTGGTGCTGCATCCGCGCCGAGGCGAGGACACCGGCCGCGACGAACGCCGACTCCAGCGCCGCGGAGCCGATGTGGCGGTGGTCCCAGGAGGCCTCGCGCGGGCGCACCGGCAGCGGCGCCGTGCTCACCCGGCGTCGCCGGCCTTCCACGTCACGCCCGCCATCCACGCGCAGCGCAACGCCATCGAAGCGGGCGGGGCCGCCGCTGCGGGCGTGGTAGACGCCGGGCCGCAGCGCGTGCGAGGTGGCGCACCAGATGGCACCGGCCACCGGCCGCCCACCGTGTAGCACCGCCACCGCCGAGGCGTACAGCGGCAGGCCGTTCACGAAGTTCGTGGTGCCATCCACCGGGTCAATCAGCCAGGTGAACTCCGCGTCCGCCGGGCCGGAGCGTCCGCGCTCCTCGCCAACGACCGCGTGCTCCGGGTGGCGCACCGCCAGCCGCCGGCGCAGGCAGTCCTCGACAGACTCGTCCACGTTCGAGACCGCGTCGTGCGGCTGCATGATGCCGTGGGCGTCGTCCTTGTAGTGCACCGCCAGCGAGCGGCCGAGCGCGTCCACGATGGCCTCGCCGGCGACCACCGCGAGGTCATACGCCGTCTCTTCGAGCGCCTCGTAGAGGCCGGGGATGGTGCGAGGCGCGACGCTGCGGCGACTGGCGACCGGTGGCAGCGCCAGCGGGTTGGCCTCCACCGATAGGGTGCTGTGGGCGGGATGGGTGTTGTGATTCATCTCTCTCTCCTTCTCATTTCGACCGGTGCCGTCGTCCTTCGGCGGGCGGTCATGGTTGTGGTGGTGGGGTGGCAAGTGCCCAGAAACAGAACGGCGCCGGCTCACGCCAGCGCCGTTCCGCGGAGGGCTCGCGGTCAGACCGCGAAGTGCGGATGAGGTCTCGTACGATTGCGTCGTCGTGAGTGTCCACGACCTGAGGATGGCGCCGTTACGTTAAGCCACGATTAGATGCGCTCGGCCGGATCGAGAACTACGCGAGGCCCTCGATCAGCAGGTCGCGGTCGAACGCGCGGCGGACACGGTCGACCACGTCACTGGGCCGCCACCACGGGGAGACGGGCGCGATCACACGCACGACGCCCTCGGCCGCTGTCACAATCGCTTCGCGCTCGTCGCCGTTCGGCCAGCGGCGCTCGATCTCATCCGCCAGCGCCAGCACGGTCGCCGTCGCCTCCAGCCAGACGGGCGAGATGTCATCGATCAGCGGACGGTACGCCTTCATCGAAGCACCCGGGCGCTCTGCGAGGCGTAGCAGCGCGGCCGTTGCCACCAGTAGGCGGTGAGGGAATCCCTGCAGGTCGGACTCCAGCACCACCTCCGCCGAGCGTTCGTGGCGGTTGTAGACATCGATCGTGGCGCCGACATCGATCACCTGCGCGGCGTGCTCCAGCGCCTCGCGCAGCAGCGGGTCGGCGTTCAGCGCCAGGACATCGAACAACGCGAGCGCGGTGCGCGCCCGGCGTTGCGCGTGCGGGGCGCTCCAGCGGCTGAAGCGACGACACAGCGTGCGCACCGAGGAACGTCGCACGGCGATGGCGTCCGGCAGCACATCGTGCAGCGCGCCCCGCACGACGCCCTCGCGCAGACCCTGACCCGAGACGGTGAGGTTGTCCGCACCGACGAGGCCCATCACGGCGTCCAGCGCGACCGCACCCGCAACGATCGAGTCGGCCCGTCCGCTGGTCAGACCGGGGACCGCCGCGCGACGTGCGAGCGGCAGCGCCGAGAGCGTGCTGATCGCCCGACGTAACCGGGCGCGCTCCAGTTCGTAGCCGTGTAGACGCCGCACCGGGTACGTGCGCCGACGGAGGTCCAACTTCGCCAGGTTACGGATGGTGCCGCCGGTTCCGACCAGCATTTCCGCCGCGCCGAGGTGCGGCACGCCCGCCTCGCGGAGGGCCGCGCGTACCTCGCGCCGCAGCGTGCGCAACTCGGCGGTCTTCGGTGGGTCGGTCGCGATAAAGCGGTCGGTCAGGCGCAATGCGCCAAAGGGGAACGTCCAGTGCTCCTCCGCTCGGCGGGCGCGGAAGCGCGTGACCTGCAGTGAGCCGCCGCCGATGTCCACGCACAACCCATCGGTGGCATCGATTCCATACGCGGCGCCGGCAAAGCCGAAGCGGGCCTCCGTGTCGCCATCGAGCACCTCAACGGTGACACCGAAGCGTTGCCGCACGACCTCAGCGAGTACGCCGCCATTGGCGGCGACGCGCATCGCGAACGTGCCGACGGTGTGGATCTCCTCGGCGCCCTGGCCACGCGCGATGGCGATGAAGTCGCCGACAGCCTCCAGCACGGTGTCGAACGCTCGAGCGGTGAACCGGCCCTCGTGGTCGATCTGGCGCGCCAGTCGCAGCGGCGCACGCATCTCATCGACCACGTCGAGCGCGCCGAACTCGCCCTCTTCGAGGACGACCACGCGCCCGGAGTTGGAACCGATGTCGATGACGGCGACGCGACGCGGCATAGCGTCGATCTTCGCACGCTCAGCCAGCAGCGCGGGGACCGTGAGGCGTTGGACGGTACCGATGGGCTGGGAGGGATGAACAGCCGTCACGCGCGCCTCGCGTCGTCACCCCCGCACGGACTGTAGCGCACACGCGCCTCAGCCGCGCGTGACACCACGGGGGCGACGAGGCGCGCTAGTAGTCGATACCGGGTTGCGCCTTGATGCCGGCCTGAAAGGCGTGCTTCACCTCGCGCAGTTCGCTCACGGTGTCGGCGAACTCGACCAGCGCAGGGTGCGCATCGCGGCCGGTGATGATGATGTCCACGTCCTTCGGGCGGTTGCGAAGCGTGTCGAGCACCATCTCTACGTCCAGCCACTTGTAGGTGATCGGGTAGGTGATCTCATCGAGCACTACCAGGTCGTAGTCGCCGGACATGATCTTCTCGCGCGCGAGATCCCACGCCTCCTTCGCGAGTGCGATGTCGTGCTCGATGTCCTCGGAGAGCCAGGTGAAGCCGTCGCCCAGCGCGAGCATTTCGATGCCCATGCGCTCCGCGGCGTAGGTCTCGCCGTAATGCGAGTTCTTCTTCTTGATGAACTGGAGCCAGACGACCTTCCAGCCCCATCCCCACGCTCGCATCGTGACGCCGAGCGCGGCCGTGGTCTTGCCCTTGCCATCGCCCGTGTTCACCAGCACCAGCGGGTGCTTCTTCGGGAACAGGCCCTCCCACTTGGCGGGCGGCTGCTCCACCGGCCCCTCTTTGCGGATCTCGTGGTCACGGTCGGGGGTGTCGCTCATCGGTCCCTCCGGGGGCACGCATCGAGGATACCCGGACGGCGGGTCAGAGCCAGACCACGCGCGACGGATCGATGCGGGCGCGCACGGCCGCACCAGGCGTCCAGCGCGCCTCGGCGAGCGCATCGAGCGTGACCTCCGCGCTGAGGGCGGTCCCGGCAACACCGGCCGCGAGCACGAGGCGCGCGGCGCCACCCGCGCCCTCCACCGCGCCGACCACGGCATCGAATGCACCGTCGGTTCCAGGCGGAACCACAGTCACGGCAGCGGGCGGCACGGCGGCGTCACCTCGACCCTCCAGCCCGAGCGCCGCCGCCTCGGCCGCGGGCACCACGGAGTAGCCCAGGAATCGCGCCACGTCTGGCGTCGCCGGGTGGCGCAGCACTTCGCCCGTGGGGCCGGCTTGCGCCACGCGACCCTCGATCAGCACGACGACACGGCCGGCCAGCAGCGCCGCCTCGGCATGATCGTGCGTCGCCAGCAGTGCGGTGACGCCAGTCTCGGCGAGCAGCGCGCGCATCTCACCGACGAGCCGCGAACGCATCACGAAGTCCAGCCCGGAGAACGGCTCATCGAGAAACAACAGCCGCGGCTCCACCGCCAGTGCGCGGGCGAGGCTCACCCGCTGGCCCTCGCCGCCCGAGAGTTGGTGCGGCCTCGCGCCCGCGCGGTCGCCGATGTCGAGCCGCGCGATCCAGCGGGCAGCGCGTTCGCTTCGCTCCGCGCGCGGGACGCCGTGGATCGCCAGCGCTTGCGCCACGTTCCGCGTCGCGGACATATCGAGCAGGCCCGCGTCCTGGAACACAGTGGAGGTGAGCCGCCGCAGGCGGACCGCATTGCCTCGACCGGCCCGCTCACCGAACAGCCGCACTTCGCCGGCTGCAGGCAGCAGCAGCGCCGAGGCGAGTAGCAGCGTGGATTTCCCTGCGCCGTTGGGACCCAGCAGGGCGACGGTCTCGCCGGCGGCGACCTCCAGCGCGTCGACCGCGAGCACCTCGCGCCGGCCGCGCGTGACGCGCAAGCCACGCAACGCGAGCGGAGGCGCACCGGTGTCGAACCCAGGTGCGTTCATAGCCGCCGCACCCGCGCCTGCACGCCCGTCACCATCACACCCACGGCGATCACCATCGCCAGCAGGATGAAGCCGAGTGCCAGCGCCGTGCCGAAGTTGCCCCGGGAGACCTCCAGCACGGTCGCGGTCGTCAGCACGCGGGTCTCGCCGGAAAGGTTGCCGCCGACCATCATGGAGGCGCCCACCTCGGACACCACCGCGCCGAAGCCGGCCATGACGGCCACCAGAATCGGGAGGCGCGCCTCACGGGCGATCAGCCAGAGGTAGCGCACGGTCCCAGCGCCCATCGCACGCACCTGCAAGTGCAGTGTAGGGGGCAGCGCCATCACCGCGGCGGCCGTCACCGCCACGATGATCGGCGTGGCGATCAGCGCCTGCGCCACCACGATCGCCCACGGCGTGTAGATCAGCCCGAGGCTCCCCAGCGGCCCCGACCGCCAGAGCGCGATGCTCACCAGCAGGCCGGCGACCACGGGCGGCATCCCCAGTCCCGCGTTCGCCAGTGACAGGAACGCCCGCTGACCGGGGAACTGGCCGATGGCAATGAACAGCCCGAGCGGCAGTCCGATCCCGGCGGCCACTGACGTCGAGAAGCCGGTGATCACTGCGGTGCGTAGCGCGATCTCGTAGATGGCTGCGTCACCGGTGGTGAGCAGCCGCCACGCCTCCGCGAACGCTTCCCAGATCAGCCCCACGCGCGACTACTCCTCCGGGTACGGGACAAACAGCGCCTGCCCGAACCGCTCGATACCGAACATCGTGATCACTTCCTGTGCATCATCGCTGAGGAGGAACTCACGGAACGCGTCAGCTGCAGGAGTGTTCAGCGTCAGGTTCGGGAACGACTCTGGGTTCACGGTGATCACGTGATAGACGTTGAAGAGCCGTGCGTCACCCTCCACGCGGATCGGCAGCAGGTCGGCGTCTGCGGTCGACAGCCACGTTCCGCGGTCGCTGAGCGTGTACGCGCCCGTCTCGCGGCTGATCGTCAGTACCGCGCCCATACCCTGCCCGGCCTCCGCGTACCAGGACTGGCCGGCGGGCACTTCCAGCCCGGCGGCCGCCCAGAGCGCCTTCTCCATCGCGTGTGTCCCTGAATCATCACCACGGCTAACAAACGGAGCACCGGCCTCCGCGATTTGCGCGAACGCCTCGGTGACAGAAGCCAGGCCAGCGATCCCTGCGGGATCGTTCGGTGGCCCGACGATCACGAAGTCGTTGTACATGACGCGCGCCCGGCGGAGACCGAATCCATCCGTCACCAGTTGCTCCTCGGCGGCCGGGGAATGCGTCAGCAGTACGTCCGCGTCGCCGCTGCGCGCCATCGCCAGCGCGGCGCCGGAACCGACGGCAATGACCTTTACCTCGTACTCGGTGTCCTGCTCGAACATCGGGATGAGGACGTCCAGCAGACCGCTGTCCTGCGTGCTGGTGGTGGTGGCCAGGATGACCTCCGTGTCCCGGTCACCCGAGCAGGCAATGACCCCGAGGGCGGTAATGGCGAGCATGAGTGCCCCGAGACGCGCCAACCTCACCCGGTCCCCCTCGCGCCCCCCACTCAGAGGGAGACGGTAGCCAGAATCCCCCGTGCTGGCGATGGAACGGCAGTCCGAGCTACCGGGGCGCTATCCTTGCACGGGTGGACGGCGAGGTGCCGTCCATGGCTCGGAGTACTGCATGGAACTCGTCACCATCTTGATCGTGCTCGGCGGCGTCGTTGCCCTCGCACTGATTGTCGTCGGTATCTACAACGGCCTCGTGCAGCGCCGCCTCAGGGTGGACGAGGCGTGGGCGCAGATCGATGTGCAACTGAAGCGCCGGTGGGATCTCATCCCGAACCTCGTCGCCGCCGTCCGAGGCTACATGGAACACGAGCAGGCGGTGCTGACGCAGGTCACCGAGGCGCGTGCCGGCGCCGTGGCAGCGGGCGCCCAGGGCCCGGCCGAACAGGCGCAGGCGGAGAACGGCCTGACCCAGACGCTGCGGTCGCTGTTCGCGGTCATGGAGAACTACCCGGACCTGAAGGCGAACCAGAACGTCCTGTCGCTGCAGGAAGAACTGAGCACCACCGAAAACCAGATTTCGTTCTCCCGCCAGCACTACAACGCCAGCGTGCGCGAGTACAACACCGCGATCTCCACCGTGCCCGCGGTGTTCGTCGCCGGCATGTTCGGATTCCGTGCGCGCGACTTCTTCGAGGCTGGCGACGAGGCGCAGCAGGTGCCGCAGGTGCAGCTCCGCTAGGCCCGCATAGCCCGGCGCGCACCCGCGGCGTCCACAAAACCGCGACACAGGAGGCGACGATGCCTGCCGTCACCCGCATCGGCGAGGTCACGATGGAGCCCATCGAGGAGATCGTCCTGCCCACCTCGGTGCGCTGGATGCTGCCCGACATGGCGCGCGAGGATGTGGAGCGCTGCCGCGAGTGGATGCAGCCGCACTACATGGACGCGGAGGGGCGGCTCACCCAGAGCATCCATACGCTGCTGGTGCGGACGCCGGGCCTCACCGCACTCGTGGATACCGGTGTCGGCAACGGCAAGGACCGCACCGGCGGCATCCCGGCCTTCCACATGCTGGAGACGCCGTGGCTCGCCCGCCTCGCAGAGGCCGGTGTGCAGCCCGAGGATGTCGATCTGGTGCTCTGCACCCATCTGCACGGCGACCATTGCGGCTGGAACACGCGCCGCGAGGGTGACCGCTGGGTGCCGACGTTCCCGAAGGCACGCTACCTACTCGTCGACCGAGAATGGGCGCACTGGTCATCGGTGGCAGCGCAGGAGCCGGCGACCGCGCGCCTGATCGAGGACAGTGTGCAGCCCGTCTTCGATGCTGGCCTCGTGGACCTCGTGCCGGCCGACCATCAACTCAACGACATGATCCGCTTCGTCCCCTCGCACGGACACTCCCCCGGACACGTGACCATCGAGGTCGAGTCGGACGGCCAGCGCGCCGCGCTGATCGGCGACGTGATGCACTCGCCACTCCAGTGCGCGTTCCCGGCGCTGCGCCCCGCGCTCGACCGCGACGAAACCGCAGGGCGAGCGGGCCGCCTCGCGCTGCTAGAGCGGTACGCCGGCACCGGCACGCTGATCTTCGGCGCGCACTTCCCGACGCCGCCCGGCCGCATCGAGCGCGATGGCGACGCCTTCCGGTTCGTGGCGGCCGAGGCCTGACCGCGCCTTGGGTGCGCTCGCGCCGTACCCGCGGGCGGTGACACTTCCCCTTCTGCGCCGGAACCGGCAGGATGTCCGCGGAGGAACGCCCCGTGACTGACGCTCCGTTCGACCCCTCGCGCATCCGCGCCGTTGCGTTCGATGGCTACGGCACGCTGTTCCATTTCGACCAGCCGGAGTTCCGGCTCGAGGTCTCGCGGCTGATGGCCGAACAGGAGATCACCGCCGACCACGACGAGTTCTTCCAGACCTGGCAGAAGTCGTACCGCCTCGGTGACGTGTGGGACCAGAGCGACCGAGTCGACACGACGATCGCGGGCTGGCCGACGGAACGGTCGCTCAACGGCCCGCTGCCCCCGTGGCACTCGCAGTGGGAAATCTGGCGCCGCCAGTACCAGGGGGCGCTCGACGCGATGAACCTGCGGGGCGATGCCACCGCCGCCGCCGACCGCTTCCGTTCCGCGCTCTCCGTGGCCCCCGCCTACTCCGAGGCCCACGCCACCATCGAAGGCCTCGCCTCGCGCGGATTGCTGCTCGCGCTGCTTTCGAACGCGGACGAGGACTTCCTGCAGAGCGCCCTCAGTCGTGCGCGGCTGCGCTTCTCCGTCATCCAATCGTCAGAATCGCTCCGCGCCTACAAGCCACACCGGGCGATCTTTGCCGCGCTCTGCCAGCGGCTCTTCTGCGCGCCCTCGGAAGTGCTGTACGTCGGCGACTCCCCGTACGCGGACGTCGCCGGCGCGCGCAACGCCGGCCTGCGCACGGCGTGGATCCAGCGCAACGAGCACCCCTACCCGGCGCACATTGCGCCGCCCGATGTCCACCTCACCACCCTGGCGGGCCTGCTGGACCTCCTCGGCGGGCGTGAGGTGTAGGCGGCCCCGTTCCCACGGCCACACGAGACCTCGCCTCTATGGTCGAGAGTGCCTGCTATTGATTGCGAGAGCAGGCGTCGCGCCCCTATACTGACGGCAATATTGCGTATCCGCATGATCGGTTAATTGATGCGCCTATCCTGTGCGCAGGAAGATCTGCACCGCGGCCTCTCGGCCGTGTCTCGTGCTATCCCCTCGCGGTCCACGCTCCCCATCACACAACACGTCCTGCTCGAGGCGGAAGGCGACTCGATCACGCTCTCCGCGACCGATGCGGAGACGATCGCGATCACCTACAAGATCACCGCGACCATCGACGAAGCCGGCTCGATCACGATGCCCTCGCGTCTGCTCGCGGACTTCGTCGCCACGCTGCCGCACGAGGTCATCTCGATGACCCTCGCCGAGCGTTCCCGACAGGTAAGCCTCTCCTGCGCGCGCAACACCGCCTCGATTGGCGGCATGGATCCGGACGACTTCCCGCCGATTCCCTCTGTGCAGGGCGCGGACTCGATCTCGCTGGACGCCGCCCGCCTGCGCGCCGCGATCACACAGACTGTCTTCGCCGCCGCCACAGACGACTCGCGCCCGGTGCTGACCGGCGTCCACTTCCACTTCAAGGACGGCCAGTTGCGCCTCGCCGCGGCCGATGGCTTTCGGCTGTCGGTGCACACGATGGACATCGACACCCCGGCGGATCGCACGGCAATCGTGCCGGCGCGCGCGCTCGGTGAACTCGCCCGGCTGCTGCAAGAGGTCGGTGACGGCCAGGTGGTGGTCACGTTCAACCAGGCCGGCACGCAGGTGCAGTTCGATGTCGGACACGCCCGCCTGATCGCCAACCTGATCCAGGGCACGTTCCCGAACTACGACCAGTTGATCCCGGCGAACTACAACACCCGCACGGAGGTCGCCGTCGCCGAGTTCATGCGCGAGACGCGCATCGCCTCGATCTTCGCGCGCGACGGCTCCGGCATCGTGCGCATCATCGGCACGCCCGGCGAAGGCAGTTCACCGGGCCGCCTGGTGATCACCGCGCGCGCCGACGAGGTCGGCGACAACGAAGGCATCATGGACGCGCTGGTCGAAGGCGCCGAATCGAAGATCGCCTTCAACGGCCGCTACCTGACCGACGTCCTGAATATCATCGACACCGACCGGGTCGCCATCGAGACGACTTCCCCCTCCAGCCCCGGCGTCCTCCGCCCCGTCGGCAACGACCGCTTCGTGCACGTCGTCATGCCGATGTTCGTTCAATGGTGACGTAAACAAGACCCTTTCCTAGGCGTTCAGGACACGAGCGATGAACGACGACGCGACCGGCTGGGCGTCTGATAGATATGACCCCAGACGCCTCGGCCGTTCCTTCGACGCGGTCGATCACAAGCTGCTGGAGGCCGACTACTTTCTGGAGGCGCTCTGCCGCGAGCCTCTCTCCCCGGTGGAAGCGTCCTTCTATTTCAGTGCTTTCGTTTCTGCCGCGCGGAGCGTGACGTTTGCGCTGCAAGCGGTCATGAAGGTGGCGCCTGGCTTTTCGTCTTGGTATGAGCACAGACGCGTTCGGCTGGGCGCGAATCCGACCGCCCGCTGGTTCGTCACTACACGGAACCTGAATCAGAAGCTGGGGTTGGCACCGATTCGAGGCGGCACCTTCATAGACGGTCGAACCGCCTATTGGTTCGGCGATCATCAGGACATGCCACCTGCGCCCGAACGGGACGTTGACCTGCCCCCGGTATTCATACCACCTGGAGAGTTAGTGTTTCGTCCCTGAGCAGCGGTGCCCCAG
>JAQCKI010000017.1 GCA_027592645.1 Chloroflexota bacterium | reverse complement strand
CGGCCCGGCCGCACGCGTGCGGCCGACCGCGCCCAAGGGCCCGCGCCGGTTCGAGGTGGACGAAGACGAGATTGAGGCGGCGCTGCGAGGCGACGACTTCCTGGACGACGACGACGATGATGAGGGCGACGACGAGGACGAGTACTAAGACGGCATCCCCCCGGCCGGCCCCGCAACGCACCTGCGTCGCATGCCGCCGGAGCGGTGACCAGCGCTCGTTCGTGCGCCTGGTTCGGTCGCCCGAGGGCGGCGTCACCATCGACGAGGGACGTCGTCGCGCGGCCGGTCGGGGGGCCTACCTCTGCCCGGATGCAGCGTGCTGGACCCGGGCACTGAAGGGTGCCCTGGCCTCCAGCCTCCGCACCACGATCTCCGAAGCGGACCGCGCGGCGCTCATAGCCCGCGCCGAAGGCTTCACCGCAGACACACATGCCGCCGCACAGACCGCGGACGGCGAGAGAGAAGGCGACGCATGACGAACCAACAGGTCGTGAGGATCCCCCCGGCCATCATCGTCGGCGACCTCGCCGAGCTCCTCGGCGTGACCGCCATCGACATCATCAAGGAACTGATGAAGAACGGCGTGATGGCCACCATCACGCAGACGATCGACTTCGACACCGCTGCCGTCGTGGCCGCCGACCTCGGCTTCGCGCCTGAGGAGTTCGAGGTCGCGAAGGCCGCCGCCGATCTGGCCGAGGCGAGCGATGAAGAGGCCGCCCCGCGCTCGCTCCGCATTGTGGAGGAGGGCGAAGGCCTGACGCTGCGGCCACCGGTCGTGACGGTGCTCGGCCACGTCGACCACGGCAAGACCACGCTGCTCGACCGCATCCGCAAGGCGAATGTCGCCGGCGGCGAGGCCGGTGGCATCACGCAGCACATCGGCGCGTACCAGGCGAAGGGCCCGGACGGCCGGATCATGACGTTCATCGACACCCCGGGCCACGAGGCGTTCTCGCAGATGCGCGCACGCGGCGCGATGGTGACGGACGTGGCGATCATCGTGGTCGCTGCCGACGACGGCATCATGCAGCAGACGCGCGAGGCGATTGCTCACGTGAAGGCCGCCCGCGTCCCGATGGTGATCGCCATCAACAAGATGGACGCCTCCAACGCCAACCCGGACCGCGTCCTGCAGCAACTGACCGAGGTCGGCCTGGTGCCGGAGTCCTACGGTGGCGACCAGGTGGTCGTCCAGATCTCCGCGCTCACCGGCGACAACGTCGATGAACTGCTGGAGAACGTCCAGCTGGTCGCGGAACTCCAGGACCTGCGGGCCAACGCAGACCAGGACGCCGTGGGCGTGGTACTGGAGGCCAAGACCGACCGCCACCGCGGCATCGTCACGACCGCGCTGGTCCAGACCGGCACCCTGCGCTCGGGCGACACCATCCTCGCCGGCACCGCCTACGGGCGCGTGAAGGCGATGAGCGACGCCGCCGGCGAGCGCATCACCGAGGCCGGCCCCTCTACCCCCGTTGAGATCCTCGGGCTGAACGAGGTGCCGCCGGCCGGCGAGCGCTTCGTCGTGCGCAAGGACGAGAAGGAAGCCCGCGCCGAGGCGACAATCCGCCAGCGCGCCATCGATGCCGGCCAGGAGACGCGTGCCGGCGTCACGCTGGACTCGCTCTTCGGCGAGATCCACAAGGGCAACGTCACTGACTTCAACCTGATCCTGAAGACGGACGTGCAAGGCTCCATCGAGCCGCTGGTGCAGTCGTTGGAAGACCAGAGCGTGGACGAGGTCAACGTCCGCGTGATCCACGCCTCCGTCGGCTCCGTCACGGAGTCGGACGTACAACTGGCCGTCGCCGCCAAGGCAGTCGTGGTCGCCTTCAACGTCCCGGCCGAGCCGGGTGCGCGGCGCCTCTCCGACCAGGAGAAGATTGAGATCCGCGACTACCGGATCATTTACGACATCATCGAAGACGTGCAGAAGGCCGTGAAGGGCCTGCTGGAGCCGATCTACAACGAGGTCCAGGACGCCACCGTGGAGGTGCGCCAGATCTTCCGCGTCAGCCGCCGCAACGCCATCGCCGGCTCTTACGTCCGCGAGGGCACGGTCACCCGTGGCGCCCGGTGTCGCGTGATGCGCAACGGCGCCGTCATCCACGAAGGCATCATCGAGTCGCTGAAGCGCCTCAACGAGGACGCCCGCGATGTCAATGCCGGCCTGGAGTGCGGCATCATGATCTCCAACTTCGACGGGTTCGAAGAGGGCGATCAGATCATCACCCACCACATGGAGCAGGTGCGCTGAGCCGTCGAACGGAGAAGGTTGGAGACGTCATGCAGGCGGCCATCGCCGACCTGGTCCGCCTCCGCGTCAAGGATCACGGCCTCACGGATGCCCTCTTCACGTTCACGCTGGTCGATGTGTCGCCTGACCTCGCCCACGCGCGCGTCCACGTCTCCGTGATGGGCGACGCGGAGCAGAAGGAGGCGGTGATCGCCGGCCTCACCCGCTCCACGCCGTTCCTGCACCGCGAACTGACCCGCGAGCTCCGGATGCGCCGCGTCCCACATCTGACGTTCCTGCTCGACGAGAGCATGGAGCAGGCCGACCTGATGACCCGCCGCCTGCGCGAAGTCGCAGAGTCCGAGGGTCGGGAGTTCTAGCCCTGCGCGGCTTCATCAACATCGATAAGCCGAAGGGGATCACCTCCTTCGATGTGATCCGGCGGATTCGCCGCGCCTCCGGCATCCGCAAGGTGGGGCACGCCGGGACGCTGGATCCCAATGCCACCGGCGTCCTGCCGGTCGCGATTGGCGAGGCGACCCGGCTCGTTGATGAACTGATGGACGCCCGCAAGCGGTACCTCGCCGAGGTCGTCTTCGGCGTCGCGACCGACTCGTACGACATCGATGGACAGGTGACCGAGGAGCACGACGCCTCCACGCTCACGATCGAGGCAGTACGCGACGCCCTCGCCCCGTACGACGGCGTGATCATGCAGCGCCCGCCCGCCTTCAGCGCCGTGAAGCGCGCAGGCGTGGCGGCCTACACCGCCGCCCGCAAGGGCGAGCCGCTGGATCTGGAGGAGCGCCCGGTCACGATCTACGGCGTCGAGGTCGACTCATGGGACGCCTCGGCACCCTCGCGGCCACGGATCGTGCTCGACGTGCGGTGCGGTCGAGGGTTTTATGTCCGGTCGCTGGCGCACGACCTCGGGCAGACGCTTGGCGTCGGCGCGCACCTCGCCGAGCTGAGGCGTACGCAGGTGGGGCCGTTCACCGCAGACGAGTCGACGCCGCTGGAAACGGCCGTGGCGCTGCTCGCGGCGGGCGAAACGGACCGCCTGGTACACGCTCCAGACGTGGTGCTGGCGGGCTGGCCCGCGGTGCTCATCGGCGAGCGCGAGGTGGCCCGGATCCGGCAGGGGATGGACATCACAGCGCTACCCCGCGTGGACTACGTGAGGGGCGAACAGGGGCCTCGAGCGCGCTGTTACGGGCCGGATGGGGCGCTGATCGCCCTCCTGGAACCGGGCCTGGCGGTGGGTACCTGGCACCCGTTCCGCGTCTTTCCTGCTGAGACGCAGTCTCAACCCACGCCGCAGGGGCGTTGACACTGGTTCCCAGACTCCGTTAGTCCTAACAAAAGAACACGTCGCACGAGGGCGGGGGCCAGTCGCGCAGACGGTAATTGGTGGAGCGATCCGCCAGGGGAGGCACCTGTGGCAGTGGAAGCGTATTGCATGAAGTGTCGGGAGAAGCGAGAAATGCTGACCCCGACTCCCGTAACGATGAAGAACGGGAAGCCGGCCACCGAGGGCAAGTGCCCCGTGTGTTCCACGCGCCTGTTCCGGATCGGGGCGGTGAAGGCCTAGCCTTCTCGCGACCGAGCATCGCACTCGCCACGCCGCCCTTCGGGGCGGCGTGCGCCGTCTCCGGGGCGTCGCCACGCGCGCTCCCGCGCCAGTCGCAGGAACGCCGCCGCCCGAGGATCCTCCGGCGCGCCGCGCCTGCGCACACCGAGCAGGGTCCGTTCCCCCACAGCCACACGCTGCTCCACGTCCGCACCGCCCCGGGCATCGGCCACCGCGGCCGGTAGCACGCTCCACCCGAAGCCCAGCGCCACCATCTGCCGCAGCACCTCCGGGTTGCCGGACTCCAGCACCACGCGCGGGGCGATGCCGAGCCGTGCCAGGCCTTCTTCGATCTGCGCCCGCGTGTGGGAGCCCGTCGGATAGAGCACCCAGTCGGCATCCTCCGCCCGCTCGGTCGCACCGGGCGGCACGTATACGTGGAGCGCCTCCCGCGCGACCTCCACCGCCTCCAGGTCGTCCGGGGCCGGCCCCACGACGACGGCGAGGTCCAGTTCGTACCGCCTCAGACGCTCCACAAGGGCCGTGCTGGTGTCTACGCGCATCCGGAGGGTGACGGCCGGGAATTCCTCGCGAAAGGCGCGTACGGCCTCCGGAAGGGCGTACAGGCTCGCCGCATCGATCATTCCGACCGTCAGCGTGCCGCCGGCACCATCTCGATAGGCGCCGATCCAGCCCTGGAGTTCGGCGGCGCGGCCCAGCACCTCGGAGGCGAAACGTGCCGCCTCCCGCCCCGCCTCGGTCAGCACGCGGAGCCGGCCCTGCCGCTCGAACAGCGGGACGCCCATGCGCCGCTCGAGTTCGGCGAGGGCCTGCGACAGCGCGGGCTGGCTCACGCCGAGGCGCTCGGCGGCCTCGGTGAACGTGGCAGAGCGCTCCACCTCCCGCAGGTAGGCGAGCTGCTGGGCGTGGAACTGGAGGGGTATGGCGGCGGGTTTATTCATAAGCATCACTAATGTAACAGATACACAGGTGATGCTTCCTCAATCGATCCAGGCCTGCGAACATCCTCGGAACCACCCCACGGATCCGGACGGGACAACAAGAACACATGGCAGACAAGATCAATGTCGCGATCATCGGCGTTGGCAACTGCGCCTCATCGCTGATCCAGGGCGTCGAGTTCTACAAGAACGCGGAAGCAGGGGACGTGATCCCCGGCCTGATGCACCCGGTGCTCGCCGGCTACCACATCCGCGACATCAACTTCACCGCCGCGTTCGACGTGGACATCGAGAAGGTCGGCAAGGACCTGTCCGAGGCGGTGTTCTCCGGCCAGAACAACACCTTCAAGTTCTCGGACGTCCCGCACACCGGCGTGACCGTGCAGCGCGGCATGACGCACGACGGCATCGGCAAGTACCTCTCGCAGGTGATCACGAAGGCCCCGGGTGAGACCGCGGACATCGTGAAGATCCTGAAGGAGACGAACACGCACGTCGTCATCAACTACCTGCCCGTCGGCTCTGAAGAGGCGACCAAGTGGTACGTGGAGCAGGTGCTGCAGGCCGGTTGTGCCTTCATCAACTGCATCCCGGTGTTCATCGCCAAGGAGAACTACTGGGCGACGCGGTTCGCGGAGAAGGGCCTGCCGATCATCGGCGACGACATCAAGTCGCAAGTCGGTGCCACGATCCTCCACCGCGTGCTGGCCCGGCTGTTCCAGGACCGCGGCGTGCGGATCGACCGCACCTACCAGTTGAACTTCGGCGGCAACACGGACTTCATGAACATGCTGGAGCGGGAGCGCCTGGAGTCCAAGAAGATCTCCAAGACCTCCGCCGTCACCAGCCAGATCGCCTACGACCTGCCCGCGGCCGATGTCCACGTGGGCCCGTCCGACTACGTGCCGTGGCTGCTGGACCGCAAGTGGTGCCACATCCGCATCGAAGGCACGACGTTCGGCAACGTCCCGCTGATGCTGGAGACCAAGTTGGAGGTCTGGGACAGCCCCAACTCCGCCGGCGTGGTGATCGACGCGCTGCGCATGGCGAAGGTGGCCCTGGACCGCGGCATCGGTGGCCCGCTGTATGACGCCTCGGCGTACTTCATGAAGTCGCCGCCGCGCCAGATGCTGGACGAAGAGGCCCGGGACGCGGTGGAAGCCTTCATCGCGGGCTAGCCGGGCGTTAGGCTCTCCTCCACGAGTGTGATCGGGGAGGGGGATCGGTTGGCGCTGTACTTCGCCGTCCGAGCGGGTGTGTTCCTGGCCCGCGTCGTCCCCCTCCGCATCTCGTATGCGATTGCTCGCGTCGCCGGTCTCCTGGCCTTCACCGTATGGCCGGGGGGCCGGCGTCGTTGCATCCAGAACATGCGGCACGTCACCAGCGGCGATCTGCCCGAGGCGCGCCGCCTCGCCCGCCGCTCCTTTGGCAACTACGTCGTCTACCTCGTCGACTTCTTCCGGCTGCTCTCGCTCGATGGGTCAGAGGTCGAGCGGCGCGTGGAGTACGACCGCACGGCGCTGTGGGACACGCTCCGCGACCAGCGGCGCGGCAACGGCATCGTCTTCATCACGATGCACTTCGGGAATTGGGACCTGGGTGCGGCGCTGCTTGCGCTGAACGAGTTCCCGATCTCCGCGATCGCGGACTCGTTCTCCAACGAGCGGGTGAACCGGCTGGTGATCGGCTCCCGTGAACACCTCGGCATGAAGATCATTCAGGCGGACCGGTTGGGCCCCGGCATCCTGCGCGCCCTGCGCGGCGACGACGTAGTGGCGATGTTGATCGATATCCCCCAGCGCCAGGGCGGCGTGGAGGTGGAGTTCTTCGGTGCCACCATCGCCGTGCCGGACGGCCCGGCCCGCATCGCGCTCCGCGCCGGGGCGCCGGTGGTGGCGGCGACGCTGCCACGCGTCCACCCCTGGAGCGACCGCGTGGGCGTGACGATCGCCCCGGTCGCCTTCGACCCGAGCGGCGACACCGAGCGCGACGCGCGCGACCTGACCCAGGCGGTCTTCCGGCACCTGGAGGATCAGATTCGTCGAGACCCCTCGCAGTGGTACATCTTCCGCAACCTGTGGGTGGCGGACCGACTGCCCGCCGCGCCGTGATCCGCTTCACCTGGCTCTGGTTCCTGGCGCACGTCGCCGGTCGCCTCCCGTCCGTGCTGCTGGATGTGATTGCCGCAGCCGCTGGCACGGTGGCCTGGTACGCCTCGCGCCGGGTACGGGAGACGACCACCGACCACATGCGGCATGTGCTGGGGGTGGGCGCACCACCGGCGCGGGTCGCAGCGGCAGCGCGCGAGTGCGCTCGGTCAGCCGCGCGCTACTACGCTGCGTTCGCGCTGGCGGGCACCGGACGCTCCGAGCCGCTCTCGAAGGCCGTCGAGGCGTTCGAGGGACTGCCTGTGCTGCGGGAGGCGTACGAGCGCGGCCAGGGCGTCGTCCTGGTCTCCGCACACCTCGGCAACGCCGAACTGGTGGGGCGCGCCGTGGTGCCGCTGGGCTTCAACCTCGCCGCCGTGACAGAACTGCTGTCGCCGCCCCGCGTCCACGACCTGGTACACCGTGTGCGCGGTCGGGAGGGTGTTCGGCTCATCCCGACATCGTTCGGCGGGATGCGCGACGCAATGGCACACCTCCGTGCGGGCGGCACACTGGGTCTGCTGGTGGATCGGGACGTGCTGGGCACAGCACCGCTCCGACCGTTCTTCGGCGAGCGCGCCCCCCTGCCGACCGGGGCCGTGGAACTGGCGCGTCGCACCGGTGCACCGATGTTCGCGGTGTGGATCCCGCGCACGGCAGGCGGAAGAAGTCGGGTGATCATCGAGCCAGTGCCGCTGCCGCCGGCAACCGGTGACCGCGAGGTGGACGTGGAGACGGGGATGGCGGCGCTGACCGCGGCGCTGGAGGGCGGGATCCGCCGCTGGCCGGGCCAGTGGTTCGCGCTGGTGCCGATCTGGGGCGAGCGAGAGCGGTGATCGCCATGGACGGGCCGCCCACTGAGACTGCGGCTAGAATGCGCCGTGATGACTGACTCCCACCCACGCCCGCCGCGCTTCGCGCGTGCCGACCTCCAGGTCCACACCTCCTACGGTGACGGCATGGACAGCGCTCGCGCCATCTTTGACCGGGTCGAGGCGCGGGCCGAACTGAGCGTGGTGGGCATCACCGACCACGACGATGTCCGAGGCGCGCTGGAGGCCCGCGAGGTGCACGCACGCGGGGGCTACCACTTCGACCTCGTGACCGGCATCGAGGTCACCACCCTCCACGGCCACCTGCTGGCGCTCTGGGTCGACCAGCCGATCCCCTCGTTCCGCCGACTGGAAGAAACCGTGGCCTTGATCCACGAGGCCGGCGGGCTCGCGGTACTCCCGCACCCGTTCTCGCTCCTGACACGCTCGGTGGGCCGGCGGACGCTGGATCGCGTGATGCGCATCGAGGATGCCGCCACGCACCCGGACGGCATCGAACTGGCAAACCCGATGATGCGGGGCTGGGACGTGGGCGAGCGCGCCGCCCGAGCGAATCGCGAGCGCTGGCACCTGGCCGAGACCGGCGGCTCAGACGCGCACTTCCTGGAGACCGTCGGCACCGCGTACACGATGTTCCGAGGCGACACAGAGGGCGAACTGCGCCGCGCGATCATCGAGCGCCGCACAGACGGCGTGCTGGTACGCACGACGCCCTACCGCGAGATTGGCCCGCGACGGCTGGCGCTGCAGCAGGTGCGCGGCCTCTCTGTGACGCCTCGCAAAGTCATTGGTGGTCGCATCGAACGCTGGCGCGCCGCCAAGGCTGCCGGATGAAGGTGGCACTGGTTTCGCCCTACGACTGGAAGTACCCCGGCGGGGTGAACTCGCACGTCGCCGTGCTGGCACGCCAGCTGCGCGAACGCGGGCACGAGGCGCTGATCATCGCGCCTTCCAGCCAGCCACTGAACACGCCCGGCGTCATCACCATCGGGCGGCCGTTCCCGGTGTCGGCTTCCGGGTCCGTGGTGCGCATCCCGGTGAACCCTCGACTGGGGCGCCAGGTGCGCGAGGTGCTGGAGCGCGAGCAGTTCGACATCGTCCACGTCCACGAGCCGCTGATGCCGGTGCTGCCGATCCAGGTGCTGCGGCAGTCCCGCGCGGCGAACCCCAACGTGGTGATCGTGGGCACCTTCCATGCGCGCAAGGACGGCGGCAATCGCCTCTATGGATACGGCCGTCGCTTGCTGAAGCGGTGGTTCCGCGAGATCCACGGCAAGATCGCCGTGTCACCCCCGGCGGCGCAGTACGTGGGGCGCTACTTCCCCGGCTTCTACAACATCATCCCGAACGGCATCGATGTCCCACACTGGGAGAACCCGGCGCTGGAGCCGTTCGATGAGTTCGATGGCACGGTGAACATCCTGTACGTGGGCCGCGCGGAGAAGCGGAAGGGTCTGGGCGTCCTGATCCGCGCGTTCGGCGTGGTCAACGCGCGGCTGCCCGGCACGCGGCTGATCATCGTGGGGCCGGACTCGCGTGCGCGGCGGCGCTACCAGAGCGCCGTGGAATGCCGCGGCAACCGCGGCATCACGTTCGTGGACTCGTCCGAGCAGGGCGTCTCGTATGACTCGCTCCCCCGCTACCACCGCAGTTCGCACATCTTCTGCTCGCCCGCGCTGGGCCATGAGTCGCAAGGGTACGTCCTGCTGGAGGGCATGGCTGCCGGGATCCCAGTGGTCGCGTCCAACATCGATGGCTACGCCTCGGTGATTACGCACGGCGTGGACGGCGTGCTGGTGCCACCGAACGACCCGATGGCGCTCGCGGACGCGTTGACCGAGCTGGTGCGCGACCCGGCGATGCGCGCGCGGCTGGTGGTCAGCGGGCGCTCGCGGGTGGAAGATTATGCGTGGCCGCGCGTCGCCCAGCAGGTGATCTCGTACTACGAGCGGCTGCTGCTCCAGCAGCGAGCGATGCAGACCACACGGAAGAACCGACTGGCACGGATGGATTGAGACTCGCCGCATGACCCGCGCCCTGTTGCCACGTCGCGCGCCCGCCGCCGTGCTCGACCCGATCGTGCGATTGCTGGCGCGCGCGGGGGTGACGCCATTTGCGCTCACCACCGTCGGGTTCCTCGGGAACGTAATGGCGGCGGTGTTCGTCGCTCAGGGTGCGTTCCTCATCGGCGGTGTCCTAGTACTCGTGTTTAGCGCGCTCGACATGCTCGATGGTGCGCTGGCGCGATCGACCGGCCGCGCCTCGCGCTTCGGGGCGCTCTACGACTCCACGCTCGATCGTGTCTCCGAGGCCGTGGTGCTCTTCGGGCTGGCGTGGTGGGCGATCGAGGGCGGGCACAACACGGAGGCGGCGCTCGCGTTCGCCGCCGTCGTCGGCTCGCTGATGGTCTCCTACGTCCGAGCGCGCGCGGAGGGCCTCGGTCTGGAGTTGAAAGACGGCCTGTTCACCCGATCGGAACGCGTGGCGCTGACGGGCGTCGCGCTGATCCTCGGCTTCGTCACGGCTGCGCTGTGGGCGCTGGCGGTCCTGACGATGATCACCGCCGCCCAACGCACCTGGATCGCGTCGCGGATGCTCATCGAACAGGATGCACCGAAGGGAGGCCGCTGATGCCCGGCCCGGTGCACGGCCCGCTCTCCCGACAGGAGTCCACCAGCGTGCAGCGCCTGCTGGCCGAGCGCATCACGCGTCGCGTCGGCTTCGACGTGTGGACGCTGAAGCCCGCCGCACTGATCACGCCGGAGCGCGACCCGGGCGTACACGTCGACGAGGTGTCGTCGCTCTTCCGCCAACTCGTGACGCTGCACCCGGCGCTGAGCATCACCCCGTACGACCTGGAGCAGCACGCCGACCGTGCCCGCGCCGCCGGGATCACGATGTCTCCGACCACGGTGGTGCGGTCCACCGGCCGCTCCGTGCAACTCGTCGGCTACTTCTCCGGCGCGCTGTTCCAGGCGCTGCTGGACCTCATGTGGTTCATCTCCAGCGGCTCGTCGCCCGTCACGCCTCAAACGCGCGCGGCGCTCCAGGCGATCGAGCAGGACGTGGTGATCGAGGCGCTGGTCACCCCGTACGAGCCGTTCTCCGTGCAACTCGCGCGCGTCCTGGGTGCATTTACGGTGGCAAACAAGCGCCTGCATGTTCGACTGGTGGAGATCTCAGAGTTCCCGCGGCTGGCAGAACAGCGCATGGTGACGCAGGTACCCGTTCTGAGCATCAACGGGCGGCGCTCGGTGGGTCTGTGGAACGAGAGCACGTTGCTCGAGCAGCTGCAGCGCATCATCGAGGGGAACGAGGAGCCGGTGATCCGCGACCGGATCTACACGGCCCCGTACATGTCGGAAGACCAGGCGCGCGCGCTGGCCTCGCAACCGCCGGGCGAACCACCGGGCGGCCGTCCGCCGGGCCAACCACCGGGGCGTTCCCCGTCCGGCCTCATCCTGCCCGGGTCACCGTAGCCGCGGCTACGCCTTCCGGCGCATCATCTTCAGCCCGACACCGCCGAGGCCGCCTGCGAGCAGCAGCGTCACCACGCCAATGATCACCGCAGTCATCGTGTTCGATGAGCCCTCGGCGGTGGCGACGGGGGCACCGTCCACCGGCGCGGGCGTGCTTGCCGTGCCGTCCGAAGCCGCGCCGCCCGCCGACGACGTGGGGATACCGAGCGGCGCACGTGTGGCCTCCGCCTGTGGGATGGGCGTCGCGAGGGCGGCGAACTCCAGGCGGGCCAGGCCGACACTCTCGCGCCACTCGTTGTAGAGGCCGTCCTGATCGAAGCCGTAGGTGCGGGTGAGCGCGACATCGATCGACTCACCAGACTTCAGGAGAGCGAACATATCCGCGAACGACTCCCGGCCGTACGTCTCGATCAGGAAGTCCACGGTGGCCCAGGAGAGACCGTAGAACTTGTTGACCAGTGACGACTCGTTCACCGGTCCCTGGAGCGAGCGCAGGCGGAACGTATCATTGGCCCGGATCGCCTGATCGACGCCGCTCCGATAGCCAGCGCCCGGGTCGGCCTGCGAATAGACGGCGACACCCTCGTCCAGCCACGAAGGCATCGTCGGGAACGCGCCCACGCCGGCGACCTTTGTCATGATGTGGCCGATCTCGTGACGGGCCACCTCCGCGTAAGAACCAAGCGGGTGATAGATGTGAACCAGGGCGGTCGCGACGCGCGCGCCACCGGTGATCGTCTCCTCGTCGTAGGTACCACCGCGACCGTTCTGAGCGCCCGCTGCGTCGCCAGAGTTGCGATACAGCACCACCGCCACGGGGTAGGTCAGGGTGGTGCGCAGCAAGTCCTCATTCAGGCGCACGGCGGCGATCGAGCCGAGTAGCACGTCCCGTGCCGAGGAGTCGCTGTGGTACCAGTAGACCGTCACCAGGTCCTCGGTCATCGCCTGCCACTGGTAGCGCCCATCGAGGAACACGAACGTCCGCTCCTCCGTCGTGTGGACCTCGCCATCCGCATCCGTCAGCGCCCACGTGTAGACGAACGTGGAACCCACGGGGATGAACCGCTGACCGTCGTTGGTGGCGAGCGTCGCGCGGAGTTCCTGCGTGGGCGTTGTGTGCACCTCGGGCCGGACGGAGCCACCGACGTTACCGGCTGGGCCCAGCACGCGGTAGTTCAGTACCGCCTCCCGCAGCCCACCGGCCGCCTGTACGCGCAGTGCGAAGGTGATCGACGCCGCGTCCGGCATCGACACGGCGTCGCCAGAGGTCTCGACCGTGGCGGCCGAGGCCGGCGAGCTGGCGGGCAGCGTCACCAGCGCGAAGAGCGCGGCTACGAACACGGGCGCGAACCAGCGGCGGGCCTGCGTCACGGAGTCACTTCCTCTTCCACGCCGACCCGCTGGCGCAGGTAGGCGTTGATGAACGGATCAAGGTCACCATCAAGGACGGCGGGAGCGTCGCTCGTTTCCTGGCCGGTGCGCATGTCTTTCACCATCTTGTACGGGTGCAGGACGTAGGAGCGGATCTGGTTGCCCCAGCCCGCCTCCACGTGCTCGCCCTTGATCTTCGCGCGCTCGACCTCCAGGCGTTCGATTTCGCGCTCCAAGAGCCGGGACTGGAGCACCAGCATGGCGCTCTCCCGGTTCTGGGCCTGCGAGCGCTCGTTCTGACAGGTCACCACAATGCCCGTGGGCAGGTGGGTGATGCGGACGGCGGTGTCGTTCTTCTGAACGTTCTGGCCACCGTTGCCACTCGCGCGATACGTGTCCACGCGCAGGTCGGCTGGGCGGATCTCGATGCTCTCGGAGTCCTCGGGCGCGGCCTCGGGGAGCACCTCGCACAGCGCGAAGGTGGTCTGACGGGTGCCCGCGGAGTTGAAGGGCGACAGCCGCACGAGGCGGTGCACGCCGCGCTCCGAGCGCAGGAGCCCGTAGGCGTAGTCGCCTTCGATGCGCAGCTCGACGGACTTGATGCCGACTTCTTCGCCGTTGCTGATGGCGAGGATCTCCGTCTTGAAACTGTGCTTCTCCGCCCAGCGCAGGTACATGCGCAGCAGCATCTCCGTCCAGTCGTTGGCCTCGGTGCCGCCGGCGCCGGCGTGGAGCGACAGGAGGGCGTTGCGGGTGTCGTACTCGCCGCCCATCGTCAGACGCACCTCCAGCGCGTCGAACTCGCGCTCGACGGCGGCCACGTCCGCGTTGGCATCGAGCAGCAGCGCGGCGCGCTCGTCGCCATCAGTTTCCTCGGCGAGTTCGAGCAGGGCCTGGAGGTCGGAGAACTCGCTCTCCAGCCGTTGCCAGGTGGAGATGATGAGTTCGAGACGGGCGACGTCCTTCATCACGCGCTGGGCGCGTGCCTGGTCGTCCCACAGGTCAGGGGCCAGTGCGTCCTCGCGGACGCGGGCTAGCTCGCGTTCCTTTGCGGGGAGGTCAAAGTCGCACCTGCACGTCCCGGACACGGGCCAGCAGGTCGGCGATGCGAGCCTTCAGTTCATCCATAGATCCATCGTACCCGGATGCCCGGCCATCCGCGAAGGCAGCGAGGCCTAGAGGCGGTCCTCGAGGGCGCGCGCGGCACGGGCGACGTTGACCAGCAGCATCGCGATCGTCATCGGGCCCACCCCACCCGGCACGGGGGTGATGGCACCGGCGACTTCCCGCACCGCATCGAAGTCCACATCACCGGAGAGGCGGTGGCCGGCCTTGCGAGTCGCGTCCGCTACGCGTGTGGTGCCGACATCGATGACCACGGCGCCCGGCCGGACCATGTCAGCCGTGATTGCGCCGGGTGCACCGGCGGCGGAGATCAGGATCTCGGCCTCGCGGCAGACGGCCGCCAGGTCGCGGGTGCCGGTGTGCGCCATGGTGACGGTGGCATTGGCGTGCGCGCCGCGGTTCGAGAGCAGCAGCGCCAGCGGCCGGCCGACGAGCACCGAGCGTCCGACGACCACGATCCGCGCGCCCTGCGTCTCGATGCCCTCGCGCTTCAGGATCTCGACAACGCCGGCCGGGGTGGCGGGCGCGTGGAAGGGCGTGCCCTGCACCAGCAGGCCGAGGTTCGCGGGCGTCAGGCCATCCACGTCCTTGCGCGGGTCGATCTCAGCCATCACGGCGTGGGCGTCCACCTGCGGCGGCAGCGGCATCTGCACGAGGATGCCGGAGACGGCAGGATCGGCGTTCAGGCGACGGACGTGGCCCAGCACCTCTTCGTGCGAGGCGGTGGCGGGGAGCAGGACCGTGTCGGAGGTCATGCCGGCGTCCTCGGAAGCGCGCCCCTTCATCCGCACGTACACCTGCGACGCCGGGTCCTCGCCAACGAGCACGACGCTCAGGTGTGGCTTCCGTCCGCCCGCGACGATGTGCGCCGCGACGCCCTCGGCCACCTCCGCGCGCACCGCTGCGGCGATCGCGGTCCCATCGATGATCCGTGCGGCCATGGGCGTCCTCCGTGCGGGCGGTCGAGGAGCGAGTATCCCATCATGCCGTGCTAGATTCGCCCGCAGGCCCCCGCGCCTGGCCGGACGACGCACGGGAAGCAGGACGATGAGCACGCATGCCGTCGGCATCGACATGATCGAGATCGACCGCGTCCGCAAGGTGCTCGGGAAGCACCCGGAGCGGTTCATCTCGCGTGTCTACACGCCTGCCGAGGCGGCGTTCTGCCGCGGCCGCGTGCCCGAACTCGCCGCCCGCTTCGCTGCCAAGGAAGCCGTGATGAAGGCGCTCGGCACCGGCGCCCGCTCGGTCGCGTGGCGCGACATCGAGGTCCTGCCCGACCGCCGAGGTAAGCCGTTGGTCTACCTGTACGGCGGCGCGAAGCGGCGCGCGGAGACCATCGGCCTCACCGCCATCGACGTCTCGCTCACGCACCTCGAGTCGTTCGCAATGGCCGCCGTCGTCTGCACGGCGGAGCGCCCCGAGTCCGACCCCGCGGAGGCGCGCGCACGCATCGTGGGCGTCCTGCAGGCGCGCGGCCTGCTGGGCGAGGACGAACAGAACTGATGACGAAACTCGTGACCTCCGCGGGGATGCGCGCGCTGGAGCAGGCGGCCGTGGCCGCCGGCGTCACCGAACGCGAGTTGATGGCGAACGCTGGCCTCGCGGGGGCGCAGGAGGCGTGGATCCTGTTGGGGACCGAGGCGCGACCGGTGCTGGTGCTGTGTGGCCCCGGCAACAACGGCGGCGATGGCCTGGTCGCGGCGCTACGCCTCGGCGAGTGGGGCGTGCCGGTACACGCCTACCTGCTGCGCCCGAGGGCGGACGACGACCCTGAGTGGCTCGCGCTGGCGGATGCGGGCATCGAATACACCCTCGCCGAGGGTGATGCCGGCCTCGCGGCGCTCGACTCGCTGCTCGCGCGCGCCGCGATCGTGATCGATGCGCTGTTCGGCACGGGCCTCCGCCCGGCCGCGCGACCGCTCGAAGGCGTCGCGCTGGCGGTGCTCGATCGACTGGCTACCGCGCGCGCCTCGCGCATGGCGCCACAACTGCTGGCGCTCGATCTGCCGTCCGGCGTGGATGCGGACACCGGCTACGCCGACCCGGCGACGGTGGCCGCCGACACCACGGTCGCATTCGGTGCCGCGAAGGTGGGACTGGTCACCATGCCCGGCAGCGCGTTCGCTGGGCGCGTCGAGACGGTCGAGATCGGCCTCCCGGCGGAACTCGTCGCGTCGCTCCCGATCGAGGCGATCACGTTGCGCGGGATCCGCGAACTCGTGCCGCCTCGGCCGGCGGACGGCAACAAGGGCACGTTTGGCACGGTGGTGATCGCCGCCGGGTCGCGGCGCTACCCCGGAGCGGCACGGCTGGCGGCGGAGGCGGCGGCGCGCTCCGGCTGCGGGCTGGTGACGCTGGCCGCACCCGCCTCGATCCAGCCGCTGCTGGTCGGGTTCGCCGATGCGACGCACGAACCGCTGCCGGAGACAGACGGCACGCTCGATGCCGCCTCCGCCCGCGCACTATTGCGGGCGCTCGCCGGGTCGAAGGCCCGCGCGCTGCTCGTTGGGCCCGGCATCGGCACGTCGGACGCCACGAGGGCGTTCCTCCAGCACCTGCTCGCCGGCCTTGATGAGGTCGAGGGGGGCCTGGCGGCTGCCGTGTTCGACGCGGACGCCCTGAACCTGCTCGCCGAAGAACCTGAGTGGTGGACGCGCCTCGGTCTGCCGCGCGTCCTGACGCCTCACCCGGGCGAGATGGCGCGCCTGGCGGGCACGACGGTCGCGGAGGTGCAGTCGGCCCGCCTGGACACCGCCCTCGGCTACGCCGCCCTCACCGGCAGCGTGGTCGTGTTGAAGGGTGCCGGGACGGTGGTCGCCGCACCGGACGGGCGCGCACGAATCTCGGACGTCGCGAACTCGGGGCTGGCCCACGCCGGCACCGGCGACGTGCTCGCCGGGCTCATCGCCGGCCTGATCGCGCAGGGCCTCGAGCCGTTCGATGCCGCCTCGGTCGCCGTGTACCTGCACGGCGAGACGGCGCGACAGGTCACGGACGTGTACGGCGAGGCGGCGGCACTGGCCTCTGACCTGCTGCGGGCCCTCCCAGAGGTGCGGAAGACCGTAGAACGAACGTGATAAGATGTCTTATGTCGACTGCAACTGTTAAGGCTGCGCACGGTTGACAGGGCGTCTGACTGTTACACTTCAGGCAGAGACAGGGCTGGCCTATGGCCGAGCCAGGAGGGTTCCAAGCCGGTGATTGAGATCGACCGCCCGCAGGTCGAAGAGACGGACGCCACGGCGCTCGTCTTCCCGGGGCAGGGGTCCCAGGCCCCCGGCATGGGCAAACTCATCCACGGCCACTCAGAAGCCGCTCGTCGCACTTTTGAAGAGGCCAGCGACATCACGGGGATCGACCTGACGAAGGTCTGCTTCGAGTCCGAGGCTGATGACCTCGCCTCCACCGAAAACACGCAGCCGGCGGTACTCACCACCTCGATCGCCTTCCTCCGCGCCATGCGCGAGAAGGCCGGCGAGGTGGGCGAGAACATCCGCCCGCGCCTGCTCGGCGGGCACTCGCTGGGCCTGTTCAGCGCTGCCGTTGCCTCGGGTGCCCTCTCGTTCCGTGACTCGCTCCTGATCATTATGGAGCGCTCCCGCCTGATGGGGTCGTTCAACGCCGACCGCCCGGTGGGCATGGCGGCGATCATCGGCCTGGACGCTGAGACCGTCCGCGAGATCTGCGAGGACTCCACGCTGGGCGAGCACGACCGCGTGGACGTGGCGAACCACAACGAGGACACGCAGACCGTCATCTCCGGCGACGTGAGCGCCATCGAGCGCGCCATGGTCCGCGCGAAGCAGCTGCAGGGCAAGGCGATCCGGCTGAAGCTGAAAGTCTCCTCCCACACCCCGCTGCACGTTGCGCAGGCGGCCGAGTTTGCCGAGATCATCCGTGAGATCCCGTTCGCGAACCCGGACACCCCCATCGTCTCCAACATCACCGCCGACCTCATGCGGACCGCCGCCGAGGTGCGCTCCGAGTTCGAGGCGCAACTGAAGTCGCCGGTACTGTGGGCGGAAAACGTCCGCCGCATGGCTCGCGAAGGCGTGGACACCTTCGTGGAGGTCGGCCCTGGTCACGCGCTGTCGCGGATGATCAAGCGCATCCAGGACGACAGCATCGCGGTCTCGCTGGATGATGCCCGCGAGAACCCGATCCCGATCTCCGTCCTCCCCACCCGCAAGCCGATCACCTAGTCATGCGTCGAGTCGTCGTCACCGGGCTGGGTCTGATCACGCCCGTTGGACTGGACACGGACTCCACGTGGGAGGCGCTGATCGCGGGCGTCTCCGGCATTGGCCTCCTGACCCGCTTCGATGGCTCCGCCTATGAGCAGCCGATCGTGGGCGAGGTGAAGGGCTTCGAGGTCAGCGACCACGTCGACGCGAAGATCGCACGCCGCATCGACCTCTCCTCGGCCTACGCCATCGCCGCTGCCAAGCAGGCCGTCGAGGACGCTGGGCTCGACATGACCACCGAGGACGCCCGACGCGTGGGCGTGATCCTCGGCACCGGCATGGGCAGCGCCCACCTGATCGTGGAGCAGCAGCGCATCCTGGACGAGAAGGGCCCGCGGCGCATCTCGCCGTTCCTGACCTCACACATGCTGCCAGACACGGCGACCGGCCTCGTGGGGATCGAGATCGGCGCGCGCGGGCCGAACTTCGCCATCACCGCGGCGTGCGCGACCGGCGGCGCCACCACCGGCGAAGCCGCCGAGATCATCGCGCGCGGCGAGGCGGACGTGATCATCGCGGGCGGCTTCGAGGCGCCGATCCAGCCGATCTACTACGCCGGCTTCTCGGCGATGAAGGCGCTCGCAACGCACGAAGACCCGAAGAAGGCCGTGCGTCCGTTCGACCTCACCCGCAACGGCTTCATCATCGCAGAGGGCGCAGGCGTCCTCGTCCTCGAGGACCTCGACCACGCACTCGCGCGCGGCGCACGCATCTACGCGGAGTGGCGCGGCTCAGCGACGAGCAACGACGCCGAGGACATGGTGGGCGCGGCCGAGGACGGACACGGCATCGGCCAGGCGATGGAAGACGCGCTCGCCCGCGCGGGGATGCAGCCGGAAGACCTGGACTACATCAACGCCCATGGCACCGGCACGCCGCTGAACGACCGCGTGGAGACCACCGCGATCCGCCGCCTGTTCCGCGAACACGCGGACGCACTCGTGGTCTCCTCGACGAAGTCGATGCACGGGCACATGATGGGCGCGGCCGGCGCGGTGGAGGCGGCGGTCGCCGTGCTCACCTGCCATCACGGCGTCATCCCGCCGACGATCAACTACGTCACGCCTGACCCGGCGTGTGACCTGGACTACGCGCCGAACGAGGCGCGGGTGCGCCCGGTACGGGCGGCCATGAGCACTTCCGTCGGTCTGGGCGGGCACAACTCCGCGATCATCTTCAGCCGCTGGGAGGGCTAGCCATGACCGAGCGCCGCGTGGTGGTAACGGGGGTCGGGATCATCTGCGCCGTGGGCGTGGGCCGCGAGGAGTCGTGGCAGGCCATGCTGAGCGGCACCAGCGGCATCACGATGACCACGCTGGTGGACGCGAGCGACCTGGCGTCCAAGGTCTCCGGCCAGGTGCCGGAGTTCGACCTCTCGACGTACCTCGACCGCAAGGAAGCGCGCCGCATGGACCGCTTCACGCACCTGGCGGTGATGGCGGCGGGCGAGGCGCTGGACCAGGCGCAGTTGCCGCTCGACCAGATCGCGGACACCACCGGCTGCATGATTGGCTCCGGCATCGGCGGCATCGAGACGCTGGAGCAGGAGTTCGACACGTTTTTCCACAAGGGCCCCAGCCGCGTCTCCCCGTTCCTGGTGCCCATGTTCATCCCGGACATGGCGGCCGGCCAGGTCTCGATCCGCTTCGGCCTGCGCGGCCCCAACTTCAACCCCGTCTCCGCCTGCGCCTCCGGCGCGGACGCGCTCGGGACGGCGTTCGAGGTGATCCGGCGCGGTGACGCGGACGCGATGGTTGCAGGCGGCGCGGAGGCCGCGGTGAACCGCATGTCGATCGCCGCGTTCGCCGCCAGCCGGGCGCTCTCACGAAATGACGACCCGCTGACTGCCAGCCGCCCGTTCGACCTCAACCGCGACGGCTTCGTGCTCGGTGAGGGCGCGGGCATCCTGGTGCTGGAGGAGCGCGAGCAGGCGATCGCCCGCGGCGCGCACATCATCTGCGAGATGGTGGGCTACGGGCAGTCCGCGGACGCCTTCCACGTCACCCAGCCGTCCGAGAACGGCGAGGGCGCGGCGCGCGCGATGAACATCGCGCTGAAGAAGTCCGGCATCGCCGCCAGCGACATCGATTACCTCAACGCGCACGGCACCAGCACGCCGCTGAACGACAAGTTCGAGACGCTGTCCGTGAAGGCCGTCTTTGGCGAGAGTGCCGCGACGCTGCCGATTTCATCGAGCAAGTCGATGATCGGTCACACGCTCGGCGCGGCCGGGGGCATTGAGTCAGCGGTGACGGTGCTCTCAATCCGCGACCAACGGATCCACCCGACGATCCACATCGTCACGCCGGACCCGGACTGCGACCTGGACTACGTGCCGGAAGGCACGCGGGACCTGAAGATCCGCTATGCGATGTCGAACTCGCTCGGCTTCGGTGGGCACAACTCGTCGTTGATCTTCAAGCAGCACGAGGCGTAGCACCGGCGCGCAGCACCAGCAGCCCCGCCCAGAGCACGAGCGCCGCCGACGCCGTCAGCACCACCGGCACGCTCGACGCCTGCGCGAGCAGCGCGAACCCCACGCCGGCCGAGATCTCGCCGAGCGCCTCGCCCTGCGCCAGGAACGACTGCATCGTCGCGCGCACCTCGCTGGTGGCGCGGCTGTTCACCCAGATGACGCTCACGGCACGCGTCACCGGCAACGCGACGCCACCGACGAGCACCACGCCGGCGATGCCCACGACCTCGTTCGGTGCGTGCGCCAGCAGCAACAGACCCAGCGCACCGAGCGCGCCCGCGAGGGCGTAGGCACGCCGCGCCACGTCCACGCCTTCGATGCGCGATTGCACGATGCGCAGCGCGGTGACGCCCACGGCCAGCATGGTCAGCCCGAGCAGCGTGAACCAGACGATCGGGTCGGGCTCCTGCGGGAAGCCGAGGTCGATCAGGCGCCGCGGGAAGAGAAAGTCGTACGCCTCGGTGCCGCCGTTCACCAGCACCGTGGCGGCGAACATCAGCATGATCGCGCGGTCGGCGCGTGCGAGGGCGATGCCGTTGCGGAGGATCGACATCGAGCGCGCCCAGTGGCGCTCGCGTGCCGGGTGGAAGTTGCGCTCCGGGAAGCGCGTCACCACCGTGAGCCCGAGCACGATCATCCCCGCGCCCGCCGTCACGATCGCGGGGCCGAGGCCCGCTGCCCACGCCAGCACGCCGAACGTCACAATGCCGGCGGCCGAGCCGGCCATCTCCCAGCCCGCCCTCGCAATCAGCACGCCAGCGATGCGATCGGGCTGGTCGAGCTCGTCGGTGACCCACGCCACATCGGACCCGCTGGCGAACGTCCAGCCGAGGCCCCACAGCACCTGGGTGACGAGGATCAGGTGGTAGTCCGTCACCAGCCCCATCATCACCATGCCGCTGCCCATCACGACGTGCGACACCACCAGCGACCACTTCCGGCTCAACGTGTCCGCGACCACGCCGGTGGGCACCTCCATCAGCAGCGAGGTGATCGCCATGACCGCGCCATAGAAGACCAGTTGTGAGGCGGTGAGGTCCGCGACGGTGACCAGGTACAGGCTGGTGACCAGCCACCACCCGCGGTGGAACACCGCCCGGACGAACGTCCAGCGCAGGAAGGTGCGGGCGAGGTCGCGTTCGCGCATCGGCGGACACTAGGCGGCGTCGATCAGCGCGTCAACGAAGCACTTCAACGAACGCAGGCCGCCGCTCTGCTACGCTCCACGCTCACCGCGCGACTCCCCGCCGCGAACGGCTACCCGTGACCTCCTCGATCGATACGACCACCGAGCGCATCCTGCGCGGCTCTGGCGGACGCCGCTGGCGGCTGCTGGGGACGCCGTCGCTGGACGGCTACGCCGATGCCGGCGACGGCCTGCCGCAGATCGTCCGCGTGCTGCTGGCGCATCGAGGCGTGCTGACCACCGAGGCGGCGCGGAAGTACCTCGGGCGGCCCGGTGACCTGACCGACGCGCGGCTGATGCCGAACCTGGAGACGGCGGTGACGCGCCTCGCGCGGGCGTGCGAGGCGGGCGAGACGGTCGCAATCTTCGGCGACTATGACGTGGATGGCGTGACCGCCACGGCGGTGCTGGTGGAGGGGCTGACGGCGCTCGGCGCGAAGGCGATCCCGTACCTCCCGGACCGCTTCACGGAGGGCTACGGCCCGAACGTCCGCGCCGTGCGGCAACTGGCCGACCGCGGCGCCACGCTGCTGGTGACCGCGGACACCGGCACATCCGCGGTGACCGAGGTGGCCGAGGCGAACGGCCTCGGGATGGACGTGGTGATCATCGACCACCACACGATCCCGGACGTGCTGCCGGAGGCGCTGGCGATCGTGAACCCGCGCCTGGACGGCCTGTCGTACGGCTCAGAGCCCGCAGCGGTCGGGGTGGCGTACAAGGTCATCCACGACCTCCACGACCGCCTGGGGCGCGGCTATGACCCCACCGAGCATCGTGCGCTGGTGGCGCTGGGCAACGTCTGCGACCTGGCACCGATGCTGGCGGAGAACCGCGACCTGGTGCGGCTCGGCCTCGAAGCGCTACGCGTCGCCCGGCGGCCCGGCCTGCTCGCGCTGTTCGATGCCGCCGGCGTCCGCCAGGCGGAGATCAACGAGACCACGATCGGCTGGGTGATCGGCCCGAGGATCAACGCCGCCGGCCGGATGGAGCACGCGAAGATCGCGCTCGACCTGCTGCTCGCACGCACGAGCGACGAAGCGCGCGGGCTCGCCGCACACCTCGAGGAGTTGAACCGCACCCGGCGCGACGCGACCGTGGACGCGCTAGAGGCGTCGCACAACGCGCTGACCGAGGACGACCGGCGCGGCCCCCTGATCATCGTGGCGAGCGAGGACATCTCTTCGGGCATCGTCGGTCTGTGTGCGGGACGGCTGGCGGAGGAGTTCAGCCGCCCGGCGATCGTGATGGAGGTACGCGATGGCGAACTGCGCGCCTCCTGCCGCAGCATCGAGTCGTTCGACGTCACCGCACTGCTGCAACGCAACGCGGACCTCTTCCTCCGCTACGGCGGCCACCGCGCCGCCGCCGGTTTCTCCGCGGACGCCACCCGCCTGCCCGAGTTGCGCGACCGCCTGATCGCGGACGCCGCGCAGCACATCGATGTGGAGTCGCTGGCACCGACGATCCCGGTGGAGTGTGAGCACCCGCTGGAGGCGATCGACGGTCGCTTCGTGCAGTGGCTGGGGCTCATCGGCCCGCACGGCGTCGGCAACCCGTTGCCGCTGTTCCTGGCGCGCGACGTGCTGGTGACGGAGACGCGCGCGGTCGGGGCGGATGGCTCCCACCTGCAGTTCTCGGTGCGTGCGGGGACAGTGACGTGGCGCGCGATCTCGTTCGGCAACGCGGAGCACGCGGTTGCACCAGGCGAGCGGGCAGACATCGTCTATACGGTGAAGCGCGACGACTTCCGGGGGAACGGGTCGTTGCAACTGGAGGTTACCGACCTGAGGCCGGCGACGGCGGACTAGCGCGCGGCTACTCGGCGCGCTCGCGCTGCAGGTCCGGGCGCACCCAGAGCGTCTGGCAGTCCTCGCCGCGGATGATGCGTCGCAGTTCGACCTGCTCGTGCCGCCGCAACTCGGCCAGGCACACCTCCGCCTGCTGGGGCGCATCGAGGCGCGCGACGATGAGCGGCCAGACACCAAGCGACACGAGCGACTGCACGCGACAGTCCCAGGGGATCAGCGTCAGGGAGGCGGGTCGCGGCAATTGCGGGCGCAGGCGGCGCAGCGATCGCAGCCGGTCAGCCGCACCCTGCGCCATCGGGACGATCTTCACGAACGTGCCGACGAGGTCGCTGCGGCGCGTGTCCACCAGCAGCGTGCGATTCAGGATCGGGAAGTAAAAGCAGACGACCTCGGCCTCAACGATGTTTTGCCGTACGGCATCCAGATCCAGGTCAAGCCCGCCGTCGATCATTACCCCGCCCCTCGCACCACTCTACTGTGCCAGATTCGCGCTACTTCGTCACCAACCGGAGGAATCGGTGCCGGCCGACGCGAATCTCGTCGCCCGGGCCCACCTCCTGCGCGGGGTCATCCACGCGCTCGCCATTCACCTGCACCCCGCCCTGCTGCACCAGCCGGCGCACCTCGCCCTTGCTGGCGGCAAGGCCGGCCTCGGTGAGTACGTCCGCGAGGGCGACCGGGCCCGCCGGCGAGATCAGCGAGGAAAATCGGCGCCGCGACGGCGTACTCCGGCATCTCGTCCGGGGTCTCGCGGCGCTGGAACGTGGATTCGAAGTACTCGCGCGCGACGGCACCCTCCGCCGAGCCGTGGAAGATGCCCACGATGGTCTCCGCGAGCCGCTTCTTTGCCTCCATCGGCGGCAGCGCACCGGACTCCAGCCCGAAGCGAATCGCGTCCACCTCGGACGGGTGGAGGGGCGTGACGAGTGTGAAGTACGGGACGATGGCGGCGTCCGGGACGGACATCGCCTTGCCGAACATCTCGTTGGGCGACTCGGCGATGCCGATGTAGTTGCCGAGCGACTTCGACATCTTCTCGTGGCCATCGGTGCCCACGAGGATCGGGAGCGTCAGGCAGATCTGCGGGCGGTGGCCGTTGGCCTCCTGCCACTGGCGTCCGGCCATGAGGTTGAACGTCTGGTCGGTGCCGCCGATCTGGACGTCCGTACTCATCTCATCGGCGTCGTATGCCTGCATCATCGCGTACAGGAACTCGCTGACGTGAATCGGGTTGCCCGATTCGTACCGCTGCGAGAAGTTGTCGCGGCGCAGGAACTGCGCCACGGTGAACTGCGCGGTGATGCGGATCACATCCGCAAACGTCAGTTTGGAGAGCCAGTCACCGTTGAAGGCGATGCGTGTCCGCTCCTGGTCGAGCACGGCGAACGCCTGCTCCGTGTAGGTCTTGGCGTTCTCCGCGATCTCGTCAGGCGTGAGCATCGGGCGGGTCTTGTCGCGGCCGGTGGGGTCGCCGATGAGCGCCGTGAACGAGCCGACGAGGAACGTGACCTGGTGCCCGAAGTCCTGGAACTGGCGCATCTTGCGCAGCGGGACAGTGTGGCCCAGGTGCAGGTCCACCTTGGTCGGGTCGAAGCCGCAGTAGACGCTCAGCGGGCGGTCTTCTTCCAGGCGCGCGCGCAGTTCGCGCTCCATCGTGGTGCGCGTCGCGGGGTCACCGAACTCGGTGCCACCCATCAGTACGCGCATCTGCTCGTCGACGGGCGCCATGCGCCGCTTGCCGCCGGTGGCCGTCATGCGAACCACTCCCGCGTCGCGGCCACGTCCGCGTGAATCTGCGCCACCAGCGCCTCGATGCCGTCGAACTTCCGCTCCGGCCTCAGCATCGTCAGGAGTTCGATGGTCACCACCTGGCCGTACAGGTCGCCCTCGAAGTCCAGCAGGTGGGTCTCCACGTGGCGGCGCGTGCCGTTGTCGAACGTGGGTCGCGTGCCGATGTTCGTCACCGCCTGCAAGGTGTGCTCGCCGACGTGGGCGCGGGTCACGTACACGCCGTTGGGCGGGAGTGCGCGGTCCGCGGTGACGCCAACGTTGAGCGTCGGGAAGCCGATGCCCGCGCCTCGGGCGTCACCATGCACCACCGGCCCGCGGATTGCGTAGGCGTGGCCGAGGAACGCCTGCACGTCCTCCATCTGACCCGCGGCCAGCGCGTTGCGTATGCGGGTGGAGGAGATGCGCTCCTCGCCGCTGGCGTCCGGCAGCAAGGGCACCGGGATCACCTCGAAGCCCTGCTCGCGGCCAATCTCGGTGAGGACGGGCACGGTGCCCGCGCCGCCACGGCCGAGGCGAAAGTCCTCGCCCACCACCAGCAGGCGCATCCGCGCCTCCTCCACCAGCAGACGCGTGAAGTCTTCCGCAGAGACCTGCTGCAACTCGGAGGTGAATTGCAGGACGCCGACGAACTCCGCACCGGCATCGCGGAGTAACTCGACGCGGCGCTCGAGCGAATCGAGATAGACCAGGGGCACGTCCGGGCGCAGCACGCTGAGCGGGTGCGGGTGGAAGGTGATCACGCCGCCGGTGAGGCCGCGCGCCCCCGCCTCGACCAGCATGCGTCGCACGAGCAGCCGGTGGCCGCCGTGCACGCCATCGAAGACGCCGATGGAGAGGGCGTGGTCGCCCGGCGTCACCACGCTACGCAACTCGTCACGGACGAGGAGCATGGTACCTGCCTTCCTCTGCGCGCCGGACAGGCGGCCATGCTAGCCGCCCGGTAGAGGCCTGCCTACACACCGGTGAAGTCCCCCTCCGCCTGCCCGAGTAGCAGTACCGGGCCATCGTCGAGGCGCACCAGTTCGATGTCACCGAACGACTCCGACTGCCGCGCTGCCAGGTAGTGCTGCTTGATCAGTTCAAGCACCGCCATGAAGTCCACGATCACCATCGTGCGGGAGGTCGCGGACTCGATCAGCCGGCGGAAGGACATGGTCCGGGAGACATCCAGCGTCGCCACCAGCGACTTCATCCGGTCGCCGAGGCGCACCGGCTCCCGCCGGATCTCCGGCGCGTTGCTCTCATCCTCCTCGGGCATCCGTTCGAGGACGTCGCGGATGAGGTCGACGAGCGATGAGAGCGTGACGGCACCGAGGCCGGTCGGCAGCGGCACGGTGGGCGGCGGCACCTCGCGCCGGTAGGTGCCGTGGCCGACCTCGCGCTCGCGGAGGAACTCGGCGGCCTGCTTGAAGCGCCGGTACTCCTTGAGCGCCTCGATCAGCGCACGGATGTCGTCTTCGGGCTCGTCGTCATCGGTCGGCGGCAGTTCTTCGCGCGGGAGCAGCGCGCGCGACTTCAGCAGCAGCAGCCGCGCCCCAATGCCGATGAACTCCGCCAGCATCGCGATATCGATCTGCTCGCGGCCGCGGAGGTGGCGGAGGTACTGCTCGGTCACCTGGAGGAGGGAGACTTCCGTGATGTCCAGCCGGCTGTCCTCGATGAGGTGGAGGAGCAGGTCGAGCGGGCCGTGGAAGACCGGCAACGAGATCTGGATCGCCGGCTCGGTGACTTGCTCGGGAACCGGCTCACCGGTCGCCTCGGGCGATGCCGGCGGCTGCGGCTCCCCTGCGGGAGCCG
>JAQCKI010000124.1 GCA_027592645.1 Chloroflexota bacterium | reverse complement strand
CGAGGGTCGAGGGCGCGCCAGCTCACGTCTGCCGATCGGTTCCTGCGCTTAGTAGTAGATCGCGCGCGGTACGCCGCCCCCGGCGGCGATGGCGTCGCCGTTGATCGCGATCGAGCGAGGCGACGCGAGCATCGTCACCACGTAGGCGATGTCGTCCGCTTCGATGATGCGGCGGACGGTATTGCCCTCTGCCATCCGCGCCTCCACCTCCGCGACGGTGACCCCTTGCGCCTGCGCGCGCCGCTCCAGCACCCCCGCGGTCGCCTCCGTGCGCGTCAGGCCGGGGTGGACGACGGTGACCGTGATGCCGTGCGGCCCGAGTTCGTCTGCGAGGTTCTTGGTGAGTGCGGCCACGGCCACGTTGCGCATCGACCCCGTCGCGGAGCCCGCGGAGCGGGCCGCCAGGCCGGAGATGTTGATGATGCGACCCCAGCCCTGCTCCCGCATGTGCGGCGCCACCGCCTGCGCGGTGCGCAGGTAGCCGAACACCTTCACGTTCATGTCCGGCCAGATGTGGCCTTCCGCGGTGAGCGCCTCGAAGCCGGGCACCGCCCCCTGCCCGCCGGGCTGCGCGGCGCAGTTCACGAGGATGTCCACGCCACCGAGCGCCGCGACCGCCTGCCGCGCCATGCCTCGCACCGACTCGTCGTCGGCGGTGTCCGCCTCGATCGGGACGATGGTGCGCCCGGTCTCGCGCGCCAGTTCCTCCGCGCTAGCGTCCAGCGTGGCGCGCGTGCGGGCGACCAACGCCACGTCCACGCCCTCGTGCGCGAGGGCGCGCGCGATCGCCTTGCCAATGCCACGGCTGCCGCCGGTCACAATCGCCCGCTTGCCCGCCAGTTGCAGGTCCATCGTTACCTCCTCGACCCCGCCGGAGGCGGGATGACACAACTTCATCAAAATGTCAGAGCGCGAGAGTAGACTGCCCAATCCCACGAATGAAATGAGAAGGAACCTTCCTGATGGAATCACCGAATCCGGTCGTTCACTACGAGATCATGTGCGGCCCAGACCAGGACGTCGCAGCACACCGCAAGTTCTACGCGGACACGTTCGGCTGGAAGTACGACATCGAGCCGACGATGGACTACGCCATGGTCAACACTGCGCCCGGCGCGGGCATCGCCGGCTCCGTCGGCATGAGTCCGGCGGGCGCGGGCGCGGTGATCTACATCGCGGTCGACGACCCGGTCGCATACCTCGCGAAGGCGGTCGCCAACGGCGCCGAGAAGCTGATGGACGTGGAGACGATCCCGGGCATGGTCGCGTTCGCCATGTTCCGTGACCTGGCCGGCAACGTGATCGGCATCATGGCGAACGAGGTACCTCCCGCGGAGTAACGACATGCTCGAACTACGACCGAACTGCGAATGTTGCGACGCCGACCTGCCGCCGGACTCGACGGAGGCGAGCATCTGCACGTACGAGTGCACCTTCTGCGCCACGTGCGCCACCGAGCGTTTGCGGGGCGCCTGCCCGAACTGCGGCGGGAACCTGGTCGCCCGGCCGATCCGCCCGCCCGCAATGCTGGCGAAGGATCCCGCCTCCACGGTCCGCGTGGTGCGGGAGATCGCGTGCGTCTGACCTGAGGGCGGCTACCGGCTGAGACGCGCCAGCGCCGTCTCGATGAGCGCGGCAGCGAGCGGCGCTGTCTCGAGGGCGAAGAAGTGGCCGCGGCCGCTGAGCAGTTCCTCCGTACCGTGGTGGAAGTAGTCGACCACCCCAGGCCACGTCTGCGAGGGCGTGAAGCCCTCCGGCTGCCCCGGAGCACGTGGCTCCGCGCGCACCAGATGGACCGGCACGTCGATGGCATCGATCGCGTCGTAGAGGCCGGGCGATTGGCCGCCCCAGATCGTCGCCTCCAGCGCGGGAGGACAGGCGAGGCGGAAGCGGTCACCTTCCGGCACCAGTCCGTAGTCGCAGTAGGCGCGCAGCACGGCGGGATCCCAGGCGTTGAACGGTGGGCGGCCCGCGAATCGTTCGAACATTTCGTCCGGCGAGGCCCAGTCGTTACGCCGCCGCGCAACGCCCGCGTCGGCCTCGAGCGGCTCCGGGATCCGCGCCCGCTCCGGGTCGCCGATGTTTGGCTCGAACAGCAGCAGCGAGGCGAAGTGCTCCGGCGCATCCGCCGCCGCGAAGATCATCGCGTGACCGCCCATCGAGTGACCCACCCCCAGAGCCGGGGGGAGCGCGATGGCACGGAGCAGCGCGGCGAGGTCATGTCCCAGGCCACCCCACCAGAGGTGCTCGTTTCGCACCGGGGGCACCTCGGAGCGGCCGTGGCCGCGCAGGTCAGGCGCGATCACGTGGGTCGAGGGCGGCAGTTCCTCGATGACGCGATCCCACGTCCGACCGTGCAGTCCAATGCCATGCACGATCAGCACCGGCGTGCCCTCGCCCGGCCACTCCCAGTACGCACAGTCGAACCCCGCCACCTGGACGTGGCGCTCGATCGGTGTCCGGCCAGCCATGGGCGCGCCCTCTCCGTGCGCCGCCGAGCCTATCGCGAGGGGGTGCCTGAGTGCGAGCGTCAGCGGCGCTCCATGAGCGTCCGTAGAGCTCGAAGGTCGGCCATATTGGCGCGCCGCATCGCCATGCTCATGACGGGCGCTGCGAGGCGCGAGAAACCCACCGGCTCGCCTCGATTGCGCAGCGTCATCCTCGTGCGGCCCGCATCCACCCACTCCCACGTGTAGGTCGTTTCCATTGGAAACGGGCCCTCCGCGGTGCGCATCACCAGGCGCTCGCCGGGGATCTGTTCCACGACTTCGTACGTGTACACGAGCGTGCGGCCGAGGAACCGCGCGACGAAGTCCATCCGAGATCCCACCCGAACCGGCGGCTCCGTCTGCCACGCCACCGACCGGATGTTCCGATACCACTGGGGCGCGTTCGCCGGATCGCCGGCAAACGCAGCGACCCGGTCTCGCGGGCACTGGATGATGATCTCGGTCGACACGTCCACGGCCATGAGGCGCTCCCGCCGGTGATGTTACTTCTGAGATGGTGCGTCGTGTCCGCCTCGGGCGGACTTGCCACCAGCACCGTCAGCGGCCAGACTGGCGCGGAACCGGGCAGCAACCTGACGGAGCCACGCAGATGAACGTCGTCCTGGAAGTCTCGATCGTGGTTCCCTCGGCGATCCCGTTCGCGGTGGGCATCGCCATCGTCGGGTGGGGCATCCTCAGCGGCCTGGTGGCGTTCACCGGCGGGCAATCGTCCGGCCTGCACGAGGAGTTCAAGCCGGGCGAGCGCGACGGTCGCAAGCCGCGCCGCGGCTAGCGCCGCGGCTCGACAGGGCGACCCGCCGTCGGCCCCTCCCGGGCTCCCGAGAGAACCCTTACGTTCACTGGAAAGATCGCCTGCTGGCGCGTAATATTGCGCGCAGGTTGCCGGGCCGTGCCCGGCCTGACGCGCACACGTCGCGCGGGAGGGATACGCACCCGATGGTGGACTTCGCAGACAGCCCGGAGCAGGCGGTGTTCCGCCACGAGGTGGAAGACTTCTTCGCCAAGAACTTCCCCGCCGCACTCTCGGTGAGTGAGAACGATGACCCCCGCACCGCCGAGGAAGCCGGCGAGGGCGCCGAGGCGGACGCCCGCCGCGACGCGCGTCGCCAGTGGCGCACCGCGCTCGTTGGCAAGGGGTGGATCGCCCCGGCCTGGCCGAAGAAGTACGGCGGTGCCGAGCTCTCCCCGATGGAGCAGTTCATCCTCAACGAGACCATCGCGGAGCGCGGCGCGCCTCGCATGGGCGTGCCGGACGTGGGCTCCACGATCATGGTGCACGGCACCGAGGAGCAGAAGGCGGAGTTCCTGCCGCCGATGGTGCGCGGTGAAACGCGCTGGTGCCAGGGCTACTCCGAGCCGGGCTCCGGCTCCGACCTCGCCAGCCTCCAGACCCGCGCGGTGCGCGATGGCGACGACTTCGTCATCAACGGCCAGAAGATCTGGACCTCCGGCGCGCACCTCGCGAACATGATCTTCGCCCTGGTCCGCACGGACCCGGAGGCGCCGAAGCACCGCGGCATCACCTACCTGCTCTTCCCGATGACCACGCCGGGCATCGAGGTGCGGCCCCTCGTCCAGATGAGCGACGCCAGCGGCTTCAACGAGACGTTCTTCGAGGACGTTCGCGTCCCGGTGAAGAACGCCGTGGGCGAGATCAACCGCGGCTGGTACGTGGGCGCCACGCACCTGGACTTCGAGCGCTCCTCGATCGGCTCGGCCGTGGGCCAGATGCGGATGCTGGACACGCTGCGCGAGTTCCTGACGAAGCAGCGCGAGACGGGCACCGGCCAGAGCCGCCTCGGCCAGCAGGACTCGCCGCGACTGGAGATTGCCGACCGCTACATCGAGGCGAGCGTCGCCAAGACGTTGTCGCAGCGCGTGATCTCGATGCAGGCGCGGGGCCTGATCCCGAACCACGAGGCGTCGATGACCAAGGTGTTCTCCACGGAGTTCAACCAGCGCATCGCCCGCACCGCCACCAAGGCGCTGGGCCTCTACGGCGGCGTCCGCGGCGGCCAGGCTCCCCAGTACGTCCCGATGGGCGGCCGCTGGGGCACGATGTACCTCTCGTCCGTCTCCTCGACGATCGCGGGTGGCACCTCGGAGATTCAGCGGAACGTCATCGCGACGCGCGGGCTTGGTCTGCCACGCGGCTAGCGCCGCGGATCGCCGCTACGCGGCGGGGGCCTGCCCCGAGGGTAGGCCGGCTTCCTCGCTCCGAAGCGACATCGAGACCGGCGGGCCACATGGCCCGCC
>JAQCKI010000123.1 GCA_027592645.1 Chloroflexota bacterium | reverse complement strand
CCTACCGGTGTGCGGCGTCGCGCTGCTCCTTGAAGGCCTCCCAGCCCTGCTGGCGCAGCGTGGCGAGGCGTTCCGCGGCCACCTTGTCATCGCGCGTGGAACTCGCCAGTTCCGCCAGCACGGGGTCGTCGCGGTAGTTGAAGCCCTGCTCGAAGCCGCCGATCTCGTGAACGCGGTTCACGAGCGCTTTGGTGAGCGCTAGCGCCGTCGGCGGGAGCGAAGCGATCCGCTTCGCGAACGCCTCGGTCTCCTGGTCCAGCAGGTGCGTCGGGACGATGCGGTTGACCAGGCCCAGGCGGCGCGCGTCCTCCGCGCCGAAGACCTCGCCGGTCATCAGGATCTCCTTCGCCTGCTTCGGTCCGGTCAGGAACGGGACGATGAGGATCGGCGGCGGGAAGCCGTGACGGATCTGGATCTCGCCGAACTTCGCGTCCTCGGCGGCGATCGTCATGTCGCACATCCCGGCGATCTCGCAGCCCTGCCCCACGGCGTGACCACGCACCGAGGCGATCACCGGCTTCTGCATCCGCCAGATGCGCATGACGTTGTCGATCATGCTCGGGGCGGGGATGTGCTCGGGGCGTGGCGAGGACTGCAAGTCGCCGCCGGCACAGAACGCGCGTCCCGCGCCGCGCACCACGATCACCTTCGCCTCCGCGTCGGCCTCAGCCTCCTCCAGCGCGCGGCCGAAGTTGAGCGTGAGCGACCAGTCCACGGCGTTCAGGACGAGGGGCCGGTTGAAGGTGACGTAGCCGATGCTATCGCGACGTTCGTAGAGCACGTCCTGCTCGGACGGCGCGGGCACCTCGTAGCCCTCCGGGGTGTAGCGCTTGCCGGCCTCGCGTTCGGCCTCAGGGACCACGGGTGGTGTGTCAGTCATGGCGGCGTTCCCGTCCGTTCAGATCGAGACGCTCCGAGGCCGTCCCTGGGGACAGCTCGGTGCTGGGTCTCCCTCGATTCTACGGAACAGGACGCAAACCGCCCGTGTTTCGCTCCCGATGGGGAGCGAAACACGGGCGGAGGTTGTGGCTGGCGCGCCAGCGTTACTGGGAGCCATCGTTACTGGGCGGTGAAGGTCACCTCGCGGTCGCCGGCCTTCACGGTGTAGGTCGTGCCCGACTGGAAGTCGCTGCCGAGGTTCACATTCTCCTCGCCCATCCCGTAGATCATCGTGCAGGCGACATTCTCATCGGACGGCTGGGTGTTCCAGACCGTGATCGTGATCACGTCACCGTTGCGCTGAACCTCGGTGCCGGCGTACTGAGCGCAGCCGCTCGGCAGGCCGTACTGCACCGCCGCCATGTACTGCGGGGGCGCCGACTCCAGGACGAGCACGTCGAGGCCATCGATCGGCGCAACCTCCAGGCGACGGCCGTCCGGGGCGACGGGCGGGGGGACGTTCGTGCCGGGCTCGGTGGTACCGGTGGGCCCCGTGGGCCCCGTGGGCCCGGTGCCGCCGGTGCCGGGGACAGCCGGGGTGCTGGTCACGGGAGCGTCAGGCGTACCGGTGGCGTCAACGGGCCCCGGGGAGCCGTTGTCGCTGGTGCATGCGATCAGCGCGAAGGCAGCCACGACCGCGACCGCGAGTGTGATAGTTCGTCGAATCATCAGAAATTCCCTCCACTGCCGCGCCACTTGTGGCACGGGCTCTCTGCAAACTGAGACGTTCGCTCCTACCGAGGGGTTCCCGCGCCCGCTCCGGACGAGGTCGGAGCCACCGGCGGAAGCACCCGGTATGCTCCCGGTATGGGTGACCAACTAACGTTAGCGCTCGTGGTGACAGGCCTCGTGCTGTTCGTGGTGGGCGACCTGCTCTGGCTCGTTCGGAACACGTTCAGCCGCCCGATGAACATGCGCCTGACCGGCGGTCTCATCGCCACCGGGATCGTGCTGATCTCGCTCGGGCTGCTGCGGTCCGCGCTGATGGCGGGGGACTGAGATGCGATCTGCCGCCGAACTGCGCCAGCAACTCGCGTTCGAGGTATGGGCGGATCGCGCTCAGATCGCCTCGATCGGCTCGGTGGCAGAGCCTTCGGAGCGCCTGCTCGCCGTCGCGTGGCATCTGCTGGCCGGGGCGGAGAACTGGCTCGCCCGGGTCGATGGCACCGAGCCCAGCGTCTCGCTCGACTGGGTCACGCCGGCGCGGGACGCGCTGGTTCCGCTGCTTGAGCAGGTGTGCGACCACTTCCTCTCGATCGCGATGCTGGTCGATGACGTGCGCCTCCATCAGCCGCTGCGCTACACGAACTCCCGGGGCGAGGTGTTCGAGAACCTGGTCGGTGACGCCCTCGAGCACCTGATGCTGCACGGCGCGGAGCATCGCGGCCAGATCGCGTGGGAGGTGGGCGCCCTGGGCGGTGAGCCCGCCGAGACTGAGTACATCTTCTGGCTTCGCGGATCCTGACGTGACACGGCTATGACTGACGCCATCGACATCGCGACCGCACGAGGCACGGTACATACGCTGTGGGACGCCCCGAGTGACCTCGATCCCACGGCCGCCGTGCTCATGGTCGGCGGCGGCGATGGTGGCTTCGACGGCCTGGCGGAGGCGTTGTACCCGACGTTGGCGGAAGACTTCGTCGCACGCGGGATGGGGACGCTTCGCCTCGATTTCCGCATCCACAAGTTCCCGAACGACCCGGACGACGGCGCCCATGACGTGATCGCCGGCCTCGAGTGGCTGCGCGGGCAGGGCATCGAGGCGGTGGCGCTGGTGGGGCACTCGTTCGGTGGCGCCGTGGTGATCGAGGCGGCGGCGCGGGACGCCTCGGTGGCGGCGGTGGTCACGCTGGCGACGCAGACGGCGGGCGCGATGAACGTCGCGCGGATTGCGCCGCGCCCGCTACTGCTCATCCACGGCCTCGCCGACATCCGCCTGGCGCCGAGGTGCTCCGAGATGCTCTACGCGATGGCCGGCGAGCCGAAGTCGCTGGTCCTGATCCCGGATGCCACGCACTCCCTGCGACAGGTGCGGCAGGAAGTGCGTGAGCGGGTGCTGGAGTTCATTTCGGCGGCGCTGCCGGTTGCGCCTCCATCGGAGGACTAGCCGCGGGCGAAGACCAGTTGCAGTTCCATCACGCCACGGTCATCGACCGAGAGCAGCAGCATCGAGCGCGGCTGTGAGATGCCGTAGTCGGCAAAGACGATCTCCAGCGAGCCGACGACGACCACATTGCCGGCCAGAAACTGGCCTTCCACCGGGATCTGCACGCGGTTGGTGACGCCGTGCAGCGTGAGGTCGCCCGTGGCGATCGCGTTCACCGTGTCGCCCTCAGCCGGGACGCCGTCAAGCGCGATCGGCTCGGCGAGGACAAACGAGGCCTCGGGGAACTGGCTGGACTCGAGCGCCTGCTGGCGCAACTGGCCATCGCGCCGATCATCGTCGCTGCGCAGGTCGCGGAGGTCGGCGACGATCTCCACCGAGGTGATCGCCGCACCATCGAAGTTCAGTGCGCCGCTGACCGTGCTGGTGCGCCCCACGGCCGTGGTTGCGCCGACGTTCGCGAGCTCTTCGCGCACCCGGTAGCCAACGAACGAGTCGGCCGCGACGAGGGCCCACGTGCCCTCCATGCCACTGGCGTCGCTGCTGGCCTCGCCCGTCGCGGGCGCGGTCGCGCTCGGCGCGGTGGTGCTTGTCGCAGTGCCGGATGCACCCACGGTCGCGGGCGTTGAGGTGCCCAGCGCCGCGACGGCCTCGGCGAGGGACACGGGCGGCGGCGAGGTGTCACGGATGAGTGCGTACCAGCCACCGAACGCGGCGACCGCCACCACGGCGGCGACGGCAACGATCAGTCCAATGCGCGTGGTCATGCGGGCTCCAGAGAGGTCATGCGATGGGTTGGGCTACGCACCACGTTACCGGCGAGCGGCTATCAAAGTGTGAAGTGCGCCCAGTGTCGCGGATGCGGTGTAAGGCCCGCGTAACGGCTTCAAGCGGGCACGCGCATCCGAACGATGAGGACCGGCGGCACCCCGTCCAGGTCGCCCCAGTACCCGGTTTTGCCCGGCACGAAGGCCGGCTCCACGAGTCCATCGAGCACCAGCCCGGCCTCGAACGCCGGCGTCAGCAACGATTGGATCGACCGGTGGAAGTACGGCTGCGGCACCGGCTGTCCGAAGATCGCCTGCCCGTACGAGATCACGTCCGCGAGGTAGCCACGCACCTTCACGTACTTGCGGGTCACCTGGCCTGCTGACGACTCCTCGGTCTCATCGACGTGGATCGCGTGGCTGCCGTTGAACGCGGGGTGCTGCACGGAGGCGACGAACGGCGCGCCGGGGCGGAGGAGGTGCGGCAGCGCGCGGTAGAGCGGGGCGATCTCCGCCACGTCCATCAGCACCATGTTCGCGCACGCTGCGTCGAACTGGTGCTCACCGAGCGCGCGCCACGCGGCCTCGTCAGTCGCATCCACCTGCCGGTAGGTGATGCGCGCGTCCACCGCCGCGTCGCCGGTGGTGCGAGCGCGGGCGCGCTCGATCATCGGGCCGGAGACATCGATGCCCGTGACGTTCACCCCGGCGAGTGCGACCCGGCGGCAGGTGAGCCCGTTGCCGCAGCCGACATCGAGCAGGTGTGCGCCCGGCTGCAGTCCGAGCAGGCGCTCCGTGTCAGGCCAGATCAACTGCAGGTGCCACGAGTTGCCCTCGCCCATGCCCTCGTCCCAGAAGGCGGCGTTGGTGTCCCACGCGTGGGTGGACTCTGCCTGGCCCGGGGCCGGCTCGTCGGGCATGACACATCTCCTCGGCGCAGGCGGTGGAGGCTACGCGCGGGGGGTGACGAAACGCAAGACC
>JAQCKI010000122.1 GCA_027592645.1 Chloroflexota bacterium | reverse complement strand
CCGGTCGAGGCGTAGCGCCGGGCCCGACTGCTAACTGGCCCAGTCCCTAACTCGCCCAGTAGTTCCCGTCCTGCATGAAGTCCACCACGCGCCTCCACGTGTCCTCTACCGCCTCCGGGTGGTCGGCGTAGTGGCGGTCGAAGAAGGAGTGCGGGGCACCGGGGTACGTCACGAGTTTGTGCTCCACGCCGGCGGCGGTCAGCGCCTCGTCGAACTTCGCGATGTCCTCGGCGGTGATGCCCTGATCCGCGCCGCCCAGCAGGCCCAGCAGCGGCACGCGGAAGTCCTGCACGCGCGCAATCACCGGGTCACCGCCATCGCGCTGCGGGCGCGTCGGGCTGCCGTAGAGCCCCACGACGCCGGCAATGCCGTTCACCGTCTGCGCCATGATCCAGGAATTCCCGCCGCCGAAGCAGAACCCCATGGTGAATACCAGCCGCGACCCCTGCCCGGCGCGCGATCGCAGCCGGTCGACGCACGCCTGCACATCGGCGGAGACACCCGCCACTGTGCACTGCGCCACGTGCGGCATGAACTCGAAGCCATCGGGCCGCTTCGCGACCCCGGCGGTGCGGCCGAAGTAGTCGAACGCGATCGCATCGAACCCCGCGTTCGCGAAGCGCAGCGCCAGTTCCTCATAGAACGGGTGGAGGCCGCGCACGTCCGGCAGGATCACAATCGCCGGCCCCTGCGGCTCGGACGCGGTCGCGGCGAAGGCGGCGAACTGGTTGCCATCTGAGGCGGTCAGCGTCAGGTCCTCGTGCGCCACCGCGCCACCAGCGCCCCGTCGCACCTGCTCGTCGTTACCCATCGCCCGCTCCTCTCACGCCCGCCGAGGAATCCGGCGGCGGTTCGTATCCTACGATCCGCGACCAAGCGCCCATCAATCAGGAGCGCAGCGAGCAGGAGCGCACCCGTGCCGGCCGATGGCGACCTCGTCGAGTTCCACTTCCACGGCACGCTGGCGGACGGCAGCGTCTTCGACAGCTCGCGCGGCCGCAGCGCGCGCTACTTCGTGCTCGGGCGCGGGCAACTGCTGCGCGACGTGGAGGCGGCGCTGCGCGGAATGGCCCCGGGCGCCCGTCGCACGCTCCACGTCCCGTTCGATCGGGCCTACGGCCCGCACGATCCGGCGGAGGTCTACGTGGTCCCGCGCAGCGAGGCGCCACCCGGTGCCGCCGCGGGCGATGAGGTGCAATTGTCCGATGGCCGCCCCGCGCGCATCACCGCGCTCGACGCGGAGAGCGTCACAGTGGATGCGAACCACGCGCTCGCCGGGCAGGCGCTGACGTTCGAGATTGAACTGATCTCGTCGCGACCGGGCGCCACTTGAGCCGGTCTGCGGAGCGCGTCGACGCCTGTCCTCGGCGTCCCCTACCATGGGGATGTCTCCCCGGGCGGGGTGTCTGAGGACTGCCGGTGTCACGACACGCCGGGCCGTGCGGCGGCCCGCCTCCCGCCACGAACTGCTCCTCCGGGCGCGCCCGCTGCGCCTGCGCGGGAACTGCACGCCGGGGGGAGCGCTCTTGACGACCTGGGTCGGCCGGTACGCGATAGTGCGCGGGGAGGTGCGTGAGCACGGCCCGTCGCTCATCGACCGCGTCCGCCGCCGCGAGGACGAGACGCTCCGCCTGATCGTCCTCACCGAGCCCGTCGACGAGCGTTCTGCCGAGTTCTGCCACGAGGTCGCTGAGGCGATCGCCGCGCTGTTCTCGCGCGAGGCGCTCTCGATCACCGGTGGCCTGCTGCGCGCCCTGCGTCAGGCGAACACCAACCTCGCGGAATGGAACCGCCGCTCGCTGCGGGAGCACCGGGTCGCCGTCGGTGTCACCGCCGTTGTCGTTCGCGACGGCGAGGCGACGATCGCGCAGACCGGGCCGGGCACGGTGTACGTGCGCACCTCGCAGACCGTCACCCGCCTCACCACGGAGGGACAGCCCGGCGCCACCGCGCTCGGCGTCCAGGATGAAATCGAACCGCTGTTCACCTCTGCCTCGCTCACCACGGCACAGGTGCTGCTGCTCTCCGGCGCGGCCGAGGCTGCCGTCGGCGGGGGCATCGTGCACGAGGCGCTGGACGCCGGCCCGGAGCGCGCGCTCGCCGAGCTGTTCCGCCACACGCGCGAGGTGCGCGATATGACTGCCGTGTTGGTCGCCGACCTCGACATCGACGAGGAGCAGGCCGCGCCGTCGCTGGACGAGTGGGAGGACGGCGAGGCGGTGGAGGGCCGCGAGATCGCGTTCGGCGACCTCGACTCCGGCCCACCGCCGCCGCTGCCCGTCGAGCGCCCTCGTGGCTGGAGGGTGCTGCCCGATAGTGGCGAGCGCTCGCGCCTCCCGTCGATCAAGCGCACGCGCGTCGCTGGCGGTCGTGGCCAGCCGGCGATGCTGCCGTGGCGCACCGTCGGCGGCATCGTGGCGGGCGCAGTGCTGCTCGTCGCCGTCGCGTGGGCCGTCCTCCCCGGACTGCTGCGCGAGGATCGCGCCGCGGAACTGGAGGCCGCGATCACCCAGGCGCAGGCACAGATCGCCGCCGCCGAGACCGCCGCACGGATCGAGGAGCAGCGCGCCGCCCTGCAGGCCGCGCTGGCAGAGGCGGAACGCGCCCGCGCGCTGGCGCCGGATGACCCGCGCATCGAGGCGATCACCGCGGACGCGGTCGCGCGGCTCGCCGTGCTCGATGCGATCACGCCGGTCGAGACACTCACCCCCGTGCTGACGTTCGAGGGCACGATCACCGCGCCGGTCACCCCGGAGGAACTGGTCGCCGGCGGTCGCGCGCTCTGGCTGCGTGAGAGCGGCCGGGGCCGCGTGATCCGCATCGACCCGGCCGGGGGCGAGCCGTCCGAGGTCTACCGCACCGGCGAACAGTACGGCGGCAGCATGGCGCGTGACCCTGCGGCGATCGCCTGGGACGCCTCCACCGCGCGGCTGCTGGTGCTGGACGCCGGTCGCACGCTCTTTGCGATCGCAGACGAGCCCGGCGCGGAGCCGGTGCCGCTGCCGATCCGCGACGCCGTGGAGATGCGCTCGATCGTCTCGATCGCCGTCTACCTCGGGAATCTGTACCTGCTCGACCCCGCGAGCGGCGAGGTCTGGCGCTACCTGCCGGCGTCGGAGGGCTTCGACTCCGAACGCTCGGGCACGCTCGGTGGTCAGGAGATCGACGGCGCGACCGACCTGGCCGTGGACGGCGATGTCTTTGTCCTCGACGACGGCACGCTGCGGCGCTTCAGCCAGGGGCGGGAGCAGGTGCCGATGTTGGACGGGCTGGACCAGGCGGTGCAATCGGCGGAGGGCCTGGTGCAGGACGTGCTGCGCGGGTTGTTCTACATCGCCGACCGCGGCGAGCGCCGGGTCGTGGTCGGCGACCGCGCTGGCCTCTTCGTGCGCCAGTACCGCCACGCCGACTTCACCGACCTGCGCGGCCTCGCCGTCGCGCCGGATGGTCAGCGGGTCTACGTGCTGAGCGGCAGCGGCATCGTCTCCTTCCCCGTGCAGCCTCGCGCCGCGACCACTCCCTAGGGCCGATCGCTGGGCCGGCGGCGCTCTAGACTGACCTCATGCTGATCCTGGGCATCGAGTCATCGTGCGATGAGACCGCCGCAGCCGTGGTGGCGGACGGACGCCACCTGCGCTCTAGCGTGATCGCCTCGCAGACCGACCTCCACCGCGAGACCGGCGGCGTCGTGCCGGAGGTCGCCGCGCGCGCCCACCTCCGCGCGCTCGTCCCCACCGTCCGCGCCGCGCTGGCCGAGGCCGCCTGCACCTGGGACGACCTCGATGCGATCGCCGTCACCTCCGGGCCGGGCCTGCCGGGCGCACTGGTGATCGGCCTCAACGCCGCGCGCGGCCTCGCGTACGGGCGTGGCCTGCCGCTGATCCCGGTTGACCACGTGGAGGCGCACGTGATCGCGAACTGGCTCACCGGCGCGGGCGACCCACCGCCACTGCCCGCGCTCGCGTTGATCGTCTCAGGCGGTCACACCGAATTGCTGCTGATGCTGGAGGACGGCACGATCGAACGCCTCGGCGGGACGCGCGACGACGCCGCCGGCGAGGCCTTTGACAAAGTCGCGCGGCTGCTGGACCTGCCGTACCCCGGTGGCCCACCCGTCGCGCGGCTGGCCGCCGAGGCGACCGTGCGCAAGACGCGGCTGCCGCGCGCCGCGATGCGCGGGTCGGACGACTTCTCGTTCTCCGGCCTCAAGACCGCCGTCCTGCAGATGATCGAGTCGCCCGCCGCGCCGCCCGCCGCTGAGATCGCCTGGGCGTTCCAGGAGTCGGTGGCGGACGTGCTCTCACAGAAAGCGGCGCGTGCCGCCGAGCGCGAGGGCGTGCGCTGCGTGCTGCTCGCCGGGGGCGTCGCCGCCAACGCCCGCCTGCGCGAACGGATGGCGGAGCGTTCCCCGGTGCCGCTGTTCGTGCCGCCGCCCGCGCTCTGCACGGACAACGGCGCGATGGTCGCCGCCGCCGCCTTCCGCCACCTCGATGCTGCGGTGCGCCCGGAGTCGCCGCTGGAGATCACACCGACGGCGGCCCGCCGAAAGGCGCGCTCTGGTTGATGCCCCGCCGGAAGGCCGCTCTGACTGAAGCGCTACCGCAAGGCGCGCTCCCGCTAGGGATCGACGACGGACAGCGGGCACGCCCCGCAGCCGCCACGCGTGCACCACAGATCCTGCAGATGCAGCAGGCCCTGCGCGTGGAGCGCTCCGCCGCGCTTCGAGGTCGGTGGGCCGCCGGCCGTGTCGCCGACCAGCGCTGCGAGCGCGCGTGTCCGCCCGTATGGCGCCGGTGCCGGCCACGCCTCCGCCAGTCGCGCCGTG
>JAQCKI010000016.1 GCA_027592645.1 Chloroflexota bacterium | reverse complement strand
AGCACCCATACGGCGGCGACATGAACACGGTGAACCAGGCGATGTCCGGCGCGTGGCGGCGGGAGTCTCGCGTGGCGGTGGCGCCGGGCTTCCGGCAGGTGCTGGACCTCGCGGACTGGGACGCCTCCGTGTTCATGCTCCCGACCGGCAACAGCGGCATCCCGGGGCACCCTCGATACGACGACTGCATCGGCGAGTACCTCGCCGGCGGGTATCGTCCACTGGTGTTCAGCCGCGCTGCCGTGGAGGCTGCGGCCGAGGCGACACTGACGATTGAGCCACGCAGCGGGGACGAGGCGCATCGATGAGTGGACTCGTGGAGCGGGCCGAGCGCTACCGGCCGCTGGTGCAGCAGGAGATGCGCGACATCGTCGGCGAGCGGCCGGAACCGCTATACGCCTGGATGCGCTACCACCTCGGCTGGGAAGACCAGCAGGGCGCACCCGTCACGGCCTCGCCGGGGAAGTTGATGCGCCCCGTCGCGGTGCTGCTCGCGGCTGAGATCGCGGGCGGGCGGGCGGAGCAGGCGGTGGCCGCCGCCGCCGCGGTGGAACTGGTCCACAATTTCTCGCTCCTCCACGACGACATCGAGGATGCGAGCGAATTCCGCCGCGGACGCCCGAACCTCTGGACATTCGCCGGCGCGGCACAGGCGATCAACACCGGCGATGGCATGTTCGTGGTCGCGCGCCTCGCCCAGTACCGCCTGCTGGAGGTCGGCGTGCCCGCCGAGCGGGTACTGCTCGCGATGCGCGAACTGGACGAGGCCTGCCTGCGGCTGGTGCATGGCCAGTACCTCGACATGTCGTTCGAGACCCGACGCGACGTGACGCTCGATGAGTACCTGGAGATGGCAGGCGGGAAGACCGCGGCGATGTTCGCCTCTCCGTTCGCGATCGGCGCGACGTTGGGCGGGGCGAGCCCTGCGCTGGTCGATGCGTTCCGGGAGTTCGGTCGGCGCGTCGGCCTTGCCTTCCAGGCCGTCGACGATGTCCTCGGCATCTGGGGTGACCCGGCCGTGACGGGCAAGCCGGTCGGCGACGACCTGCTCGCGCGGAAGATGACCTACCCGGTCATCGTCGCGCTCAACGCGGGCGGCGAGGAGTCGGAGGCGTTGCGCCACGCCTACGCTCGCCCCGCCGAGGGGAACGACGACATCCCGGCGATGGCCCGGTGGATCGAGGCGACCGGCGCCCGCGAGGCGACCGAGGCGAAGGCGCGCGAAGAGACCTCGGCGGCGCTCGATGGGCTGCGGGCGGCTGGCGTGCCACCGGAGACGCTGGCTGTACTGTTGGAGTACGCCGAAGCAGCGGTCGGGCGGGTCACCTAGGACCCGCGTTGATGCTGGCGAGGTGCCTACCTATCATCCGAACGGTCAGGCGCGTGACCTCCCCGGACGCCGCTGGCCGCGCGCCAGCGTGCTCGCCGCAGATTTCCGGAGGGATCATGGACAAGCAGACCGTCCGAGATATCGATGTCGCCGGGAAGCGTGTATTCCTCCGCGTGGACTACAACGTTCAGTTCGCGGGCGATGAGATCCTGGATGACCACCGCCTGAAGGAGTCGCTGCCGACGCTCCAGTACCTCATCGAGCGCGGCGCGAAGGTCGTTGCCTGCTCCCACCGTGGTCGTCCCGGCGGCCAGGTTGTGGAAGAACTTCGCAACGCCCCCGTGGCGGCGCACCTCTCGAAGTTGCTCGGACAGGACGTGAAGTCGCTCACCGACTGCGTTGGCCCCGAGGTGGAAGCCGCGGTCGCCGCGATGCAGCCGGGCGAGGTGGTGCTACTGGAGAACGTCCGCTTCTACGCACAGGAAGAGGCGAACGACCCACAGTTTGCGAAGCAACTCGCCGCGCTGGGCGATGTCTTCGTTTCGGACGCATTCGGGACGGCGCACCGCGCGCACGCCTCGGTCGTCGGTGTTGGGTACTACCTCCCCGCCGTGTCCGGGCTGCTGATGGAGCGCGAACTGAACTACCTGGGCCGCATCGCCACCAACGGCGATCGCCCGCTGGGGTTGGTGCTCGGTGGCGCCAAGGTGGCCGACAAGATCGCGATCCTGAAGAACCTCGTCGACCGCGCGGCCGTGGTCTGCGTCGGGGGTGGCATCGCCAACACGTTCCTGAAGGCGCAGGGCATCGATGTCGGTGCCTCACTCGTCGAGAACGACCGGATCGAAGACGCATTGGACATCATGCGCCTGGCGGCGATGCGCGATGACCTGAGACTGGTGATGCCCACGGACGTGGTGATCGCGGACGCGGGCGGCGAACACGTCGCGACCGTCTCGGTGCACCGCATCCCGCCCGGGTTCCGCATCCTGGACCTGGGCCGGCAGACCGTGGAGGACTTCCGCGAGGCCCTGCGCCCGATGAAGACTGTGGTCTGGAACGGCCCCGTCGGCTTTTTCGAGCGCGAACCGTTCGACCGTGGTTCGCTGGAGGTCGCGAAGATCCTCGCGGACATGGTCGGCGCCACCACGGTGGTGGGCGGCGGCGAGACCGCCGCCGCCGTCTCGCGGGCCGGCGTGCAGGATCGGATCTCGCACGTCTCCACCGGCGGCGGTGCCTCGCTGGAGATGCTGCAGGGCATCAATCTGCCGGGCGTCGAGATTCTGCGCGACCGCGCCTAGCACACGGACAGACACGGAGACCGCATGGACCTGGACCTCATCCGCCGCCTCAGCCAGCCCGCCGACACCAAGGTGGTGTTGTGCGTGCTGGACGGCCTGGGCGGCCTCCAGGGCCCCCGAGGGCGCACCGAACTGGAAGAGGCCAACACCCGCAACCTGGACCGGTTGGCGGAGGGTGGCTGCCTCGGTCGGACGTTGCCCGTGGGCTACGGCATCACGCCCGGTTCCGGCCCCGGCCACATCGCGCTCTTCGGCTACGACCCGCTGGTGTACGAGATCGGCCGTGGCGCGCTGGAGGGCACTGGTATCGGCTTCGAACTCGGACCCAACGACATCGCCGCGCGCGGCAACCTCTGCGACATCAACGCGGAGGGCCTCGTCACCGACCGCCGCGCCGGCCGCCTCTCGACCGAGGTGACCACGGGCGTCTGCGAGCAACTGCGCCAGATCACGCTCCCGGGCGTGGAGGTCTTCGTGGAGCCGGTGCAGGATCAGCGCTTCGTGCTGGTGCTGCGGGGCGAGGGCCTGAGCGACGCACTCACCGAGACCGACCCGCAGCGCGAGGGCGTGTCACCGATTGTCGCGACAGCCACCTCGCCCGAAGGCGAGCGCACGGCGGCGCTGGTGCGCGAGTGGGTGGAGAAGGCCCGCGCGATGCTCGGCGGGCGCGAACGCGGCAACGGCGTGCTGCTGCGCGGCTGGTCAGGCCGCCCGAACATGCCGCCATTCCCCGAACTGTGGAAGCTGCGCGCAGCCGCCGTCACCGTTTACCCGATGTACCGCGGCGTGGCGAAGTTGTGCGGCATGGACTCGATCGAGGGTGCGCACACGCTCGACGAGCAGATCGCGCTGATGAAGCAGCACTGGGACGACTACGACTTCTTCTTCCTGCACTACAAGTACACCGACACCGCAGGCGAGGACGGCGACTTCCGGCGGAAGCAGGAGGCGATCAGCGCCTTCGACGACGCGGTGCCGGCGCTGCTGGCCCTGAAGCCGAACGTGCTGGTGGTGACCGGCGATCACTCCACGCCCGCCAGCATGGCGGCGCACTCGTTCCACCCGGTGCCACTGCTGCTCTGGGGTGACCTGGTGCGATCCGACCACGTCCACCAGTTCTCGGAGACCAACTGCGCCCACGGCGAACTCGGCACGTTCCCGGCGAAGGAAGTGATGCCGCTCGCCTTCGCCCACGCCGGTCGCCTGGCGAAGTACGGGGCATGACCGCGTCGCCCAGCCCCCGCCGCCCGATTGTGGGTGGGAACTGGAAGATGAACCTGGGCCGCGCCGAAGCGCGCGCATTGATCCTCACCCTGCGGCAGCGCCTGGACGGCCTCGATGGCGTTGATGTCGTCGTGTGCCCGCCGGCACCGTGGCTCACAGACGCGTTCGACCTCCTCTCCGGCAGCAGCGTCCATGTAGGGGCACAGAACACCCACTGGGAGCCCTCTGGTGCCTTCACCGGCGAGGTGAGCGCGCCGATGCTCTCCGGGGTCGCTGAATACGTCATCGTCGGCCACTCGGAACGTCGCTGGGCCGGAGAGACCGGTGCCGAGACGAACCGTAAGTTGCGGACCGCGCTGGCTGCCGGGCTGAAGCCGATCCTCGCCGTCGGTGAGCGGCTGCAGGAGTCGCGCGCGGGGCGCACGGAGTCGGTCCTGCACCTCCAGGTGAATCAGGCACTCCGAGGCTTCACCGAACTGCCGCCGTCGCTCGTCCTCGCGTACGAGCCGGTCTGGGCGATCGGGACGGGCGAGGCCGCCGACCCAGACGTGGCGCAGCAGCGCTGCGCCATGGTGCGCGGGATGCTAGCGGAGCGCTTCGGCGTCCTCGCCGCCGCTACGGTGCGCATCCAGTACGGTGGATCGGTGACCCCTACCAACATCGCAGGCTATGCCGCGCAGCCGGACATCGATGGTGCCCTCGTGGGCGGCGCTTCGCTGGACCCGGAGGCCTTCACCGCCATCTGCCGCGCCGTCGCGGCGGAGGGGAGCCGGTGACCTCACCGCGCCACCTCGTCGCGCTGGTCGGCCCCACTGCGGCCGGCAAGACCGCCGCCGCCATCGCCGTCGCCGAGCACCTGCCGGTGGAGATCGTCTCCGCTGACTCGCGGCAGGTGCGTGCAGGCATGGTCGTGGGCACCGCCGCGCCGACGAAGGCCGAACTGGAGGCCGTCCCGCACCACATCGTCGGCGTCGTGGCCCCGGACGCCCCGTGGAGCATCGTCGACTGGCTGGAGCGCGCTCGCGCCGTGATCGAACTGATCTGGGAGCGCGATCGCATCCCGCTGGTCGTCGGCGGCACCGGCCAGTACGTCTGGGCGCTGCTGGAAGGCTGGGAGGTGCCCGCCGTCCCGCCGAACCCGGCGCTCCGCGACGAACTGGAGCGGCGCGCCAAGGAGCGCGGCTGGAAGTCACTCCACGAGCACCTCGCTCGCCTCGACCCCGCCTCCGCGGAGCGCATCGAGGCGCGCAACGTGCGACGCGTGATCCGCGCGCTCGAGATCATCGAGGCGACCGGAGGCCCGGTGCCGCCGCTGACGCCTCGTGACCCTGGTTTCACCTGGAGCGTGGTGGGGATGCAGTGGGACCGGGAGATGCTGTACGCCCGCGCGGACGAGCGCGTCCAGGCGATGTTCCGCGGCGGCCTGCTGGGTGAGACCCGCAGCCTGGTCGCGAAGTACGGCCGGGACTTCGAGGCGCTGCGATCGATTGGCTACCCGGAGGCGCTCGGCGTCATCGACGGTGAGTTGTCGGAGGCGCAGGGCATCGAGAAGGCGCGGCTGGCGACGCACCGATTCATCCGTCACCAGAACAACTGGTTCGCCCCGGACGACGCGCGCATCGAGTGGGTAGACGGGCGGCGGCTGGAGGCCGTGGTGGATGCGGTTGTGAGAGCGGCCCGGCCCCCGGTAGGATCATCGGATGATGGCTGAGATTCCGTCCCGATTGCCCTTCTGGAAGATGCACGGCGCCGGCAACGACTTTGTCGTGGCCCAGGTGGACACGCTCGACGTGTCCGATGAGCAGTGGGGCGCACTGGCGCAAGAGGTCTGCGACCGTCACGTTGGCGTGGGCGCAGACGGCCTGATCTTGGTGCAGCCCTCCACCGTGGCGGACCGCAAGATGCGGATCTTCAACGCAGACGGCTCAGACGGCGAGATGTGCGTGAACGGCATCCGCTGCTTCGTGAAGTTCTGCCTGGATCGCGGCCTGGTGAGCGCACCGGATGGCGCCATGACGGTTGAGACCGGCCCCGGGATCGTCCCCTGTGTCGCCTCGCGCGGCGCGGACGGCAAGGTGGAGCGCGTCCGCGTGGCCGTGGCCGTGCCGGACCTGCGCCCGGCCGCCTCCGGTGTCGCGATCGAGCAGGCACCGCCGGTACTCGCGCTCCCCGTCACGGTGCGCGACGCACAGGGCGAATCGACGCAGCCCGTCGCGCTGGTCTCGATGGGCAACCCCCACGCGATCCAGTTCATCGATGGTTCGCCGGACGACTATCCGTTGCACCGCATCGGGCCGCTCATGGAGCACCACCCGATCTTCCAGCACCGCACCAACTACGAAGTCGCGCGCGTCCTCGGTCGAGACACCATCGAGATGCGCGTCTGGGAGCGCGGCGTGGGCGAGACGCAGGCGTGCGGCTCCGGTGCCTGCGCCGTGATGGTGGCCGCGCAGGTGCTCGGCCAGGTGGATCACTCGGTGGACGTGCGTCTGCCGGGTGGCGTGCTACGCATTGACTGGCCAGGCGAAGGTGAGGTCGTCCTCACGGGCCCGGCTGCGAAGGTCTTCGAATCGGAGTGGACACGATGAACGATCGCCGTCGCATTGAGCAGGAGGTGTCCTTCACCTTCCGCAACGCGCCGCTGCGCCCACGGGCCCGCTGCTGGACGCGCCTGGCACGGTGCACCTCCACTCGGACGAGGGCGAACTGATCCTCGCCGACGACCGCGGTCAGCAGCGCGTGTACTGGGCGTTCACGGGCATCGAGGGGATGCGCCGCGACTTCCCGGAGATGTGGCAGCACGCGAAGGAAGACCTGGACCCGGAGACCTGCGACTACGTCACCATGGACCTGGCCGCGCTGCCGACGCGCGACTGGCTGATGCCGCTGCTGAACGACACGGACTTCGAGTTCTTCGCGGAGTGGATGGAGATGGCGCACCCGGCGCTCGATGCCAACGTCGTCCCGGAGTTCCCGGCCGGCGTGAAGATGCGCAAGGGCACCGGCACCGATGTCGATCGCATGCGCGAGATCTGGACCGCCGCTCACGGTGACTACGCCGAAGGCCCGCGCACCTGGGATTGGATTCTGGACGAAGCCGGCTGGGTAGGCGCGCTGGAGGACTCCGCGGGCGACCTCATTGCGTTCGCGATCAACGGCCACGTGGAGCGCGGGGAGGGCGAAGTGCTCGCCGCCGCGGTGGCGCCGGAGGCGTGGGGCAACGGCTATGGCCGCCTCGTGCTGGACGCGGCCACCTACCAGCTGGCCGCGAGCGAGGCCGTGAAGGCCACGATCCGCGTCCGGCCGGACATTCGGAACGCGCTCCGCACCGCCTCGGACGCTGGCTTCCGGCACGTCATCGCGGGCGTCGAGTTCCGGCGTTCGCTTGATGAGGCCGGGATCGCCGCCAAGCGCGAGGAGCGACGCCGCACCGGCGTGAAGGCGCGGTACGGCAAGTGGCGCTAGGAATCGCGCTGGGCGTCCTCGTGTAGCCTTCGGTCAGTCACCAGCACGGCGGGCATCGCTCGCCACAGGCACCGGGCCTTGCGCCCTGGGGCCACGGGAAGGAACCGCGCGTGCAATTGGCGCAGCGCGTGCAGCAACTGCCGCCGTACCTCTTCGCCCGCATCTCCGAACTGATCGCGCAGAAGCGCGCGGCCGGGGTGGACGTGATCTCGCTCGGCATCGGTGACCCGGATCTCGCCACGCCGCCACACATCCTGGACGCCCTGAAGCAGGCGGCCGATGTGCCGGCGAACCACCGCTACCCGGAGTCGGACGGGCTGCCGGAGTTCCGCCGCTCGATCGCCGCGTGGTACCAGCGCCGCCACGGCGTGACGCTCGACCCCAACAAGGAAGTCGTGCCGCTGATCGGCTCCAAGGAGGGCATCGCCCACCTGCCGCTGTGCCTGATCGATCCGGGCGATATCGCCTTGATCACTGACCCGGGCTACCCGGTGTACGAGATCGGCACGATGTTCGCCGGTGGCGTGACCGTGAAGGTGCCGCTGCGCGAAGAGGATGGCTGGCTACCCCGCCTCGATGAGATCCCGGCCGATGTCGCCCGCAAGGCGAAGGTGATCTGGCTGAACTACCCGAACAACCCCACCGGCGCCGTCTGCGACCGCGCCTTCTTCGAGCGCGCCGTCGCGTGGGCGAAGCAGTACGACGTGGTGATCGCCCACGACCTCGCCTATGCGGACGTCGCGTACGACGGCTATGTGCCGACGAGCATCCTCGAGGTCGAGGGCGCGATGGACGTGGCCATCGAGTTCAACTCGCTCTCCAAGGCGTTCAACATGACCGGCTGGCGAGCGGGCATGGCGGTGGGTAACGCCACGTTGATCAATGCCCTCACGCGCGTGAAGACCAACATGGATTCCGGCCTCCCCCAGGCGATCCAGACGATGGCAATGGCGGCGCTCGATGGGCCGCTCGACGCCGTCGAGGATCACAACCGCATCTACCAGGCGCGCCGCGACCGCGTGGTGACGGTGCTGCGCCAACTCGGGCTGCGCCTGGAGCCGCCGAAGGCGTCACTCTACGTCTGGGCGCGGCTGCCCGAGGGCGAGCGATCTAGCGGCGAGTTCGCCGCGCGGCTGATCGATGCGACCGGCGTGGTCGTCACCCCGGGTGCCTCGTACGGCGAGGCCGGCGAGGGCTACATCCGCATCTCGCTCACCACACCGGACGACCGCCTGGACGAGGCGATGCGCCGCCTGACCGCCTTCGCGAAGGGCGAGAAGGTCCTGTAGTTCAACGTTATTCGCAGCAAACGACGAGGCCGGCATTGCGCCGGCCTCGTCGCGTTCGCGTACACTGGAATGACCAGCCGATTTCAAGGAGTGCCACCGTAGCCCGACACCGCCCCCGACTTCACGACGCCGGACCGATCGTTTCGCACGACCTGGACGACGACGACGTGACCCGCGAAGACGGCGACACGCCCGTCCGACGCGAACGCAAGCCTCAGCAGATGCACAGCACCGAACACCGGCGCGAGCGCGCGTACCTCGTGGCGCTCGACCGTGGCCGCCCGAACCCGGGCGGCATGTCCGTGGCTGACTCCGTGCTCGAACTCGAACGCCTCGTTGAGACCGCGGGTGGCGAGGTCGTCGGCAGCGCGGTACAGCGCCGTGCGACGCCGGATGCGGCGCACTACATCGGCGCCGGCAAACTCGACGAGATCGTCGAGGCGCGCGAGGAGACGGACTACAACGTGGTCATCTTCGATGACCCGCTCTCGCCCTCACAGCAACTGAACCTGGAGCGGACGCTCGGGGTGAAGGTGCTCGACCGCTCCGCGCTCATCCTGGATATCTTTGCCGGGCGCGCCACCACACGAGAGGCGGCGCTACAGGTCGAACTCGCACAGCACGAGTACCTGCTCCCGCGTCTGCGCGGCCAGTGGGAACACCTCGAGCGCACCGGCGCCTCGATGGGTGCGATCGGCACCCGTGGCCCCGGTGAGACGCAGCTGGAGACGGACCGCCGCCTGATCGGCGGACGGATCGCGCGGCTGAAGCGGCAGATCGAGCAGGTGAAGCGCCAGCGCGCCCTGCAGCGCTCCCGTCGCCAGCGGCAGGGCGTCCCGGTGGTCGCCCTCGTCGGCTACACCAACGCGGGCAAGTCGTCGCTGATGCGCACGCTCGCGGGCGCCGAGGTCTTCGTCGCGGACGCGGTCTTCGCCACGCTGGACCCGGTGACGCGCCGAGTCGGCGCCCACACTGGCGAGGCGTTCCTGCTGACCGACACCGTGGGCTTCATGCAGAAGCTGCCCACACAACTGATCTCCGCCTTCAAGGCCACGCTGGAAGAACTCGAGACCGCCGACCTGCTGGTGCACGTGGTGGACGGCACCGCCGACGCGAACCAGGCGCAGGTACAGACCGTCATCAAGACGCTGGCTGACCTGGGCCTCTCCGACATCCCGATGCTGACCGTGGTCAACAAGGTCGACGGCATGGTGCTGCCCGGGGGCGGTGCCGTGGAGACCGAGGAAGACCTCGAGACGCTGACCCGCGCGCATCCGATCGATGTGGAAGGCGAAGTGCTCTACACGTCCGCCCTCACCGGACTGGGTGTCGATCGCCTGCGTGACCGGCTGCTCTACGAGTTCTATGGGCTCGAGGCGACCCGCTCCGGCGCATACGCCGAGGCGTAACGCGGGGCACGGTCGTGAAGCGCGTTTCGACCGCCCTCACCGCTCCCGGCGACAGACGATCGCGATGTGCTCGCCGCTGGCGCGTGTCAGCGCGACCGTCCACGGCTGCTCGCCTGATGCGAGGCGGCCCGAGAGTGCGCGGTTCAGGCGCACCTCCAGCGGGTTCGTCTCCACGGGCGACCCACGCCGCATCACTTCCACGCGTGAAGCGCCGGCCTCGCGCAGAGCATCGAGGATGCGCCGCTCGGCGAACGGGAACCACGCCAGGACGCGGAAGCGCCTCGCGAACGGCGACTCGCGCGGCTCGTCGCCGCTGAGGTACGCAATCGCCTCGTCCAGTCGCCACGCGTCGAGGGTGGGCGCGACCACATCGACAAGATTCGCGCGGCCGACGCTTGGGTCGAGGTCGTAGAGGTACGCGCCGGGCGCGGCGATGGGCGTCGCACCCGTGTCGGGCTCGCCGGAGATCGATGCGCCCTCGGGCAGCACGGTCGCGCGACGCGGTGCCGACACGACGGCACCGAGCCAGATCACCGCCTCGACGAGATTGCCAGCCACGGAGATGAACTCCATCTCCGCACCCGGCGGCACGAGATTGTGGTCTATGCCCGGTGCCACCTTGATCCCCGCGCGTGCGACGCCCAAGGCGATCCGCAGCGCGACGGACAGCGGCGGACTCCACGCCTCCGGGTCGAGCGTGCGGCCACCCTCGTCACGTCGTGCGGGGTCGAGCCACACCGCGTCGACGCCATCCGGCAGAGCGTCCTCCGCCGAGCCCTCGAGTGCATCGATACGCTGACCGAGCCCACGCACCGACGCGTTCGCGGCGACCAGCGCCACTCGCGTCGGGTCGCGATCAATCGCGACGACGGTTGACACCTCCGCCAGTGCAAGCGCATCCCCACCGGCGCCGCACCCCAGGTCCGCGACGAGGCTCGCGCCCGCGAATCGCGCCGCGGTATGGCGTGCGACCACCTCGCTCGTCGCCTGCTCGGCGCTCTCGCGGTCGAAGAAGAGGCTACCGGCGTTCGCGCACTTGGCGCGAGCGGCGCGACGGCCATCCAGCAGCGCGAGGACGGCGCGCACCCGCTCTGGCGTCAGCCGTCGCCGCAGCGCCTCGATGACTGCGAGTTCACTGCGACCGGCGGCGAGCGCGTCAGCGGCCTCCACGCAGGCGGCAGCGCCCTCCGGGGTACGGAGCCAGGCGATGTCCTCAGGGGTCATGGGTGCAGGCTAGCGGGGCGCGCGGAACGAGAAGGCTTCGGGCGTCCGTAGCCACGGGCGGTCGCGGTACTGCTCCGCGAGCACGGCTCGCACTTCCTCCACCGCCTGGTCGCGGCTCCCGAGCACCCGACGCCCGGCGGCCTCGTCGCCACTGGCGGCCGGGATGAAGTCGTCCAGCCACGCGGCGAGCCGGCGTCCGATGCGGGAGTCGCGCGAGGCGGCCCGTAGGTAAGCGGCAGGCGGGTACGCGCCGCCGTCCAGCACACATGCGATGCGACAGACTGCCGCCGAGGCCTCGCCGAGCGCGCCGAGCGCCTGCGCAGGTGCGGACACCACGATGTCCAGGCCTCGGGCCGCCGCCACGAGTTCCAGCCAGAGCGTGCGCACGATGCGCTCGGGGGCCTCCGCCGGGAACATCCCGGCGCGCAGGGCGAACTGATCCTGGCGGCGGAGCCGGTCGTTGAGCATCTCCGCGTGGCGGGCCTGCCAGCGCGCCTCGATGGAGGCGCGACTCACGCCCTCAAGGAGCCGGTGGAGGCCATCATCGGTCAGGAGGGTGAGCGTCACAGCGGGGGTCGTCGCCGTGGCTCGGTGCCGTTCGTGCAGCGGCTGGTCGCTCGTGAGCGCCGTGCGGTACTCGTTCGGCAGCGAACGGGCGGTGGGAACATCGATGGTGAGCCAGAGGCCAGCGGTGGCCGGGACAGGGACGTCTTCGATCCCGGCCGGGGGATCCACCAGCAGCAGGGTCACCCGGTCAGCGACCGGGGACCACTTGGGGCCGGCGAGGAGGGACTCGCCCCACTCGCGCGCCTGGAGTCGCAGCGCGTCCGCGGGGCTGTCCGTCATGCTAGCCGGCGATCTGGCCGTTCGCCTGCAGCGCGGCCTTCACGTCGTCCGCGGTGTTGAACATCACGCCCTCGCGGAGGGAGTCGAACCCGTCCACCACGTCGTCGCTGATTTCATCAGCGTTGGCGTTGCAGATGTCCAGGAAGTCGGAACGGGTCGGCGTCGCCTGCGGCGCGACCTTGAAGATGTGCTCAACGACGACGGCGTAGTCGCTCCACGGTGCGGGCATGGGGTCTCCCCTCGATCAGGCGCGCGCCAATGCGACGCGCCACGGTGATGGTTTTCGCGGCGCTCAACGTACCAGCGAGCGAGGTTGGCTGCTACCCGCCGAGGCGTACCTGAGGCCTCCGGCCGGCCCGCGCGAGCGGCTAGCCTTCGCCTGCCGCCTGGTCGAACACCGTCTGGCGGATGTGGGTGATGCGCTCGGTGACCTCGAGGTCATCGTCTTCATCAAGGGCGCCCCGGACGAGTTCGATCAGGGCGATGGCGCCCCCGTAGGCGATGAACCACTCCAGGGCCTGGAGCACGGCAAACGACGAGGCACGCGGGTCACGGCGGTGGCGCATGTAGCCCCACGCGAGGCCCGCGACGGCGGCACCTGCCGCTACCCGGAGCGATTGCTTGCTGCCCATGGGGCCACCTCCACCGTCCACCTTCGATCATGCTAGCGCCCCGGCCGATGCCCCGGCGACCAAGGTCAGCAGGAGGGGCGGCTCCGCTACACTCCGCGCGTGATTTCCGACCTGCTCGCCGGCTGGCGTTTCGCCCTGCGACGGCTCGCCGCGAGCTGGCGATTCATGCTCGTCGCCGCCCTCGGCGTGCTCGTGGCCGCCACGCTGCTGGCGATGACTCCGATCTACGCCGCCGCGATGTCTGACCTGGGCCTCCGCTTCCGGCTGGACCGCGAACTGGACACGCCGGAGCGCCGGCTCGCCGAGATCGTGATGCCGGCGGCGCTCATCGGCGATTCCGTTGCGCGCGAGCAGCGCGCGGCGGTGGACGCAATCACCCGCGCCCGCGTCGGCTGGCTGGGCGACGGCCTCCTGACCGAGTCGCGGTCGCAGCGCTTCGACGTCTCGTTCCCTGACTTCGACGACGGTGGCCCTACTGAGGTCATTGAGGTGCCTGCCGGGACGGGCGAACCGGTCCGACAACGGTGGGGCGGCTACCTCTACGTACTCGGCGGGATGGAGACCCGTGTTGAGGTCGTTGAGGGCCGGATGCCCTCGGACGGAACGATCGCGGAGATCGTGCTGCCGGACGGCTACCAGCGCCATGCCGTGCTGGGCGACACCATCCGCATCGTCGGGGCGCGCTTCACCGACTGCCCCTCGATCCCACCGTCCGAGGACGCTGAGGAGGCGCTCGACGAGGTGCGATGCGAGCCGACGGCACGCGTCTCCACGCACATGGATATCACCGTTGTGGGCTTCGTCCGCCCCCGCAACCCGGCCGACCCCGCGTGGGCGATCTTCGAGGGTGAGTGGGGCGCGCCAGACGCACCGATCCTGCCACGGATCGATGGCCCTGCCTCCGTCTCGCCGGATCGCTTCCTGATCCCACGCGGGATCGGTCAGATGCCGCTGCTCACCACGCAGCCCCAACTGGACGGCGTCTTCGCGCGCCTGTTGCCGGAGAGCAGCGTCCGCCATCGCAGCGGTGTGATGGTGGAGACGGGCCGGCTGGCGGTGCCTGAGGTAGAGCGCGCCGTCGACGACCTCCACGCGTGGGTGGACGACGTCAACACCTCACTACGCGTCACGGCCACCTCACGGATGGGCGTCGCCGATGTGCTGGCGCGCTACCGCAACGCGCAGACATTCACCGCCGTGCCGCTGCTGATCGTGCTGCTCCAAGTCGTCGGCATCGTCGGGTACTACGTCGTGATGGTGATGGCGCTGCTGCTGGAACGACAGGCCGAAGAGATCGGTGTGTACCGCAGTCGCGGCGCGACCAGCGCCCAGTTGCTGGGCTTGAACCTGGTGGAAGGCGTCGTGTTCGCCGTGCCTGCTGCACTGGCCGCGCCGTGGCTCGCTGCCGGCGTGGTCTCGGTGCTCGGGCGCACGCCCGCCTTCCTGGCCGTCACCGGTGGTGCCGCGCTCCCGGCGCGCGTGACGCCGGAGGCGTACCTGCTGGGCATCGCCGGTGCCACGCTCGCGCTGCTCGCGATCTTGCTGCCGGCGCTAGTCGTGGTGCGGCGCGGCATCGTAGACGTGAAGCGCGAGGAGTCACGTCCGCCCGGCCGGAGCGCCTTCCAGCGGTACTACCTGGACCTGGCGGTCGTGGCGCTGGCCGCGATCCTGCTATGGCAACTGGAGCAGCGCGGCTCCGTCTTTGACCCCGGCTCCGTCGGCGGGTGGTCCAGCGACCCGATGTTGATGCTGGCGCCGCTGGCGATCACCGCCGCCGTCGCCTCGATCGTGCTGCGCATCTACCCGCCGATGGTGCGCGTCGCGTCGCGACTGATGATGCTGATGCGCGGCACCGCCGCCGCCGTCGGGCTGCGTCGCGCAGGGCGTGCGCCGGCAGCCTACGCGCGTGTGACGTTGCTGCTGATCATGGCCACCTCGGTCGGCGCGTTCGCCGCCTCGTACGGCCCGACGGTGGGGCAGTCGCTCGAAGATCGCGCGGAGTTCCGCAGCGGCGTGGACGTGCGCGGGTTGCTGTACGACGGAGCGAACCGCGATCTCGCGGCGCAAGTCGCCGAGGTGCTCACGTGGGAGGGCGTCGCGGGCGGCGCGGCGGTGCATCGCGGTGGCATCGCGACCACCGGTGGCAACAGCGTGCAGGTGATCGGCATCGACCCGGACTACCTCGCCGAGCACCTGTGGTGGCGGGACGACTTCGCGGAGCAGCCGCTGGACGCGCTGATGGGCTTGCTGCGCACCAACGTCACACCGGGCGTCGGTCTCCTGATCCCCGCAGAGTCCGTCGCCATCGAGATCGACGCGCGCACGCCATCGCCCGCGCGCAACTACCTCCGCGCCCGCTTCCGAGATGCCAGCGGGGACATCTTTGATGCACCGTTCGATGGGACGCCGGGGGCGGGCGAGGAGTGGGGGACGTTGCGCGCGCTGCTGCCCGTAGACGCCGCACGGCCGCTGACGTTCAGTGGCGTACTGATCGGCGACCGATTGGGTCAGAACCTCCGTGTCGAGGGCGCGATGGATCTCGACCGCCTCGTCGCGGTGAACCCGACGGGTGACCGCGCGATGGTCGAGGGGTTCGACGGCGCGTTCCGGTGGATGCTGCTGGCTCCACTGAACGCCTCGGAGAAGTTCGAGGTGGCGACGGATGCGGGCGACGAGCGCCTGGCCCGATGGACGTGGGCATCGACCGTAGTCCCGCGCGTCCGCCTGCTGACGCCGGTCGACCCGGCGATTCCGTTGGCGGTATTGATGGATAGCGGCGCGCTGAGCGCCTTCGGCGCCGTGCCGGGCGGGATCGCCTCCTCTGCATTCGGCGGCGTATCGATCCCGCTCCACGTGCGCGAGACGTTCAACCTGTTCCCGACGACCTCGACCGGAAGCGGGCTCGTGATCGTGAACATCGCGGACCTTCGCTCTGCCGCGCGGCTGACGGATGTCGCACCGCCCCAGTACCCGACGGAACTCTGGCTCACATTCGAGCCGGGGCTGAGCATCCCTGAGCAGCAGGCGATCGTCGCGCGGCTACTCGAACCATCGTCGCCGGTGCGGCTTCGCGCCGCGCCCGAGTTACGCGCCGCCGCGCACGAGGCGGCGACCGCCGACCCGACGCTGCAGGCGTCCGGCAGCGGGATCCTGTCGGTCGCATTCATCGCCGTCCTGGGCCTCAGCACGATCGGCTTCGTGGTGACGCTCGTCGTCGGTGCAAGGCAGCGGGCGGTGGAGTTTGCGGTGCTGAAGGCGCTCGGCACGTCCCCCCGGCAGGTGCTGCGGGCGCTGCTGTTGGAGTGGAGCGTGGTGCTGGTGCTGGGCCTCGGTGTGGGTGCTTTCGCGGGCCGCCAACTGGCGAAGGTGATGCTGGGCTTCCTGGGCGTCACAGAGCAAGGTGCGCCGGTCCTGCCACCGTTCGTGATCGTGACGGACTGGCGGGCACTGGCGCTGGGCCTCGGCGTGCTCGCGGGGGTCGCGCTCGGCAGCCTGTTGCTCGCATGGCTCGCCGCGATGCGCCGGCCCGCGACCGTTGAACTGCGCCTGACGCGCTAGGGCGTCGCCTCTGCCTCCTGGCGCTCCCGGATCGTGTCGCCGCGCGTGTCGCCTTCTCCCAGGTCGGACGGCACGCGAAGGACGGCCTGAGGGACGCCGCCGGCATCCACCCGCACCAGCACCACGTCGCCGGGTGCCAGCGGCAGGTCGGCCGGGCCCAGCCGGTACAGCCTCAGCGGCTCCACGAGGCTCACGGTGAACGTCCCCGACCCATCGAGGACTTCGATCGATTGCGCCGCCACGGCATCTGTCTGGCCGACGCGCACCACGTTGCCACCGAGCGCCGGCCGGCCGTCGATGCCGGTGAAGCCGCCGGGGGAGCGGAGGGGTGTCTGCACGCCCGCACCAGCCAGGGACGGGTCGGACAGGGTCAGCACCTGCGTGCCTGGACGGCTCGCGCGCTCGCCCAGCGCGCTTCCTGCAAGGATCCCGCCGGCGAGACTCGCGATGATGCCGCCGGCCAGCAGCAGCGCGCGCAGGCGGGCGCTCACGGCGTTTCCTGCACGGCGACGATGCCCGTGAGCACCTGGCCGAATTCTGTGCGTTCCACGCCCACGTTGACGGCCACGCCATCGGGCAGGCCGCCCTCGGCGCGTGTCAGGTCGTCCACGTGGGTACCGGCGGGCAGGGTCAGCACCTGGCCGTCCGCATCGACGGTGAGCGCATCGATCATCACGCCCGGCACCAGGCGGTCGCCGGACGACTCGGGCGGCGTCCGGTCGACCTGCACCACGAGGGTGTCACGGTCGGGCGCGTGTGAGTAGACATAACCACCGAGGCCACCCGCGAGGGCGATAGCGCCGAAGAGCGCGACGGTGAACAGGGCGGAACGGCGGCGGGCGGCATCCACGAGGTGGCTAGTCTCCCAGCATGGTGTCGTAGCCGAGCGCGCGGATCTCTTCCACGTACTCGGAGCGCCAGCCGGGGCCGGGAATACGGCGGCTGCGTTCACGGAACTCGTGGTGGTAGCGGAGGTACTCCTCCTCCAGCCGGCCACGCCACGATGTCTCCTCGCGGAAGACGTCCGGGTCGATGTCTTCGAGGTTCGCGTCCACCTCGTCGCCGCTCAGTTCGTAGTCGTCGCGCCAGTACTCGGCGAGGTAGTCGAGCGACTCCTCCAGGTCCCGGCGGCAGTCCAACAGGTAGGTCTCCAGGGCGGTGATGGCGTCCACGGGCGAGCCGTGCAGGTTCTCGGCGCGCGCGCACTCCTCGCACAGCGCGATCAGCTTGCGTGCGTCGCACTCCTCGCCGCGCGGGCAATTCTTGTGGCGCGGGGCGAAGCGGTTGAGCGTGGGCTTGCGGGAGTAGCCGATCACCATCTCATCGAAGTCACGCCCGCAACGCGAGCAGATCATGACATCCGTCAGGATCTTGTTGATCGCATCTTCCCAATTGATCTGCACCGCAGACCTCCTACGCACTGCTGATCCTACGCACGCGGATCGGGGTGTCAACGCACCGCCGAGGCGTCTACCGGGGCGCCTCAGGCGGCGCTGCCACGGGTGCTACGGCAGGTCCCGCGCGTACCCACCGGCCTGGCCCGGCATCTCTTCGACATCCACCGCGATCTTCGTCAGGTTGCCGTGCCCGTCTGATGCGAGACGCGTCACCACCTGCTCCGCGATGTACTCGGCGAGCAGTTCAGCGGTGGTGTTCTCGATCGGCAGCGCAACCACATCGGACGCCGGGAACCGGTACGCGCGGTTCCGGAAGCGGATCGACCACCCCTCGACGTCACGCTCCACCTGCAGCAGAGGCGAACGCTCCTGCAGCAGGAAGTGATGGTCGAGCGCGTCACACACCTCACGCACGGCGCGCTTCAGCGCGCTGAAGTCGATCACCCAGCGGTCGTCGGTCAGGTCGCCGTCCACCCGACACCGCACGAGGTAGTTGTGGCCGTGCAGCGGCTCCAGTTCATCGCCCAGGGTGGCCATGTGCGCCGCGGCGAACTTCAGCCGGATGCGCTCCACGGTGACGTGACGGTGGACGGCCATGGTGACTCCTCGGGCGGCGCGGCGGGCGCTCTAGACGCAACAGGGGCGGCCGTTACAGCCACCCCTGCCAGCGTATCGGACGGTGCCGATGGCTACGAGATGAGCATCCCGTCCATCAGTTCCTTCACGGACACCTGCGTCACGCCGGACTGTTCCTTCGCCTTCGCCAGCCGCTCGTGGCTGGGCACGCTCTCGGAGTCGCGGCGGTAGATCTGGCCGATCGGGATGCGCTCGCCCCGCACGAGGTTGATCGCGGCCAGCAGGTCGCCCGAGTCGTGCGAGTCCGGGATCGGGTAGGCCAGCGGCTCAATGCCCTGCTTTTCGTCGCCCTTCAGCAGGGCGTACGTGTCGTTGTACGTGGTGCAGGGGGACTGGACGTGGACCACGGCGAAGCCGGGGTAGTCCATGGCGTCGCCAATGGCGGTGCTCAGGTCTTTGACCCGCGTCGACAACTGCGAACTCACGTAGCCCACACCGGAGCCCAGGTAGAAGAGGTACGGGTTCATCTTCTCGTCGAGCTTGCCGTAGCGGGTGGTGGAGGTCACCACGTCCACGTTGGTCGTCGGCGAAGCCTGGCCCTTGGTCAGGCCGTAGATGCCGTTGTCCATCACCACCACGGTGACGTCCAGGTTGCGGCGCGCCTGCGGGCCGATGTGCTCGGCGCCGATGCTCAGGAAGTCGCCGTCGCCGGAGACCACCAGCACGTTGAGATCCGGCCGGCCGGTCTTGATGCCGTAGGCCACCGGCAATGTGCGGCCGTGGATGCCGTGGATACCGAAGGGCTGCGGGCCCTCCTGCAGGTGCACGAGGTTCCCGGAGCAGCCGATTCCGGCCACGATCACGGTCTTCTCGATCGATTCGCTGCGCTCGGCGGTGCGCCGTGCGAGCGCCTGCTCAATGGCGACTTTCACACCAAAGTCACCGCAACCGGGGCACCACTTGAAGTCGTAGAGCGGGTTTCGCTTGCTCATCGATGGTTCCTTACTGGCCCTGGACCCGACGGCTGATTTCAGCCTGGAGGTCAGACACCTTGAATGGAAGACCCGTGTACTGAGTGATCGCTTCAGCATTCACGCCCAGCGACCGGAGGTGGCCAGCGAGCTGGCCCATGTAATTGAGTTCCGGCACCAGCACGAGCTTCTTCGACTTGAGCTCGGCCAGCAGCGCCGCCGGAAGCGGGTTCAGGTACATGGTGTAGTACCAGCCCACATTGACGCCATCGGCGTGCAGCGCGTCCCAGGCGGCGCGGGCGGAACCCTTGGAGCCACCCCACGGCAGCACCGCGATGTCCGCGCTCGTGTTCTCCGCCTCGTAGGTGCCGTCGTCCAGCACATCCAACTTGCGGAAGCGTCGGTTGGTCATCGTCACGTGGACGTCGGGCAGGTGAGTGGTGTCGCCCTGCTCGTCGTGCTCGGAGCCGTTGGCCACGTATGCACCGGCGCCACCCGGCACCGGGAACGGCGAGACGCCGTCGCCGGCGTAGCGGCGGTTTTGCATCGCACCACCGGAGACCGTGCGGGACTCCGACTTGATCTTGCTCAGGTCCGGCATCGGAATGTCCTGGGCGCGCTCGGCCAGGGAGGCCTCGGAGAGCAGGATCACCGGGCCCTGGTAGCGCTCCGACCAGTTGACGGCGGCGATGCTGGCCCAGAAGGCCTCTTCCATGTTGCCGGGCGCAATCACGGGGACGCTCATGTCGCCGTGGCCGGGGTTCATCGCCATGATGAAGTCGGACTGCTCGGTCTTGGTCGGCAGGCCAGTGGCAGGGCCGCCGCGCTGGACGTCCACCACGACCAGCGGGATCTCCGCCATCCACGCGAGGCCCAGGCCCTCACCCATCAGCGAGAGGCCGGGACCGGCGGTGGAGGTCATCGCCTTGCGGCCGGCGAAGCCGGCACCCACGATCGAGGCGATCGCCTCGATCTCGGAGGAAGCCTGGCCAACGAACTTGTCCTGGCCCACCAGGTTCTGCTCCATGTAGACGAGCATCGTGGTCGCCGGGGAAATCGGGTACCCGATGAACGAGTCGACGCCAGCGGCCATCGCGCCCAGCGCGGAGGCCTCGAAGCCGCGGATCAGGATGCGCGGGATGTCGTGGATCGGCGGGGACTCCAGTTCCTCCAGCGCCAGGCCGGCCTTGCGAGCCTCCTCGACGCCCATGCGGAGGGCGGTGATGTTGCCCTGGATGATCGCGGCGTCGCTTGCGCGACCGCGCGTCCAGCGCTTCTCGATGAACGCCTCGAGCGCATCGATGCTCACACCGGCCGCGGCAGCAACGGCGCCGATCATGATGATGGTGGAGGCCAACGGGTTGCCGGCCTCGCGCGCCATCCGGTCGGCCGCGATGCCAATCGCGCGGGAGTTGTCCGGGATCTCGAACTCTTCCGAGTTGTAGACCACCAGGCCGCCTTCGCGCAGATCGGCAAGGTTGGTGTCGTATGCGTATTGGTTCTGGCAGACGAGGACGTCCAGGTAGTCACCCGGCGTCAGGATCGGATCGCTGGAGATGCGCGCCTGACCCCATGCGGGGCCACCCTTGATCTGAGATGGGAACGTGGAAAACGTCAGGACGTGATACCCGCCCTGCGCCGCAGCCTGCGCCATGAGTTCGGCGCCGCCGACCACACCCTGTCCGCCTTCACCTGCGAAGCGGACCACTAGATTCTTGCTCATGACCGACCTGTTTCCCCGAGTATCCCCGCCGCCTGGCCTGGTGGTTCTGCTGTAACCCGCGGACACACGGAAAGGGAGCGGCCTTGACGGTTCCACTCCCTCAATCCGGACCCGCTGTCCCCTCGCGTCTACCTCCTGGGGAGGTATGCCCTGCAGGTCCACCGTCCGAGCGCACCCCCGCGCCGACGCTGCCCTGCACATTCATTATCGACCTCAGAGGCCCGTAGGCTCAATGACTCCCGGGCCCGATCGCGCGGAATCATACACCGCCTCTCAAGGCCCCGCCGGGGGGAGCGAGGGCACCTGCCAGAGGGGTACAATGGCAGTTCGTCGCTCCGCGAGGAGGCTCCTGTGATCAAGGCCTACGTCCTCATCGTCACCCACCCCGGCGCTACGCACCGCGTCGCGCTCGCCGTCCGCGAGATGGATCACGTGGCGGAGGTGCATGAGGTGATGGGGCCGTACGACATCGTCGCGGAGATTGAGACCGAGACGCTGCAGCAGATCCCGGGCATCCTGGCCGAGAAAATCCGCACGCTGGACGGGATCCAGTCCACCACGTCGCTCGTGGCGTTCCCCACCTGACCGAGGCTGGCGCTCAACGCGCCCCGCGGGGGTAGTGCGCTCCTCCACGGTCGCCCATCCTGGGCACGGCACGCAACTCCGGCGAGACGGCATACAGCACCGCCGCGAACACCGTCACGGACAGCCCACCGAGCGCCACCATCGTCTGCGTGCCCGCGAACTCGGCGCCCGCGCCCACGACGAACGCACCGACCGGCGTCAGGAACCACGTCATCGACCACACGCCCATGACGCGCCCACGGAGTTCGTCCGGGACCAGCACCTGCAGCGTGGTCATGCCCAGATTCAGGTAGATCGAAGCGACGAAGCCGGCGCTGAATGTCATCACCATGGAGAGTGGGTAACTGGTGCTGGCGGCGAACGCGGCCACCAGCAGCCCGAACAGCGCCGCCGCGCCCAGCATCCATTGCCCTCGGTACGGCGTGTCGCCGATCCTCACGACGGCGAGCGTCCCCAGCAGCGCGCCCGTCCCACCGAACGCACCGAGCACGCCATAGCCGGTCGATCCGACGTCCAGGATGTCCCGCGCGAACACCGGCATCAGGTACTGGTACGACATCCCAAACATCGAGGAGAAGAAGGAGAGGCCGACTACGGTCAGGAAGATCCGGTTGCCGGCGACGTAACGCAGACCGCCCAGCAGGCTGTTGTCCGCACCCGCGCGCCGCTCCGCCATCGGCGCTACTTTCAGCAACGCGATGAGGATGACCGACACGCCAAATGCGACAGCGGCGGCGAGGAACGCTTCGCCGACACCCATCAGCGCGATCATCACGCCGGCCAGGCCGGGAGCAATGATGCGCGTCCCGTTCCACACCGCGCTCATCAATGCCACGGCACTGGTGATCGCACGCATCTCGATCAGACGCGGCAGGATGGCGTTCTGCGCGGGGTTGCCGATCGCGGAGAGGCAGCCGGTCACCATCGCCCAGCCGATCACCAGCCAGATGGTGGCGTTGCCGCTCATGATCAGAAGCGCCAGCACCAGGTAGTTCAACATCAGCGCGACCTGGCTGATCAGCAGCAGCCGCCGATGTTCGACACGGTCAGCCAGCGCGCCGGCCGGGACGCTCAGCAGGATCGTCGGGATCGCCTGCGCGAACCCCACCGCGCCGAGCCACACCGGCGACTTCTCCAGCACGTCCACCACCAGCCAACCCACGGCGAAGATGTGGAACTGCATCCCGAAGACGCGCACCAGCGACGCCGTCCAGAACCGCCGGTAGTTGGGGTAAGAGAGCGCACCCCAGCGCGGGCGGGGCGCGTCGTCATCGCTTGGATCAGGGGCGTGGCCAGCAGCGCGCCATGCCATACGGGTGGGTTACGCCTCCACGTGAGAGGCGAGGAACGCGCTGGCGACCGACAGCCACTCGTGCTCCATGTCGAAGTACGTGGAGTGACCCGCCTTCTCCAGCGTCACGGAGCGTGCGCCCGGGATCTGCATGTCCATGTCCTGCAGCCCCTGTGCCGTTAGCACCTCTGATCGGCCGCCGCGGATGATGAGGAGCGGGCGCTCGATCTGGCGCGCCTCGGCCCACAGATCCTTCGGCTGCCAGTGCATCACCGCGTTCGGGTCGTGCTTCGGCTGCCAACCACCGGGCACCTCGCGCAGTTGTTCGCGCGCAGCGAGCTCGTGTCCCCACTCGGGCGTCAGCGGGCTGCTCTCGCGACGGGGCGCGATCCAGTCCTCGACCGTGGCGAAGGTGCGGTGACCGCCGCCGGGGAACTGGCCGGAGAAGTCCAGTGCGGCGGTGTCGTAGGAGGGCGGAATGTCGTTCGCAATCGCGCAGATGATCCGGTCCGGGTGCCGGGCCGTGTAACCGATGGTGTGGTGTCCACCCATCGACTGCCCGATCAGCACGAAGCGGTCGAGCCCCAACCCGTCCACGAACTGCTCGAGGTCGGCGAGATAGGAGTCGGTGTCATACGCCTCGGCGGACGCCCAGCCGGACTCGCCGTGCCCGCGCTGGTCGAGCGCATACACGTGGAACCGGGGCGCCAGGTGATCCGCGATCCGTCGCATCGCTCCCCAGGACGATGACAGCCCGTGGAGCATTACGAACGGGGTTGCACCCGGGGTGGGGGAGTCGTATTCGACATAATGCAGGTCGCGGCCGCTGATCGGGACGCTGTGGTCGGCCGGTCGGATTCCCGTGGTCATCGAGGTCGCTCCATCCACACGCACCCGGCGATCAGATCCGGGTGCCGGCGGAATCTATCAGGAATCCTCGTCACGGGGATGCCGGGGCAGCGGGGGATCCCCACCGGGGTATCATGGCCACCTCATCCACCCGACCCAACGGAAGGCGGCCAGATGGCAGTGACACTCGATGCGGGCGACAGCGCTCCTGACTTCTCGCTCACGGATCAGGACGGCAAGATCCACAGCCTCGCCAAGTACGCCGGCAAGACCGTCGTCCTGTACTTCTACCCGAAGGACGACACGCCGGGCTGTACCAAGGAAGCGTGCTCCTTCCGCGACAACCACGACGCGATCCTGGCGAAGAGCGCCGTGGTTCTCGGGGTCTCCGCGGACGACGCCGAATCCCACCAGGCGTTCCGCGAGAAGTTCGACCTTCCGTTCCCACTGCTCGTCGATGCCGACAAGACCGTGGCCACGGCGTACGGGTCGTGGGGTGAGAAGGAGATGTACGGGAAGGCCGTCATCGGCATGATCCGCTCCACGTTTGTGATCGGACCGGACGGGAAGCTCATCAAGGTCTGGAAGCAGGTCCAGGCAGAGGGTCACGCCGAGCACGTGCTGAAGGCCCTGGAGGCCTCCACGAAGTAGGCGACACTGCATCGCGATGTGTCAGATAAGAAAGAAAGGGACGCGACACTCGCGCCCCTTTCCGCACATAACCTTCACAATCGCCTCGTGTCGTTGTGTTGGCTAGGCAGCGATACGCTCGACCGCATCAGTCACGACGCGACCATTGCAGACAGAGCAGCGGAGGCCGCGCTCGGTCTTCACCACGGTGCCACGGGCGGCGCCGGCCGCCGGCGCGACCAGGTGCAGATCTTGTTTGCCGTGAGCTTCAGGGTGTGACTCGAAGTCGCCCAGGTAACGACCGCAGGTGAAGCAGCGGAGTTCGCCTCGATAGGTCAGTGCACGGGTCACGATCGCCTCCGATCTCCAGTACCCCTCGTGGGTATGGAGAGACCATACCCACGAGGGGTATCGATTGCAAGCCCGGAGGCGTATCGGGGCGGGCCTCTAGAGTGACTTTCGCATGTCAATCCAGGTGGGGTGGTCGAAGCCCGGGTGAGCCTGGCGGCGGACCTCCACGTAGCCGGCACGCTCAAACAGCCGCTGGTTAGCCGGCAAGGCGATACGGACGCTCAGGACGACGCCAGCAGCGCTTCGTCGGGCGGCCTCGGCCTCTACGGCCGTAATCAGCGCCTCGGCGAGACCGGTGCGCCGATAGGCCGGCAGCACCGACAGGCGACCGAAGTACAGGTCCAGGCCCTGCGGGTTGAACAGGACGCAGCCGGCGGCGACACCATCGACCTCGGCGAGCACAGCGCCATGCGAGCCGGTGAGTTGCGCCTCGATCGTCGCTGGCGTCTCGGCAAGCGCCGCGGACGGTGGCACCAGCCACCCTCGGTACTCCTCGAACGCAGCCACGATGAGCGCGGCGAGCGCCGCGGCATCAGCAGGAGCAGCGGGGCGAATGGTGGTGGCCATACTGCCGAGAATACCGAGGCCGGGAAGTAGCCGCGGAACTTCGCACTATCTCCGTTATGTTGTCGTATCGAGATCCGGGCCAGGGCCCTGGGTGCCCTCGCGGTGTAGACTGCGTCGGTCGGCTTCCACCACCCGCGGGTCCATCGCCTGTCCTGACATCGGGCGTTGAAAGAGCACGCTGTGAACTCGAAGGCCCGCGGCGCGGTCATCTCGATGATGGCGGTTGTCATTGCCGTCCTCCTCGTTGCCACCGGCTTCCTCGCCCGCGTCGCCACGGAGCCGGCGACAACCGCCCCTGCCCAGATCGCGCCCACCGCCGACCCATCGAGCGACCCCAGATGGGCCCTCCTCGCGGAGATCGCGGAGGTCCTCCAGACAGATTATGTAGAGCCCGAGGCGGCCGCCTCTGAATTCCTCCTGGACGGTGCCATCCGCGGCATCTTCGAGGCCCTGAACGACCCGCACTCCACGTACATCGACCCGGACACCTTCGCGCTGTCGAGTTCGGAGTTCGAGGGTGCGTTCGAGGGCATCGGCGCCAATGTGTCGCTCCAGGACGACTTCGTGGTGATCGTGCGTCCGCTGCCAGATACGCCCGCCGAGCGCGCGGGCCTGATGGCCGGCGACATCATCCTCGAGGTCGACGGCGAGTCGGCCGAGGGTTGGAGCGTGGAACAGGCCGTCCTCCGCATCCGCGGCCCGATCGGCACGACGGTCCGCCTGAAGGTTCGGCACCTGGATGGCGTCACCGCCGAGTACGAGATCGAACGCGACAACATCCAGGTCGCCTCGGTCTCGACGGCGCCACCTGGTGGCGTCCTCCGTGACGAGGCCGGCGAGATCGTGGAAGATCTCGCCTATATCCGCATCTCCTCGTACACCCGTACCACGCCCCAGGAACTCGAGACGGCGCTCCTGGCTGCCGAGGCAGATGGCGCGCGCGGCATCATCCTGGATGTCCGCAGCAACCCGGGCGGCCTGCTGCAGGAAACCGTGCAGTTGGTCGACATGCTGCTGGATGGCGGCGAGATCGTGACGCAGATCGAACGCAATGGCAGCGAGCGCACGGCCACGGCGCGCCCCGGCATGGTGACCTCGCTGCCGATCGTGATCGTTCAGGACGCCTTCTCCGCCTCGGGTGCGGAACTGATGGCGGCCGCGCTGCAGGAGAACGGCCGTGCCCTGATCGTCGGTGAGCCCTCGTTCGGCAAAGGCACGGTGAACCATGCCGTCCGCCTCTCCAACGGTGGCGCGGTGTACGTCTCGATTGCCCGCTGGCTAACGCCCGCCCGCAACCAGATCGAAGGCCGCGGCGTGATCCCGGACGTGCCCGTGACGCTCACCCTCGAGGACATCGAGGCCGGCCGCGACGTCTTCGTGATCCGTGCCGTTGAGGTCCTGCGCGCGTCGCTGCCGTAGCGGATCACTGGCGAGACCACCGCCCTACACCGGCGTCGCAGCGATCGATGCGAATGTTGCGTTATGTCCAAGACGGCGGCCACCCCGCCGCGTCAGGCCCTCTGCCCTGCCCGCTTCGACGCCTGCTCCGACCGGCCACTCGCGATGCGCCGCCCGACGACTGCCACGCCGGGGCCGAGCCGAGTCTCGATCCGCCCCGCCCAGGCTCCCCGCGTGGCACGCTCCGAGGCCTGCACCGCCCGCAGCGGCTATCCTCGATCTTCACGGGGCCCGTAACCCCACGTATTATGTCTTTAGAGATCTGTCGTCGTGGCTAAGAAGAGCGGTACGAAGAAACAAGAGGACACGACGAGCGGCACGCTCGCCGTCCACCGTCGCGCGCGCTTCGACTACGAGATCCTGGAGCGCGTGGAGGCTGGCCTGGTCCTGACCGGTACCGAGATCAAGTCGATGCGCACCTCGTCCGCCTCCATCGGCGAGGGCTACGCCCGGTTCCGCGAGAGCGAACTCTGGCTGTACAACGTCCACATCGCCCCCTATGACCCCGCCCGTGAGAACCACGAGCCACGACGGCCTCGGAAGGTGCTGCTCCACCGCCGGCAGCTGGCGCAGTGGCGAGAACTGCTGGAGACGCAGCCCCGCACCACCATTGTGCCGCTGCGCCTGTACCTGGTGCGCGGCAAGGCGAAGGTGGAACTGGGCCTGGCGATGGGCAAGCGCTCCTACGACAAGCGCGAGTCGATCAAGGAGCGCGAGGCGGATCGCTCGATGCAGCGCGCCCTCCGCCACAGCGTGCGCACGCCGTAGCCCTGCCCCGCCGCGTCATCGGCCTCGGCGGTCACCCCGGCCTACGGTCTGATCAGAACTGATGTACAATGTGTGGGAGCGATAGCAATGTCGCGCGCACCGATGGGGACGACAGGATTCGACAGGTACGTACCGGTGCGGATTGCGAGCCGAGGCGCCATCAACCTCGCTAATCAGGTGGCAACAAAGTATCTGGCGAACACAAGCTCGCCCTCGCTGCCTAACTAAGGTAGCGACGTGGTCCGGAATCTCGCCTCGATGGGTTCTGGGCCGCGACGTAATGTCGAGGTGCCGCGCCGACCTGCGTCTCAGGGTCGCGGCGCGAAAGACCAACTGAGACTGGTCGGGTCAGCCTTGCCGTCACGGGAGGGGCGCCGATGAGACTTACTCCCCGGTGACTACGCTCGTAGACGTTCGTATCAGCCGTGCTCTGGACGGGGAGTTCAATTCTCCCCCGTCTCCACCACGCTCATTACGAGACCCGCCGAAAGGCGGGTTTCGTGTGAGCGCATCGTCCGTCCTCGGACCTCAAGCCGCTCGGCGAGGACGACCGGCGGCC
>JAQCKI010000121.1 GCA_027592645.1 Chloroflexota bacterium | reverse complement strand
CGCTCGGCGGGCTTGCCGCGCGCGCGCTCGATGGTCGCGCACGGCGCGTCAGCCGCGTCGCCGCCCGCCGGATCGGCGAACGCGCGGGTGGCGCAGCCGAGACCAAGGCGCTGACGAAGCAGGTCGAGGAACTCCAGCAGACCAACCAGAAGCTGCAGGACCGCCTGACGGCGATCGAGGCGCGACTCGACCGCCCCGCCCCATCGTCCAGCAGCACGTCGTCCAGGAGCGCTCGCAAGAAGTAGCCGAGGGAGACCACGCATGCCCTACGCAGAGGTGAACGGCATCCGCCTGTTCCATGAAGTCGCCGGCGAGGGCGAGCCGCTGGTCTTCATCCACGGCGCCGCCGGCAACCACCTCTCGTGGTGGCAGCAGGTGCCCACCTTCCGCCAGCAGTACCGCTGCATCACCATCGACCAGCGTGGCTTCGGACGCTCCGAGGACACCACCGGCGAGGGCCCCGCGCGCTACACCGACGACCTCGAGGCGCTGCTGGACGGCCTCGGCGTGCAGCGCTGCTCGATCGTCGCGCAGTCACTCGGCGGGCGCGCGGCGCTCGGCTTCGCGGTACGGCACCCGGAGCGCGTCCGTGCGCTGGTGATGGCGGACACGTGGGGCTTCTTCGACTGGCCGGAGCAGCAGGAGCGCGCTCGAGCGCTGGCGCAGGCGACCACCACGCCGCTGGTGCACCGCGCGCTCGCGCAGTCGTTCCAGGACCGCGAACCGGCGCGCACGTTCCTCTACCGCCAGATCGAGACGCTGAACCCGCCGCGCCCCGCTGTCACCGGCACGCCCGCCGGCTCCCCCACGCCCGAGGATGTCCGCAGGCTCTCGATCCCGGTACTCTGTCTGGTAGGAGCGGAGGACATCGTGACCCCGCCACCGTTGATCCGCGCCTTCCATGCGCTGCTGCCGAACGCGGAGTACGTGGAGTTGCCCGGCCTGGGCCACTCCGTCTACTTCGAAGACGGCCCCCGGTTCAACGAGGTGGTCGGCACGTTCCTGTCGCAGCACCAGTAGGCGGGGTCGGAGGCAGCATGACCGAGGGTATTCCGGGGCACGGCAGCGAGCCGCAGCAGGGCATCCCGCCCGAGCTCTCGCAGGGCACCGGCTCCGGCCGACCGCTCAACGTCTTCTTCGACGTCGACAACACCCTGATCATGTGGAACGGCAAACTCCGCAACCACACGCGGGACGTCTTCCAATCGCTGAAGGACGCCGGCCACACCATCTACGTCTGGTCAGGCGTCGGCATCCGGCGCTGGGACATGAAGCGCCACGACCTGGACGGCTTCGTCACCGATTACTTCGTGAAGCCGCTGGATGACCACCACGCCCGCCTGGTCACGCTGGGCGTGCCGATGACCCCGGACTTCGTGATCGACGACCACAAGACCGTCGTAGACGCCTTTGGCGGCTACCACATCCCGGACATGGCCGCCCCCGACGACGACCACCTGCTCCGCGTCCTGGACGCCATCAACGAAATGGCCACCCTCGGCGACGTCGAAGAGCCCGGCGAGAACGTCGCCGTCTAGGCTGATGCGCTGGGCAGCCTTCTCCGTTCGCGGTGAGCCTGTCGAACCGCCACCTCGGTACGGCCACGTTCCGATGCACCCGTCCACCCTCACGCACCGCCCTCCAAGGCCTCATCGGGATGCGATCGGACGGACGGCGCACTTCGACGGGCTCAGTGCGAACGGAATCGGAAGCCGAGATCGGCGGCGATGCGCCAGTGCCACCGCGCCCCTACCGCCGCTCCCGGTGCTGCGCGGCAAAGACGCGGAGCAGGGCGGCGATGCGGCCGCGGTCGAGGATGGCGGCGGCGGGGACGTCCGACTCCTCGTCGGAGGCCTCGGCGAACACGGACAGCGCCTGGAAGGAGCGGTCGTCGTCCAGGCGCAGCAGCGGCTCCACGATCGTCCAGATCGAGCACCCCGCGTGCCGCTTCGGGTCCAGGCTGGCGTAAACCGTCCAATCCAGCGCGCGCTCGCGGATGTCGTAGTGCGAGAACAGGCGGTAGTCCAGGTTCCACAACGCCGCATCCTGGTACGCCTCCGGCGACCAGTCGATCGGGATCGGGCGGTCAGAGCGGTGCAGCGGGTCCAGCGCCACCAGCCAGATGCTGTTCGCCAGCGCCAGCGGCGAGGCGCGGTAGCCGCCCTTCACGCACCACGTCACCGCATACGCATCGCCCACCGCGCGCTGCACGCGACGGTCGATATGCAGCCCGGCGGCCATCAGCACGCGCGTCACCAGCAGATGCCCCAGCAGCCGCGCCTCGGCGTCGGAGACGGCGTGCTCGCCGGTGGAGAGCGTCAGCGTCGCCTCCTCGTCCGGGGCGAAGCAGGCGAAGGTGCCGCGCACGCCGCCCTCGTAGCCGGGCGCACCGGGCTGACCCTGCGCGGCCAGCAGCACGTCCAGGTCGGCCGGATCGGCCACCTGTCCGGTGTCGCGCGCGCCGGGCCAGAGGCGGATCGCCAGTGAGAGCACGTCGGAGTGAGTCATGGGATACCGAGGCTCGCCCGAGACGTGCTGGTTGTCAATCCCGCCACCCACCGCCGACGATGATCCCATGACCTCATCCATCCTCGGCGCCCTGCTCACCGTCATCTCGACGATCGCCCTCGGCGCGTGCGGGGGCACCACAGACGCGGTCGTCGCGCCCACAGTCCTCCCGAGCGCCAGCGCGACCGCCCCAGCGTTCGCCACGGCCCCGCCGACGGTCACCGCGACCGATAGCGGCCTGCCGGTCGCCTCGACCGCCTCGATCCCCACCGCCGACCTGCCGTTGGTGCGCTTCACGACCACGAGCGGCGGCACCGCCACCCTCCCGGTCGAGGTCATCGGCCGCGCGGAGTTCCCGATCGGCTTCTCGGGCCGCACGTCCATCGAAGGCCGCGGGATGCTGTTCTACTGGGCGGAGGGCAGCGAGTCCGGCTTCTGGATGAAGGACACCCTGGTACCGCTCGACATCGCCTTCATCAACCACGACCTGGAGATCATCGAGATCGTGCAGATGGAGCCGGAGTCGCTGGAGATCCGCCGCACGTCCGCGCGCTACCTCGCGGCCGTGGAGACGCCGCTCGGCTGGTACGCCGCGCACGGCATCGAGGCCGGCGCACGCGTCGAGTGGCTCTTCGATCCGGTGGCCCTCGGCGCGGGCCAGTAAGTGCAGTCGAGCGGGGGCGCCACGAGCGCGGTCGTATACTGCTCGGGCCCTGCGAGGCGCACCCACCACGGCTCAATCCACCACGAGCCACCTCGACGAAGGAGCATCCGATGCCCGACACCACCATCCAGCACAACGGCGTGCGCATCTCCGGCTACCTGGCCGAGCCCGCCGAGGTGAAGGCCGGCCTCATCGTCATCCAGGAGTGGTGGGGCCTCACGGATGACATCAAGGAGATCGCCGACCGCTACGCCAAAGAGGGCTACCTGGCCTTCGCGCCCGACCTCTACCACGGCACCATCGCCACGGAGCCGGACGAGGCACGCAAGCTCGTCATGTCGTTCGAACGTGACCTCGCCGCGCGCGAGGTGGACGCGGCGATCGCGTGGCTGAAAGTCGCGCGAGGCGCCGGCAAGGTCGGCTGCGTCGGCTACTGCATGGGCGGCGGCCTGAGCCTGGCGGCGGCGCTGCGCCCGACCTCGAACGTGGACGCTGTGCACGTCTACTACGGCGGCGGCATGCCCGCCGCCGAGCAGATCGCCACGATTCGCGTCCCCGTCGCCGGCTCCTACGGCTCGGCGGACGCCGGCATCCCGGCGGAGCAGGTGAACATGCTCCGCGACACCCTCACGAAGTCCGGCGTGTCGAACGACATCACGATGTACGAGGGTGCCCAGCACGCCTTCTTCAACGACACCCGCCCGGCCTACGATCAGGCTGCGGCAGAGGACTCGTGGAAGAAGTCGCTCGCCTGGTTCGGCAAGTACCTGCAGGGGAAGTAATGGCGGAGATGCAAATCGTCGCGAAGGCGCTCGACGACTTCGGCGACGACTGGCACTGGGTGGTGCTGCACAACGCGGACCCGCGCGGCGAGCGACAGTTCTATGCCACCAAGGTGGACACCGTCTGCGGCATCATGCTGGACGAAGGTGGCGTGCTGGTGACGTTGCACGATACCGGCGCGCCCGACCAGCCCAACTGCCCGCGCTGCCTCTCCGGCCGCATGGATCCGGCGCTCCGCATGGCCCTCGAAGAGGTCCTCGAACGCGCCGACGCCATCCCTGCGACCGTCCGCCCGCGCTAGGCGTGCAGCCCTAGTACCACTCAGTCTCGATGACCTTCGCGGCGTGCTCCGCGAGCGTCAGCAGGACGCGCTCGTCGTGCTCATCGAACGCATGGCCGTCGCGGCGGTCGGTGACGTAGAGCGCGCCGCGCACGCTGCCATGCACCCAGATCGCCACGCCCACCAACGCCGCCATCTCCGGGTGGTGCGAGGGGAACCCGAACGCCTTGGCGTGCTGCTGCACATCGTCGAAGCGCACCGGCTTGCCGTCGTACCGCAGCGAGCCGAGCGGGCCGTGGCCCTGCGGGGGCGTACGCAGCCGCGCCATCTGCTCCGCCGTGAGGCCGGACGCGAAGAAGCCCTCGGTCACATCGTGCTCATCGGTCACGGAGAGCGCGGCATAGCGGCCGCCCGTCAGTTCCCGCGCGAGATCCGCCACGACCTGTAGTGACTGGTCGGGGCGTCGCCGTGCGGGCAGATCGCGCAGCCGCTCGCCCAACGCGCGCAGCACGCGGCGTTCGGGGTCACGTCGGACAAGACGGGCGATCGAGAGTCGGCCGGGCATGTTGCCGTCAGGGTACGCAGGCCACGCGCGGTCAGTCGAGCGGCATCCCGCGGTGGTGCTCTTCCGGGTGTGCCACAGGCCGTGGTGGTTCCGCTGGCGGCACCGGCCGAGCGCGGAGCACGGGCAGCGACGGCGGCGCATCCTCCGGTCGCCCGGGCCGCGCGGCCGGCCTCAGCGGCGGCATCGCCG
>JAQCKI010000120.1 GCA_027592645.1 Chloroflexota bacterium | reverse complement strand
GTGGGCCACAAACAGAGACGCCGCTCCCGCGGCGTCCATCTCTCTCCAACAGCCCCAGCAACCACCTCGACCGCGTCGCTACGAGCCCGCCACCGCGCCGATCTCCGCGGGCGCCACATCGCGCGAGACTGCGTCCTTCGCCCACCCCTTCAGGTAGGCCGCCCACTCCCGGTAGCGGTCAACGTACGAGGCGTAGACCACCGCCGGATGGGCGGACGGTTGAAAGGGTTCGTGCAGGAGCGACATCCGCGCCTCCTGCGGCGTACGACCGCCCTTCTGGTGATTGCACTCACGGCACGCTGTCACCAGGTTCAGCCAATCATGGCCGCCACCTCGATGCTTCGGCATCACGTGATCCAGCGTCAGTTGTCCGCCCCGCTGTCCGCAGTACTGGCACCGGTCGCCATCGCGCGCGAACACCTCGCGACGCGTCAGGCGCGGGCGCGGGTGAGGACGGCGGACATAGGAGCGCAGGCGGATGACGGAGGGGGTCAGGTAGTGGCGCTCTTCGGCCCCGGGGATCGGCTCGCCGCCATCCTCCAGGATCTCGGCCTTACCGCGATACACCAGCACGAACGCACGCCGCACGGAGCACACGTTCAGCGGCTCGTAGTTCTGATTGAGCACCAGCGCCCGGCGATGGACTGCCACCGCGACCCTCGTTCTCCGAAGGCCGGTCTCCCGGCCTGCCCGCCGCCCGTGGCTCGGACGGCGCGTGGGTTCGGATGGCGGAAGTGTACCGGATCAGGGCCGCACGGTGAGGGCGCTACTCCTCCTCGCTACCCTCGCCGTCCTCGCCATCCATGCCCGGCGGGACCATCCCCGCCGGCAATGTATCCGGGAAGCCATCCGGCATCATCATGCCGAGCGTCTCCCGCCACTGTTCCAACTGCTGAAGGGGGTCGTTGAACTCCTCCGGCAGGCCCAGTTGCGCCAGCGGAATCGTGTCGAGGAACAGTGGCGCAATCGTGGATTCATCCACGGCGCGCGACACACCCTCAGACACCGGGAACACGGCGACTGCAATCAGCGCCAGCTGCACGTACAGCAGCCCGAGCACGAATCCCACCGCCGCTCCGCCCAGGCTGTCCAGCGGCCCCAGCATCAGCATGCTCGCGGTGGTCTTCAGCACGGCGGCCAGCACACTGCCGGCGATCATCACCCCGGCTGCAATCGCCACGAACGCGATCAGCTCGCGTGTCGTCTGGCCATCGATCAGAAAGTCGAGGTTCGCGGCGAGGTCGTCGTACAGCATCCCGGCCAGCACGATCCCCAGCACCACGGCCAGCAGCCCCACCGCCTGGCGGATGAGGCCCGCAGAGAATCCGCGGATCACCGTCCACGCAATCACAGCCGCGATCAGCAGGTCGACCCAGTTCATGGAGTGTCCGGTCCAGGCCCCCGCCTGCACCGGATCGTAGCATCAGCCGAAGCCAAGCCGCCGCTGCCGCAGTGAGACCCATCGACGCGGCCCGTGCCCGATCACCACGTGATCGAGGACGTCGATCTCCAGCAGCCGCCCCGCCTCTACCGCCGCGCGCGTGAACTCAATGTCGTCCGGGCTCGGTGTCGGGTCGCCGCTCGGGTGATTGTGCGCGATCGCGATCTTGGAGGCGTTCCGGCGCACCGCCTCGCGGAACAACTCCGCGACTCGGCCGGGCGCGGCGCTGACCGTCCCGCGGTAGAGCGTCGGCGCGGCCAGCACGCGGTGCTTGGTGTCCAGCACCAGCAGCCGCAACTCTTCCTGCTGGAGCAGTTCCATCTCCGGCTGCAACAGTCGCGCGATATCTTCCGGCCCTGTGACCTGCGGCCGCGTCTCGCCCTCCAGCGCGCCCACGCGCCGCCCGAGTTCGAACGCGGCAGCAATCGTCGTCGCCTTCGCCTGGCCGACGCCGTGCACAGCGGCGAGCCCCGGTACGTCCGAGGCGGCCAGCCCGCGCAGGCCATCGCGGTCGCGGAGCAGGCGCTGCGCCACCTCCAGCACGTCGTCCCGCGCCGTTCCGGTGCGCAGCAGGATGGCGAGCAATTCGTCTGACTTCAGCGCCTGCGGGCCCAGACGTTCGAGGCGCTCCCGGGGGCGTTCGCCCTCCGGCAGTTCCGCGACGCGGGTGCGGTAGGCCTCGGGCGCACCCGGCTCAGTCGCTACCACGTTCCACCCCTGCGACCCGCTCAACGGTGATGATGACGCCGGTGTGCGGCCAGTGGACCACCTCCACCTCGTCGCCCTCCCGCAGTTCCATGGAGGCGACCACGTCCACCTCGAACATGTGCTTGTCCACGAACATGTAGTGTACCTTGCCGAAGAAGGCGAAACGTGGCTTCGAGAAGATCCGCCGTACCTGTCCACGCGTGGTGACGGGCCGGGAGACCATGTCCCGCAGCGCGTGCCATGCCTCGACATCCAACGCGAGCGTGCAGATGCCCAGGAGCACTACCGCAATGAGCGTGCCCGGCAGTTGCAGCGAGGCGACGAGCAGGAGCCAGGTGAACAGCGCTCCCGACGGGACAAAGATGGCGACCTTGCGGTAGACCGCCATGCGGTGGTTCACCTCGTACTGAAGGTATCGGTCGGGGTCGTACGCCGGCAGACTCATCGGTCGCCTTTCCTGCCTGGGTGGCGCGGACGAGGGTTAGCGGGGTGGGATGATCAGCACCTGTCCCACCTGGATGGATGACGGGTCGGTGATGCCATTGGCCTGTGCGATGGCCGTCGCGAGCCGGTCGATCTCGGCGTTGTCAGAGGTGTAGCGGGAGGCGATCAGGAACAGCGTGTCGCCGGACTGCACGGTGTAGGTCTCCTGCGCCACCGTCTCGGTCGGTGTGGGGGTCGGTGTCTCGGTGGGCTCTGGCGTGGCCGTCGGCGTGCCGGCGGCGGGTGTCGCCTCGCCGCCGGGGACGGGCGTCACCTCGGGCGTCGGCGTCACGGTGACGGTCTGCACCACCCCGGCCAGCGCGGCGGGGGGGCCGTCCTGGTCGGCGGCCGCCGGTGGCAGCACCAGCAGCCACACCGCGACGATCGAGCCGATCAGCAGCGCGCCGATGGAACCGCGGTAGACCTTGTAAGACGGCAACGCCAGTGCCGGATCCATGCACCGCTCGCAGATTGCGTCGCCGTGCTGGTCACAGTACAGCGCCCCACAACGGGGGCACTCCTGGGTGGCATCTTCATCACATTGGAAGCACTGCACGCATCGAGACTACCATCCGTCCTCGCTTGCCCGCACTCCGCATGACACCCCCGGAGGGGCTCCCCCCGGGCGGGCGGGTTCCCCCGACCGCGCCACGCTCCCTGGAAATGAACGGAGCACCGGCCGAGTGGCCGGTGCTCCGGAGGGCTCGTGTGAGGAGCCGGACGGCGTGGCCGCGGACAAACCGCAGCCGGGGTGGAGCCTACTTCAGCTCCACCTTGGCGCCCGCCTCCTCCAGCTTCGCCTTGGCAGCCATGGCGTCAGCCTTCGGCATGTCTTCCTTGACCGCCTTCGGAGCGGCCTCCACCAGGTCCTTTGCCTCCTTGAGGCCCAGGGCGGTGATCTCGCGGACGACCTTGATCACGTTGATCTTGTTCGCACCGAAGTCCGTCAGGGTCAGCGTGAAGGAGTCTTGCTCCTCCTCAACGGCGGCGGCGCCACCGCCGGCCGGGGCGGCAGCCATGGCCACGGGGGCCGCGGCGGTCACGCCGAACTCGTCTTCGATCGCCTTGTTCAGGTCGCGGAGCTCAATCAGGGTCATGCCCTTGATGACGTCCAGAACCTCTTCAACCTTGCTCATCTGTTCCTCCATGGGCCGCACGTGGCGGCGAAACTGCGGTATGTGTACTGACTGGTCGCCGGGGGCCGCGGACTAGGCCGCATCCTCCAGCTGCTTGGCGCGGGCCTCTACCAGGCCCACGAACTTCCGCTGAGTGGCGACCAGCAGGCCGCTGAACTCCGCCACCTTGCCAACGAGGTTGCCGGCCAGCTTGGCCACCAGCTCGTCGCGGCTCGGCAGCGTGGCGAGGTCACGGACATACGCCTCGTCCACCACTTCGCCACTGATCCACGCGCGGCGGATGGCAACCTTGCCGTCCGTGTTCTCGCGGATGTAGGTGACCAGCGCCTTGGACGGAGCCACCGGCTCGTCAAAGCCCACGATGATCGCCGTGGGGCCATCCGCGAGTTCTGCGAACTCCGGGCGACCAGAACGCTCTGCGGCGATCTTCAGCAGGGTGTTCTTCACCACGTGCATTTCGGCACCGGCGACGCTGAGCCTGCGGCGCAGTTCGGACTGCTTCGCCATCGTGATGCCCTGGTAGGACGCTGAGATCGCGATCTCAGCCCGACCGAGGACCTCCACCAGCTCCGCGACGAGGGCCTCCTTGCGGGGGGTCGGCACGCGCTCCTCCTTGATTCCGGCGGCGTCCGTCTCCCCCTGGAAACAGAACGCGCCCTGCACCGTCAGCGGTGAGGGCGCGGAACACGGCGCGCTTGCGCGGCCGGATGTTGCGCGTGAGCCCTCGCCTGCACAGGCGGCCGGTTTCGGCCATTCATCCCCGTGGGGAACCCGTGGTCTCTGGCGGCGGCCCCGATTGGGGGCCGAGAACATTCAGTATGGGGCGGCCGGCCGCAGGCGTCTACGCCCGGCCGCCCCGATATCAGCCTACGAAGAGGCGGTCGCCACCGACCGCAGCTCGGTCAGATCCAGCGGCACGCCCGGCCCCATGGTGGAGGCCAGCGAAGCCGTACGGATCAGCTCGCCCTTGGCGCCCGTGGGGCGGTTCCGGGTGATCTCGGACAGCATCGCCCGCAGGTTGTCCGTCAGCTGCTCCTCCGAGAAGGAGGCCTTGCCGAGGATGACGTGCAGCACGTTGCTCCGGTCGATCCGGAACTCCACGCGGCCCGCCTTGGCCTCCTGCACGCCGCGAGCAATGTCCTCGGCGTTCAGGACGGTGTTGTTACGCGGGTTCGGCATCAGGCCGCGGGGGCCCAGGATGCGGCCCAGGCCACCAACCTTGCCCATCATCTCGCGCTGGGCAATGGCCACGTCAAAGCCCGTGAAGCCTTCCTGCACGCGCTTG
>JAQCKI010000119.1 GCA_027592645.1 Chloroflexota bacterium | reverse complement strand
TGCCTGTCCACCGCGATTCTCACTCTCGCGGTGGATCTGTTTCAGGGGGTCAGGTCATTGGTGAGCGGCGGATGACGTTGGAGATCCGTGGCGGGCTCCGGGAGGTTCCGGGCGCCGCCACGGATAAGACCAAGAGCGGTTCACGCTCTGAGAGACCGGAGTGGCTCCCCGACGTGGATTCGAACCACGAACCTAACGATTAACAGTCGTTTGCTCTACCGTTGAGCTATCGGGGAACGACGGTGACCTGAGTTTGACGGGTACGCGCGGCTGAGGCAAGACCGGGCATGCCCTGATCTGGCTGGCGGACCAGGATTCGAACCTGGGCTAAGGGATTCAAAGTCCCGTGTGCTACCGCTACACCATCCGCCAGTGCGCGCATATCGTCGCAACCTCACACCGCGCGCGCCACTCCCCATCCAGGCGCTAGGCTGCGGTCGGAGGTGAGCCCTGATGCCCGAGTCCTACTACGTGGAGCCGGTCGAACCCGTCCTGCGTCGGTTCGTGGAGGACTTCCGCAACATCGTGGCGCGCGAGCGTGGCAAGCCCGGCCTGCTGGACGCGCTCAAGGCCCCCACTGAGGCGCTCCTCTACGACCCGTCCTGGATCACTGAGGCGTTCCGGCAGCCGGTCCCCGGCACCACGGCGGCGTGGGCGATCTACCGGTCGCAGGATCCCGACCTCTGTATCTTCTCGATGGTCGTCCCGCCGCACTCGGCGACCCGCGTCCACAACCACCTGACCGATGGCTGGGTGAGCCTGGTGCAGGGCGCCCAGATCGAGCGGAAGTACGTCCGGCGTGACGACGGCGGACGCGATGGATACGCCGAACTCGAACTGATCGCCTCGGAGCCAATTGGCCTCGGCGAACTCACCTGGCTCAAGCACCCGGACGAGGACATCCACCAGGTCGTGACGGCCTCGGACGTGCCGTCGGTCTCGCTGCACGTGCTGTGTAACGACCTCGGCACGGTCGAGCGGCAGTCGTTCGAACCGGAGCAGCGCGGCGTGGAGAACTTCATCTCGGGCTACACGAACGTGGGTCCCGGCGCCGGCATCGGGCGTCGATAGCCCTCCGCGGCCCGGCGGTTCAACGTGCGCCGGTTGGGGCCTAACCTCTGCTGATGCAACCGAAGAGCCTGCTCCGCCACTACCTCCAGGGCCTCCTGATGGGCACCGCCGACGTGATTCCAGGCGTCAGCGGCGGCACCGTGGCGCTCATCGTCGGCGTCTACCAGCGGCTGCTGGAGGCCGCTGGCACCGTCACCGAGGTGGTGTTCCGCCTCGCCCGTGCTGATGTCTCTGGGACACGCGACGCCGCGCGGCGCGTCGACTTCGCGTTGCTGCTGCCGCTGGGTGCGGGCGTGGTCACCGCTCTGCTCACCGGTGCGGCCCTCATCCCTGGGCTGATGGAGGACTACCCGGTTCAGACGCGGGCGCTGTTCTTCGGCCTGATCGCCGGCTCGATCCTCATCCCGTGGCGCCGCATTCGGACGCGCTCCGCGCTCCACGTAGCGGTGATGATCATCGCGGCGGCGGTCGCATTCCTGTTCGCGGGGATGCCTGATCGAACCGTGGACGATCCGTCGCTGTTCATCGTGTTCGGCGCGGCGTCCCTCGCGATCTGCGCGATGATCCTGCCCGGCGTCAGCGGCGCGTTCCTGCTGCTGGTGATGGGTATGTACGAGCGCACGCTGGACGCGCTCCACGAGCGCGAGGTTGCCTACATCGCCGTCTTCGCAGCGGGAGCGGCCGTTGGCATCATGGCGTTCTCGTGGGTACTGCGACGGCTGCTGGAACGGGCGCACGATGTGACGATGGCTGCGCTCGTGGGCCTCATGGCCGGCTCGTTGCGCGCACTCTGGCCGTTCGTGGAGGCCGACCGGTCGCTCCGAGGCCCCGTCGAAGGCGACCCGGTGGCAGTCGCCATCGCGCTGGCGTTCGCCGGGCTGGCCGTCGTGGTGGTTCTGATGCGCCTTGGCGCTACCGCCGAGGAGGCTGAGCCCGTAGCGAACTAATCGTGTCGAATTGGTACCGGGGGCGGGACTCGAACCCGCATGAGCTCTCACTCGACGCATTTTGAGTGCGTTGCGTCTGCCATTTCGCCACCCCGGCACGGGCCTCGATCCTACCGCGTGAGTTCCTCATCCGTCCCCAGCACCGCGCTGAAGTCACTGTGGGGCACCTCCGGGTGTGTCAGGTAGGTGACGACCTGTGTGGCGGCATCGTGGAACGGCAACAGCACCATGTCGGCGCCCGCGTGGGTGAGCCATTCGGCCGCGGCGGTCGTGTGCGCCGTGAGGGCGACCTTCCCGGGGAATCCGCGCGCGTGGAGCGTGCGCATCAGGTCCTCGCTGAGTTCCAGTTGAGGCAGCGTGGAGACCACCCAACCCGTGCCGGTCGGCACCAGTGCGCCCATCTCCGGGTCCTCCACGTCGCCGTAGTGGATCACCAGGCCGCGCCGTCGCCACACACGGATCACCTCCGGGTCGAAGTCCATGCCCGCCACGCGGTAGCCCTGATCCAGCAGTTGTCGCGCAATCTCGCCTCCGAATCGCCCGAGGCCGATCACCATGAAATCGACGCTCTCGCTCATATCGGCCGTGCCTTCCTCGCGGTATGGGGAGGAGCGCTCGAAGATCGAGAGCATGTGCTGGATGCGATCGTAGATCTGGTGGGAGTAGATGATCAGGTAGGTGGAGAGCGTGATCGTCACGATGCCCACCAGCGTGATCAGCCCGAGCGTCTCGCTGTCGATGTGCCCCACTGACACGCCGAGCGCACCGAGGATCAGTGAGAACTCGCTGATCTGCGCAACGGCCAGGCCGGACAGGAAGCCGGTGCGCTTTCGGTAGCCCATCACCCCCATGATGATCATCACGATCAGCGGGTTCCCGATCAGCACGAAGAGCGACAGCAGGACCGCGGGCCACAACTGCGCGCCGAGGAGCGACAGGTCCAGACCGGCCCCCAGCACCACGAAGAAGAACACCAGCAGGAAGTCCCGTAGGCTCATCAGCCGCCCGCCGAGGGCATCGCGGAACGGCGTCGAGGCGAGCGAGATGCCCGCGAGGAACGCCCCCACCTCGCGGCTGAAGCCAAGTTCCTCGCCGCCCACGGAGAGCGCCATCGCCCAGGCGATCGCGCCCAGCACCAGCAGTTCTGGCACCTTCGCGAACGTGCGGAAGACCGTGGGGATCGCAAACTTCATCGCGAGGAATATCGCGCCGAGATAGGCGGCGCCCTTGCCGGCAATCTCGAACGCCTCGCCCACCGGTGAGATGTCCTCCGCACCCGTTCCGGCGAAGGCAGAGATGCCAATCATCACCAGCACTACCACGATGTCCTGGACGATCAGGAAGCCCACCGCGATGCGGCCGTGGAGCGACTCGATCTCCCGCTTATCGGAGAGCAACTTCACGATGATGATCGTGCTCGAGAACGTCAGCGCGATCGCGACATAAATCGAAGCGGTGACGCCAAACCCGAGCGCGATCGTGATGAAGAAGCCGACGATCGAGGTGAACGCGACCTGGCCGAGGCCGGTGATCAGCGCGACGATACCGGTCGCGCGGATCTCGTCAGTGTCGAGTCGGAGGCCCACCACGAACAGCAGCAGGGAGATGCCGACCGCCGAGAGCAGTTCCCACGCGTCGCTGTCCGAGATCACATCGAGGCCTGCCGGGCCGGCGGCGATCCCAACGGCAATGAAAGCGACGATGAGCGGCTGCCTCAGCAGGGTGCCGATCGCCCCCGCCGCGGCTGCGAGCAGGAGCAGCGCCGTGAACTCGATGAGGAGATCGTGCTCCAACGCTGGTCACTCTCGCCAGTGCGGACGCCGAGGCCGCACCCGGTGGGCGCAACGTACGACTTCCTGCTCGTGATGTGTGCGATCCGGCGTCGTGGTGGGCCGCCGAACACCGAGCATACGCGATCGCACCGCCGTTCGGCCCGTACGATCCGCGCCATGACCTCACAAGACCCGCAGTCGCGCGCCCTTCGCCGACGCCCATCGCCGTAGGCGCTCGCCTGGGTGGAGCGCGCGCTGGGGCCGGGCGCCCGGGTCACCACGGTTCGGCGACTGCGCGGCGGCACCTCCGCCGCGGTGCACCTCCTCCGGGTGAGCGGTGCGCGGGGTGGAATCGACGCAGTCGTCATCCGGCGCTTCGTCCGGCCCGAGTGGCTGGCCGAGGAACCCGACCTCGCCGATCACGAGATGCACGTCCTGGACGCCCTCAGGGGCAGCGGCCTCCCGGTGCCTGAGTGTCTCGCGATCGACCCGACCGGCGCCGAGTGCGACGTGCCGGCGGTGCTGATGACGCGCGTCACCGGACGCATCGACCTGCAACCGCGCAACCTGTCGGACTACCTCCGGCAACTCGCGGCGTTCCTTCCGTCCTTGCATGCCCTCGGCCCGGTCGAGGGCCTCCCGACCTACCGCCCGTGGTTCCGCTCCCGACCGTTCGAGGTGCCGGCGTGGTCGCGACGGCCCGACCTCTGGCTGCGCGCGAACGACCTGGCCTCAGCGCCGCCGCCGGAGTTCACGCCCACGTTCATCCACCGCGACTACCACCCCGCGAACACGCTCTGGCGGTACGGCCGGCTCAGCGGCGTGACCGACTGGGTCAATGCGTGCAACGGCCCTCCGGGGAACGATGTCGCCCACTGCCGGATGAACCTCTCCGCGTTGTTCGGCGTCGAGGCCGCCGAGGAGTTCCGCCTGGCGTACGAGAGCGTCGCCGGCGTCAGCCAGCATCCCTACTGGGATCTCGTCGACGCTCTCGATACCGGCCCGCCCGCGTCCGGCCAGTGGAACGACGCCGGCCGCACCGACCTCAGCAGCGCCGTCCTGCGACCGCGGGTCGAGGCGTACCTCGAGGGGCTGCTGCGCCGCCTGAGTTGACCGGCGGCGACGCGCACGACGGAGGCAACGAAACGGCCCGCCTGAGGGCGGGCCGTTGTGCGTGACGCTGGAGCGGAAGACGAGGGTCGAACTCGCGACCTCCTCCTTGGCAAGGAGGCGCTCTACCACTGAGCTACTTCCGCGGCGGTCTCCCGATGATAGCGC